>JAFTWI010000171.1 GCA_017465345.1 Oscillospiraceae bacterium
CGAGCGAAACACCCAACCAAACGCTTGCGTTTGGTTTCTTGCGCCCGCAGGCGCTGCCTGAGAAGCGCTCTGGAGAGTGAATTTTTTGGCGTAAGCCAAAAAAGAGAGAGGCTCTGCAAGAGAGAGCCTCTCTAACAGCAACAGAGTTGCTGTTTACGGTACACAATTATTCAAGATACGACAAACCATTCCAACGAAAGGAAAGTAATCAATTTGTCAAACGCAAAATTTACTCCCGAAATGAAGGAAACGCATACCATTCTCATTCCCGATATGCTTCCTATCCACTTCGGTCTTATAATGGAAATCTTCCGCATAAACGGCTACAAGATGGAGTTGCTGACAACCTCCCACAGAAACGTCGTTGATGAGGGCCTGAAAAACGTCCACAATGATACCTGTTACCCTGCACTGCTGGTAATCGGTCAGTTTATGGACGCACTGAAAAGCGGCAAGTACGACCCTGACAAGACTGCGCTTATGATTTCACAGACAGGCGGAGGCTGCCGTGCTTCAAACTATATTCACCTGCTGAGAAAGGCACTTGACGCTGACTATCCTCAGATACCCGTGCTGTCAATCAACTTCAGCGGACTGGAAAAGGACAGCGGCTTCAAGATTACCGCAAAGATGTTCCTGCAAATGCTCTATGCCGTGCTTTACGGCGATATGATGATGAGCCTTTACAACCAGTGCCGTGCTTACGAGGTGAACTTCGGCGACAGCAAAAAGGTGCTGGACAAGTGGCAGGGCATAATCGCTGACCTGTTCCGCAAGGGCGGCTATATGAAAACAAAGAAGTATTACCGTGAAATGCTGAAGGACTTTTCGGCGATTGAACGTAAGAAGGAGAAGAAAATCCGCGTTGGTATCGTTGGCGAGATTTATGTCAAGTATTCTCCGCTGGCAAACAACCACCTTGAGGATTTCCTTATTTCAGAGGGCTGCGAGCCTGTTGTTCCTGCGTTTCTGGACTTCTGTATGTACTGCGCCGTGAATACGGTTAACGATGGCAAGATTTACAATTTCAGCAACAAGACCACAAAAATTTTCACCATTGCCTATAAGCTTATCTACAAGCTTCAGCGTCAGATGATTGATATTTACAAGGAGCATGGCGAGTTCGATCCTCCCCACGATTTTGAGGAGCTTCGTGCCTATGCTGATAAGTATATGCATCAGGGTGTGAAGATGGGAGAAGGCTGGCTTATCCCTGCTGAAATGGCAGCACTTGCACACGGCGGTGTTGATAACATTATCTGTACTCAGCCATTCGGTTGCCTGCCGAACCATATCGTTGCAAAGGGAATGTCCCGTGTTATCAAGGAAGCATTTCCGAATGCAAACATAGTGGCGGTGGACTACGACCCGGGCGCAACAAAGGTAAATCAGGAAAACCGCATCAAGCTTATGCTTGCCAATGCAAGAAAAGATATGTAAAAAGAGGAGCCTAAGCTCCTCTTTTTGTTTGGTAATATAAATTATAATTTCATTCTGTAAAACAACTTCATTGTATTTTCCATGGTCTGCTTTGCAACATCTTCGGGAGCAATGTCCTTTTCAGCGGCAATCTTGTCAATGACGTGTACAATCATACTGCTGTCGCAGCGCTTTCCACGGTTCGGCTCAGGTGCCATATAAGGGCAGTCTGTCTCAAGCAGGAGCCTATCCATAGGTACAACACCCAGCGCTCCGATTGCCTTTTTTGCATTCTTGAAGGTCAGCACACCTGTAAAGCTGATGTGCAGACCAAGTTCAAGCATCTGCTTTGCAGTTTCCGCTGAGCCTGAGAAGCAGTGCATTACACCGTTTACCTTACCACGCTTGCGGAGAATGCTCAGCGTGTCCTCCGTTGCATCACGGGAGTGAATTACAACAGGCAGGTCAAGTTCCTGTGCCAAATCAAGCTGTTCCTCGAAAAATTTCTTCTGCAATTCAGCGTCGTAGCCGTCGTAATGATAATCAAGTCCGATTTCACCGATTGCAACAACCTTAGGGTCAGCCGCCCACTTGCGGAGCTGTTCAAGATAGTCGGCAGACGCTTTGTCCACGTCCTCGGGATGAATTCCCACTGCCGCATAGATGAACGGGAACTTATTTGCGTACTCCACCGAAAAGCGTGAGCGCTCCATATTACAGCCCATATTTATAATGTATTTCACGCCGCCCTCGTGCACACGGACAAGCAGCTCGTCACGGTCGCTGTCGAATGCCTCGTCGTCATAGTGTGCGTGTGAATCGATATATTCAAGCATAGTTATTCTCCTTTTATTTTAATCGTAATATCCCGAATGACTGACAGGAAGTTCACTGCTTTTGGCGACACGATACGCAATATAGCACATAGCCGCCGCACCTATTAAACTTATAATCGTGTTGAGAAGAAGCACGTTTGCCACAACGTGAAGCAGAATTGCAGCAAAGTAGAATTTGCGGTAATCCTGTCTGTATGCAGCCGTGAAAACAAGTACCGACCAGGCAATCTGCATTGCAAGCGAAGCTATCCAGCTAAGCACGACATCTGCGTGTTGAAAAAAGCCTATTGACGTGTAAATTTCAATCTGTTTTATAAGTGCATCTGCTTCTTCCGCAGACACTCCTGCAATCATTGCTTCAAGTCCCACGCTGTTCAGCTTTGAACCCGTAGCAATTGCATCAAAGCAAAAGCTTACGCTTGGAATAACCTCCATTCCGTGGTGACCTATTCCGTAGCAGACCGCATCGGTAAGGGTATCGTAATTTTTCAGCATATATCTGAACATAAGAAAACGTGCCGTTTCTTCGCAGAATGCACCGATAAGTGACGAAATGACAAGCCTCAACGTAAAATCACCGCTGTCAGGCACAAATATACCTCTCAACAGTGCACGGGGAATAACCAGCAGATTAACCGCAACGAGTCCGACTACAAATGGGAAAATTCTGCCGTCGAATTTCCTGTGCGCAATAAACATACATATAAACGGAAAGGCAATGGTCAGAATTGCTCTTACAACAAAGCCAAACATCTGCGGAGAAGAAAATGTCATTTCCATATTATTGCCTCATCATTTCAAGTCCCTGTTTACCCGTCATATGTTCAACCGTAAGCTCCAGCATACAAAGACGGCTGAAAAATTCGTCGATTTCCTTGTCACGCTCGCTGTCCATATTGGGTGAATACTTGTCCGACAGCATTACAATCGCCCTGCGTATTTCCTCAGGGTTGTCAATAATACGCACCTGCCCGAAAGCAATCACGCTTCTGTATGCCGTGGTGAACTTTTCGGGGATTACCCCGTCGCTTTCGATTACGCAGAATGAAGCCTTGGGGCAATTCTTCACAGCATCAATCTTGTGTCCCTCTTTTGCACAGTGAAAATAAATCTTCCCGTCACCGTAGAAATAACTCAGCGGTACAGCATAGGGATAGCCGCCATCCCCCGAAAGAGCAAGCGTGCCCGAAGTGCACCTGCGGAGAATTTCCTCGCATTGCTCCTTTGGGAGAGCCTGTCTGAAACGTCGCATATCTCTGAACATAGTAAAATCCTTTCAACAAAAACAGGCGGAATATATCCGCCTGTTTCTTAGCTTAATTTAGAACCGTTAGGGATATCCTTGTCAACAAAGAGTACCTTTGCGTCCTCGCCCACGGAAGCGGCAACAATCATACCGTTGGACTCAACTCCGCAAAGCTTTGCAGGAGAAAGGTTTGCTACAACGATAACCTTCTTGCCGATAAGGTCAGCAGGCTCATACCACTTTGCGATACCCGAAACGACCTGACGTGTACCGAAGCCGTCGTCAAGCTGGAGCTTCAGAAGCTTCTTTGCCTTAGGAATTTTCTCGCACTCCTTAACCTCTGCAACTCTCA
>JAFTWI010000172.1 GCA_017465345.1 Oscillospiraceae bacterium
GTAATCTGTGAAGGTATCATTCATAACACGGTAAATGTCGTGTCCCTGCTCGTATACAAATAAATTCTGGAACATATCGTTTCCGTCAGCCTTTGTGCCGCCTGCAAGAACACAGTCAGTTGCGGTAACGCTTACTACGTCAGGATGTGCGGAAACGGTTTCCACAAGGTCATCCTGCATAATCGTAACACGCTCCATAGCGTTGAAGGTGGGAGTGTTTGCATAAGCGTGAGCGCGGTCAATCGAACGGGCAATGTTGTCGTTGTTGCTTACCGTGCCGCTGAATGAAAACACAATAATCGCCATAAGCGCGGCAATGCTCTTGAATGCGCCTTTTTTGTGCCTGATGTTGGCTTTGAGAAGCTTGAAAATTTCCATACCGCACCTCACCATTCCATTGAAGCAAGCCAAGCGTTTACCTGTGCTTCACGGCTCTTTTCAGCTTCGGCTGTGTAAGGCGGCAGGTCGAGGTCACCGATTACTGCACCGTCGGCAATGTAGATAATTCTTGTTGCACGGAGCGCCGCACGGCTATCGTGGGTAACCATAAGAATACTTTGACCATTATTATTCAAATCAGTGAGTAAGTTCAGAACCTCTGTTGTGTTCTTTCTGTTCAGCGCACCAGTCGGCTCGTCAGCAAAAAGAAGTTTCGGGCTGTTGATTACCGCACGGGCAATGGCACATCTCTGCTGTTCGCCGCCTGAGCATTGTGAGGGAAGCTGTGTTTTAATTGCGGAAATGCCCATTTTTTCAAGAAGCTCGTCAGCACGCTTGTTGACCTCATCAGCGGGAACGGATTTGTTCAAATACCCCGGAACAGCAACATTTTCAAAAAGGGAGAGGTTGCTGACAAGGTGCATCTGCTGGAAAATGAAACCGAAATCTCCGTGACGAAGTTCTGAAAGCTTCTTTTCGGGAAGCTTGACAATGTCCTTGCCGCCATAAGTAACCGATCCGCCTGTTGCCCTGTCCATACCGCTCAAAGCGTAGAGAAGTGTAGACTTGCCCGAGCCTGACGCGCCCATCACAACGGTAAAGTCGCCCTCGTAGATTTCAATATCAAGGTTGGTCAGAATGTGGTTCTGCACGCCGTTGTGTGCAAAGCTTTTGCAAAGTCCCTTTGCGGATAAAATTGTATTTTTCATAAGTAATGCACCTTTCTTTTGTGTTGTTATCTGTATTTTACCGCAAAAGTTATTAAGAAGTCCTTAAGAAGTTTTCATAGTTAGGATTATTTTTATCTGAAATCCATCGGCAAGATTTTCAGCGTAGACCTCGCCGCCTGACTGGGTTACGACGTACTTTACAATGTACAAGCCAAGCCCTGCGCCGTTTTCCTTTTCGATACGGCTGCCGCGGTAGAACTTGTCGAAGATGAAGGGGATTTCCTCATCGGGAATACCCTTGCCGAAGTCGCGGAAAGTAATTTCCGCACCCTTATCCGTATTTGCAGCGGAAATCTCAACATCTGTCTTTGCGTACTTTGCTGCATTGCTGACGATGTTTTCAAACACCTGAGTAAGTCTGCTTCTGTCAACGTTTACGTCAATAAAATATGACGGAAGATTAAGACGGATATTGTTCCGTGTGGAAATTTCCGACACGGTTTCCTTTATGAAGCCGCAAAGTTCAAACTCCGTAGGGTTCATTTTCAGCTTGTCAAGGTCGGAAATGGAGTGAAGAAGCATATCGTTTGTAAGCGCTGCAACCTCGTCGCATTTGCGCATTATAACCGACAGATATTTCGCTCGCTTTTCATGAGTAGTGTCCATACCTGCTTCAAGTCCCTCGGCGTAGGCACGGATTGAAGCAACAGGAGTTTTGATGTCGTGGGAAAGGGAGGCGATAACGGTCTTGTTGTTTTCGATTGCTTCCTTTTCGCAGGCACGTGCCGAGGAAATCTCACGGCGCATACAATCAAATGCCCATGTGAATTTGCCGAAATAGTTGGTGCGTTCATAATTCAGCGGCAGGTCAAAGTCACCGTTTGCGATACGCTCAGCAAAACCCGTCAGCTTCTCAAAGGGGCGGAGAATTGCAAACCATATATATATAAACACGGCGATTATCAGTGCCGAACAAGCGCCGAAAATTACCCACAGATAAGCGGTGTTGTTACTGCTTTCAGGAGTGTATTCAGACAATGCGGTTTTAAGTTCATTTACACGGATTTGCGCAGTTGCTGTGTCACCGTTTGCGATAAGCTGTTCAATTTCATTTGCAGCAACAACATAGCTGCCGAAATCAACCTCAGGTGGTTTGTAAGCTGTATTACAAAGCAAAACAGTTACAACAGCAATCAAAGCAATGAAAGCTATTGCGGCTGCTACTAAATATTTTTTCATTCCTTAACCTCCAACATATAGCCCACTTTATAAACAGTCTTGATAAACTGTGGATTTGCAGGGTCATCTTCAAGTTTTTCACGAAGCCAACGTATGTGTACAGCAAGAGTTGACGGCTCTACCTCAGAAAATGCTCCCCACACCTCGGAAAGAAGCTTTTCCTTCTGAATTGCGTTATTTTTATGCTCACACAGATAAGCAAGCAGGTCGAATTCACGCAACGAAAGAGAAACGGGCGCACCATTTCTTGTTACTGAACGGGCTGTAACATTTACGGTTACGCTGCCAAAGCGAAGTATTTTTTCTGTTTCTCCGAAACCGTATGCACGGCGAAACAATGCATTGACTCTTGACAGCAATTCCTTCATCGAATAAGGCTTAGGAAGATAGTCATCACCGCCTATATCGAAGCCGTTAATGCGGTCAGTCTCGCTGGTACGTGCACTGGCAAAAATCACGGGGACAGATGAAACCCGACGCAGCTCCGAGCAGACATCAAAACCCGTTCCGTCAGGAAGATTTATATCCAGCAGAATCAGCGAAAATTTTTCCGCTGACAGCAACTGAAACGCCTCATCACAGCTTTCCGCACAAACCACATCGTAGCCGTAGCTTTCAAGCATTTCAGATATTATAAATGACAAATCCTTGTCATCATCGACAATAAGTATTCTTTTCATAATTCACCTCTTGCAAGCGGTTATTGTACAAATTATAACATACGTAAATGGCGATTTCAATATTTGTATGCTTATAAGCTGTTCTTAACATAAAAAACACCGCAGTATGCACTGCGGTGTTTCGCTTTAGTTTCTTAAATCCACATAAATTTTGTTACCCTTAAGGCGCTCTTCAAACTCAGCACATGGAAGCGGCTTATCGAAAAGATAGCCCTGTGCCATACTACAGTTGAAAGTTTCCAAAAGTTTTGCCTGAGCATTTGTTTCAACGCCTTCTGCGACAACCTTCATATCCAGCTCGTTAACCATATTTACAATATTTCTTATTACAATCTCATCGGTTTTCTTATCATCACCGAGATTATCAAGGAATGATTTATCCAGCTTGATAATATCCACATCAAGGTCTTTAAGCAGGTTAAGTGAGCTGTATCCCGTACCGAAGTCATCTATAGAGGTGCTTACGCCGTATCCTTTCATCTTTCTTACAAATTCAGCCAGTGCCTCATAGTCATCATAACCAGATGATTCAGTAAGTTCGACTTCAATATACGATGGGTCAATGCCATGCTTATTTATAACGCTGATTATTTCTTCGGCAAAATTACTGTTATGAAGATGAAGCTTGGAGAAATTCGTAGATACACGTACAGGCTTCAAACCTTCTTCAAGCCAGCGCTTCAAGTCTGCGCACACCTTGTCAAGCACATAAAAATCCAGACGGCATATTGTTCCCTCACGCTCCAGCACAGGGATAAATTCTATCGGAGGTATTATTTTACCGTCCTTTATCCAGCGTGTAAGAGCTTCACACCCGCACAAGTTGTTATCATCAAGACTTACCTTAGGCTGATAATAAACATTAAACTCCTCTTTTCGAAGGGCTTCAGGGAAAATATTTGAAATTGCATTTGCCTTTATAGTTTTATCAAGCATTTCCGCTTCAAACCATATTACATCGCAGCGTCCTGTTATCTTTGCTGTGTTAAGCGCTGTAGAAGCAGCATTTATGGCATCATTCACAGTATCGCCTTCTTTCACCTCATAGACACCTGCTCTTGAGTTGACGGTTACGCTGTGCTTTTCTCCTGCCAAATCAGCTTCAAATATCACATTGGAAATAAATCTGAGGAACTCCTCAACACGTTCTCTGCGAACAAGAATGCAGAAGTTATCTCCTCCCGGACGAGCAACACGTTCGTCAGCCTGCATAAAACTCATAAGTCTTTGTGCATAGCCCTTGAGAATTAAATCTGCTTGTCTTTCGCCTACAACACGATTTATAAATTTGAAGTTTTTCAGATTGATAAAAATTACATTATAATCCTTGAAGACATTTTTTGCGTAAAGCTCTTCGCAATGTATAAAAAGCCCGTTCATATTTGAAGTGCCTGTGCCTATATCGGTGATACTTACTCTTTTCATTACGCTGAGCATCTGAACTCTGCCGCCGATAATGAAAAGGTTTTCAGCAATAAATTTTATAT
Organism: Oscillospiraceae bacterium; assembly: GCA_017465345.1. Lineage (GTDB taxonomy): Bacteria > Bacillota > Clostridia > Oscillospirales > Ruminococcaceae > RGIG8773. The sequence goes on from JAFTWI010000172.1 coordinate 4,516, forward strand.
CATCAAGCTCTTCTTCATTCCATACGTATCCCTTTTTAGGGCAAAATGTTATTTCAAGACCTCCGCCTTCGCCTGTTCGGAAATTGAAAGTCTGCGGACATTCATCGTAGCCGCTGTCATCTGAATAGAAAACAACTGACTGATTAACACCATTTACATTGAACGGAGTTTTAGGTGCTGAGAAAGTTTCTTTGCACATACCAATACCCAAAGTCTGCGCAATATCCTTTATAGCAACTGTAACCCAAGAAATAAATTCACTCATTTCAAAGGTCATACCATTTACTTTGTAAAAGAAATCCCTGTAAAGCTCACTGCATACCTTACTCATAATCAATTTACTCCCCTAAGGTTTCGTGTTCGTGGCACAATGTCCGAGAGCATAAAACCGATTTTACGATATTGTATCCAATTACTACTATTGTATCACCTTGCCAGATTATTGTCAATGTTTGTTATGCCGAATTTAAAACGTTTACAATACTTGTGCACCATCAATATTAACAACACCCGAAATTACTTCAACTTGCACAATATGCTCTCCGTTTAAGAGATTGCTTTTACTGTAAAAAATCTCACGGTTTCCTACTGAAGATATATTTTTTATTTCTGCCGCACCGTCTACGCTTACGCTTATTACAGCCTCTTCATTATTCCCGAAAAATGCAAAGCCTGTTCCGCTGAATTTGAAAACCAGCTCAGCACCTGCACTTCCCGAGGAAAGCGTGCGCTTGTAGTTTGCAAAACCGCACATGAGATTATGCTCCCAATTACCGATATATTCAAAACATCTGTCGGTATCATCTACACGCTTGACACAATACGTTTTATTTTCAATCTGAGCCGCACTGACACATGTAAAAACATTCTGATTGTATGAACTGTAAAGTGCTGCACGTCCTGCGCTGAGAATAACACTATCGGAATATTCAGCAACAAGTTTACCGTTAATATATGCTTTAACATTTTCATCTTCAACAGAAATTGAAATGGTATTTCTTTCATACGGATTGAACTCAACTTCGCCTGACATAACAATATCGTTATTTCTTCTCAGGTTCCATGTACAGTTCTCAAAAACAATAAGCGAATACCCGCTTGCTCCTATGCAGGCAAGGCTGTAACGGAGACCTGCTCCGATATAGTTTTCATCAGGCTTATCAGATTTTGTAAGCATCACATCTGCTGAGACCGTATAGTTATACCATCTGTCATCACCGAAGCTTGTGGTCGGATCGGGAGTTCCACCCCACTCCATAGCTTTTGTTTCGGGTGTTATCTTCTGCACGAGTCTGCCCTTTTCCACTTCAAAGGCTCCGCCTAAATCGGTTGTATATTTTGGTGCACCGCCTCTTGATGAGATAAATGCATCTTCATAGCTGAAATCATCGCTGTAAGGAAGCGACAGCACTTCGGATATGTATTTTGCACGCTGTTCTTCATATGTATCCAATGTTGAAACGGTAATCATCGAAAATGGTTTGACTGTTACTGAATATGCAAAACTGTCCGCTGATTTTTCGGGAATAATACCTGCTATTCTTCTGAAATAATTTTCATCATAACCGCTGTTGTCGGGACCTCTTGTTTCCCACACTTTTACTGCTTTCTCTGAGTTCGTTTCAAACTCATAAGTAATTTCCTTATCGGTTGAATTTACTATAACAGTGCTGTAATCTCCTGTTTCGGGATTGCAGGCTGTCATAAAACTGTACACTGTATCAACAAGGGCGTGCCCATCACCACCTACCTTGCTGTCGTTATAACAAGCGCTGTCGATAAAGCTCCAGCCTTTTTGGAAGAAGCGGGAGAAATGGAGAGACATATAGTATCCGCTTTCAAGACTGTAGTAACCACTCCAAGGCTCTGCAGCATTTATAAGTGCTTTATGACAGAATGTCACGCCGTCATAATAGGCTGAAACGACAGGCTGATACTCATACAAGTTCATTCCGCCGCAAGGATACATCGCGACAATTCTGTTGGCGATATCGAGGACTCCGTTTATGCCCGAAAGTCCTGAACCATCAAAGCGTGATGTGCCTTCGGAATAACTCATCGGCGGACTGCCCTCGCTGAACCAAAGCTCCTTGCCGTACTTGTCGGACATATGCTTTGCCTTTTCTGTTGAATGGCTTGTATAGTGGCTTCCGACAATATCTACTGCATTTCTTACTTCTTCATCGTCAGCCATTATTTCCGCAATCCACCATGCGTTGTCCTCGTCAGCGGCAACAATTTTTATGGCTGAAAAATCATAGGGGCAATCTGTTTCATTTTTTAATCGGCGTGCTGCGTAATTTATCCATTCAGGCTCAATATCCCGTTCGTTTCTGGACAAACTGACATAGTCGAATTTCAAACCGTATGTATTATAGGCTGCTTTCAGAGTTTCCTTATACCACTTGTATCTTGCGGCATAGACATCTTCGGATTTGGTTACCCATGCAGGCTCGCTCCAATAGAGCATATCAAGGGTAACAGCAGGGTAGCGTTTCTTTACGTCGGCGGCAAGCTGAAAACCTGCTCCTCTTGTTACGTCGGGAATTTCGTTCTCATACCTCATAATGCAGGGTTCGGTGCCCGAGGTGGAGTTTATATCGGAACCCATTTCCAGCTTCAGATGGTTTACTCCGACACCGTTTTCGCCGAAAATGTGGTCGAGGATTTCATAGTATTTGTCGGGGTGATCTGCCTTATAGTCGAGCAGAAGACGTGAGGAATTGTTTCCGCTTACCATTCCTGCACCGCGCCAAAGCTTATTCGGCGACAGATTGGCTTTTTTTATATCAATTTTTATTTTCATAGGCTGTTCTCCTTATTCAGAAACTGCTTTTCTTCATTATGCAATTTTTTGCTGTAATTGTCAACCGCAGGCTTTATTTTTCAGCAATTTTTTCTGGCACATAAACTGCACTTCAGGTATTGACTTTAGGGAATAATTATTATACTATTGAGATATAAAGCAAAATCACTCTGCATACAGAAAGGACGATTATTATGTTTATTGCTGATGAAAAGAGATACGATAAAATGGTTTACAACCGCTGCGGAAAAAGCGGTTTGAAGCTACCTGCTGTTTCACTTGGCTTCTGGAAAAATTTCGGCCACGAAAACAGCTTTGCAAATATTGAAAAGATGGTGCACACAGCGTTCAATCTCGGCATTACCCATTTTGACCTTGCAAACAATTACGGAAATCCGTACAACGGAAGTGCTGAGGAAAACTTTGGCAAGGTACTGGATGGAATGAAGCATTACCGTGATGAGATGTGTATTTCAACAAAGGCCGGATATGATATGTGGCCTGGTCCTTACGGTGATAAGAATGGCTCAAGAAAGTATCTTACGGCGTCCCTCGACCAGAGTCTGAAGCGCATGGGGCTTGAATATGTGGATATCTTCTATCACCACGTTTTTGACCCCGAAACTCCGATTGAGGAAACCGCACTTGCTCTTGACAATGCTGTAAAGCAGGGCAAGGCACTTTACGTTGGTATTTCCAATTACAACAGCAAGCAGACTGAGGATATTATGAAAATTTTCAAGGAGCTTCACACTCCGTTCATTGTCAATCAGCCTTCTTACGCTATGCTTAATCGCTGGGTTGAGGACGATAAACTGGACGAATTCTGCTTTGAAAACGGTGTGGGACTTGCTGTATTCTCCCCTCTTTATCAGGGATTTCTTACAGACAGATATCTGAACGGTGTGCCTGCTGATTCAAGAGTTGGCAAGGGCGATACATGGATTGGAAATCAGCTTGATGAGAAGATGGTTGCAAAGCTTAACAAGCTGAATGCTGTTGCCCAAAAGCGTGGACAGAAGCTTTCACAGATGGCGCTTTCATGGGTGCTTCACAACAAGGCTGTTGCTACGGTGCTTATCGGAGCAAGCCGTCCTGAACAGATTATTGAAAATGCGGCGTGCATTGAAAAGCTTGACTTTACAGCAGAGGAAATTGCTGAAATCGAAATGATTTTAAGTGAATAACAACTGCATAATTTGAATGAATTTACAAATCAGATTTCAGATAAAACACTGCAAACAGGGTATACTATTCCCGAGGTGATACTATGCCGAAAAAGGGAATGAAGCGTCCTGAGCGCGCTCATGTTCAGCCGCACAATACTGTACCTCCTGTTCCTGAAATTCAGGGAAAGGCAAGACACGGACACAATCAGGCAAATCATATTATTGCAGGTACAACATCGCCTGAACAGAAGGTTTATCACTCAAAGCCGTTTTCAAAAAAGGAACAGGCTGAAAGACCTGTTTCACCTGTGTACCCTGTAATAGATAATGACCTTGCAAGAGATAATCTTGAAAATGACATTACTGCAGCAGATTTACAGGATTTATAACAGCAAAAGCCGAGAAGACAAGTTCTTCTCGGCTTTTTATATTATCCAAGGTCAGATTCATCTGACAGCATAATGCAATCGCTCGCCTTGCCTTCCGTTTCAAAAATGATAATTGTGTTTCTGCCATTTTTCAGAAGCGGTGCAGGGATATACAGTCTTTTCTGTGGTCCGATTTCCCAGAAACGACCCAAATTGAATCCATTCACAAATGCAACACCCTTACCAAAGCCATCTGTATCAAGGAAGGTATCACAAAGTTCATCGGCTTCAAATTCAAACTTGTAAAATGCTGGAACACCATCAGAATATCCTCTGTCAAAGTCAAGCTTTTCAACCTACTTTTCATCAAGGGGCAACGGATATATTTCGTATCCGACCTGTCTGTGGTCATTAATTTTCACACCGTCCGAAATTCCCTTGCGCTGATTTTCAAGACCTGTACCGAAGTTTTCACGTCCGATATTTTCACAAAGCAGGTCGATTACTCCCCCACTGTTTCCTTCGGAAAGCTCCGTCTTTTCCCACATGTTTTCAGCAAAAAATGTATGGACAAATTCACCGTTATGATAAGCCTGCACCCTATCATTTGCTCCCTCAAGACGGATTTCCTTTACGATTTCATTCCCGCTGATATTTGTACGGTAAAGAATATAGCCGTAATTCTGCCCGATTTCTTCCATTGTCAGAGGAAAATTAGATTTTACGGGTGCACTGATTTTATCAAGAACGCTGAATAGGTCAGTTTTGCCTGAACAGTTGATTTTGCCGTAAGCCTTACGCTTTATTTCAATTGTCAGCGGCACTTCACGAATTTGCGCATACTTATAGATAATCTCTCTGAACAGCTCATATTTCGGGGTAATCTGACCGTCCTCGGTAAGGGGTGCATTATAGTCATATGAAGTTACGTCAGCGGTTCTGCTTCCGCCATTTCTGCCAGCCATGAAACCGAAATTGGTTCCTCCCTCAAACATATAGAAATTCACACTGCCGCGCTTCAGAAGCTCGTCAAGCTCAGCACCAGCATTTTTCGGTGCTGTTGTGTGATGTTCCTCATCGCCCCATGCGTCAAACCAGCCGTTCCAGAATTCCATGCACATTAAAGGCTTATCGTCACCCATAAATTTTTTCATCTGACCAAACTGCCATTCTGCTGCTGAACCGAAATTGCCAGTCGGCAAAGCTCCGTCAACCAAGCCCGATTTAAAAATCGGCTCACTCCAAGTACCGTCCGAGGTTACAAAAGGAACAGTTATGCCAAGTTCACGCATTGTATCACGGAGAAATTCAAGATACGCTGTATCATTGCCGTAATAGCCGTACTCATTTTCAATCTGGAAAAGAATTATCTTACCGCCTCGGTCAATCTGATACGGTGCAAGCTTGGGTATAAGCACACTGTAATACTCCTTAACAGCCTGCAAATACGGTTCATAACAGCAGCGAAGCTTCATTCCCTTGTCTTTTAAAAGCCATGCAGGCAAGCCGCCGAACTCCCATTCGGAGCAGATATACGGAGATGGGCGGATTATAATATAAAGCCCGAGATTTTGTGCCAGTTCGATAAAACGGCATATATCATGCATACCATCCCAAAGAAATTCGCCCTTATTGGGTTCGTGAAAGTTCCATGGGATATAGGTTTCAACGGTGTTACAGCCCATATTTACCAGCTTTTCCAATCTGTCCTGCCAGTATTCGGGTACAGTTCTGAAATAGTGAAATGAACCAGAAATAATCTGAAACGGCTTTCCGTCGAGATAAAATTTATCCTTGATTTCAAACATTGTGTTTTCCTCCTTTAATACTCGATTGCGTCAAGAGTAAATTTTCCGCTTATAACCTTTATTTTCACATTATGCTCTCCCTCGGGAACTTCAACAAAGCAGCTGCACTGTCTCGCATATGCTCCGAGAGATTTTTTTGTTTCATACAATTCGCCGTCAAGGTAAATTTCAATTGTGTAGCTGTCAGACTGACCGATTAATGCAAAGCGGCTTCCTGTAAAGCTGAACGCAAAGCTCTTTTCCGCTGTATCACCCTCAGCAATTTCGGCACGGGAAATTGTTCTGTTGAAGTGCACATATCCGTCGGGGACAGTTCTATACCAATCACCTGTGTATGCAATTGAAGCGTCGTGGTCATCAACTCTTGTTATTGTGGCTTTGTATCCATCAACAGGTGTGATTTTAAGGTTATCAAAAATATTATTGTAAAGACCGCTGCCAATGGATACACGTCCTGAATTTGCAGGTACGGTTTCATCGGCATATTCGGCAATAACCACACCGTCAACAGAGGCAGTAACATTTACTCCTGCCGCTGTAATTTTCACGGTATGCCACGATGTGCTGTCAAAATCAGAGATTGTACCGTTCATTACAGTTGACGCATTTTTTCTTAACTCCCAGTGTCCATCGGGATTGATTTTAAGGCTGTTGCCATTTTCAGCTGACCATGAATCAAGCTCAGCTGTAAGGTAACGGACTCCGAATGACACGTAGTTATCTGAGGCATCGCTTGCAAGTTTAAAGTCAATTTCAGCAGAATAGTTGCTCCATCGGTCATCGCCAAGTGATGTGATAGGCTTCGGAGTGCTTCTGTAACGCCAATCAGTAGGCTTGTTGTCAGCGTTTATCATCTGCATAAGCACCTTATTTCCCTCAAGCTCGGAAACCTCAAACGCTCCGCCGTAATCGGTTGTATAGAGGGGTGCGCAGCCTCGTGCAGAAAGAAATTCATCGGAATATTCAAAATTATCGCTGTAATTTATACCAAGGGGGATGTCCTTATATTTACAGTTATAAACTGAGACATCGGCAGTTTTGTTCAGCGTTGTGACTGTGACAATAGAATAAGGCTTCACTTCGATAGAATAGTGGTACTTTCCGTCAGCTTCAGCAGGCTGATATGTAGCGATATGCTTGAAATAATTCTCGTCATAAGCCTGACCCTTGTCGGGTCCTCTTGTTTCCCACACATAAATCGGAGCATTAGCCTTTGACATGTTTTCAAGAGTAAAAGTATAATTACGCTGTTTGTCGCTGTCGTTGCAGATTACAATTGTATAGTCATCTGTTTCCACGTCGGTAACAGTCATATAATTGTTTGTGGTTTCAGAAATAGCGTGAGCTTCCTTGCCGTCTCCGTAGCAAGCGCTGTCGATATATCTCCAGCCATTTTCGATAAACATTGTAAAATGTGCGGAAGTCCATATTCCACAGTCAGCTTCATAATAGCCGCTCCATGGATTCTGTGCATTAATAAGGGATTTAGGAAAATATTTTGCACCCGAATAATAAGCTGCCACCGCAGGCTGATATTCATACATTGTCATTTTTCCGTTACAGTAACCGTTTATTATACGGTTACATACGTCAAGTGCTCCGTTTGTACCATTGATGCCTACACCGTTGCTTGTTACAGCAAGCTTAGCAATGTTCGTTGAAGCAATTCCCTCTGTATACCAAATTTCCTTGCCGTAAACCTTATTGAGAGTTTTGGCATTGTTATCAGCCCAGGTATTGTAATGCTCACCGAGAACATCAACAGCATTTCTCAGCTCCTCATTAGCCATCATTTCCTTTGAAATGTTCCATGAGCCTATTTCATCGGAGGCAACAATCTTTATTGCACCATAATTATAGCGTTCATCAGTTTCATTTTCAAGTGCATTTGCAAGATAAACAATCCATTCAGTATCAACCTTTTCCGCTTCGTTTGCATCAGCACTTATGTGTGTAAATTTTATGCCGTATGTATCGTATGCTTTATCCAAGGCCGCTTTGTACCACTTATATCGTGCAGCGTGTCCTGCTTCGGTGCTTTCCTCAAATGCTTTTGTAACCCACTGCGGTTCACCCCATCGAAGCAGGTCAATGGTAATATCGTGATTTATGGAAAGTGCATCAGCCGCAAACATAAAGCCTGCACCTCTTGTTACGTCAGCCTCCTCATCGGCTGAACGCATTATGGAAGGCTCTGTTCCCGATGAGGAGTTTACATCTGTTCCTAACTCGATTTTTACATGGGTTAGACCTGCTCCGTAATCTTTCTTGAAAAGCAGATTCATAATCTCCCAATAGCTTTCGGGATTTTCAGATTTATAGTCCATAAGCAAACGTGAGGAGTTATTGCCTGTTATAACACCAAGACCTCTATAAACTGTACCAGCACCCATATTTGTCGTATTGCCGTCAACGGTAACATGATAATATGAGTCATTTACAACAGCGACAGGAATTTCCTCGACCATTTCGATTATATTCTCTGTGTTTTGCATTCCGTTTTCCTCCATATCCGTTTTATTCTCCGTACAGCCTGCACAGACGCAGGTAAGCATCGATGCGCACACTGCAGCAGATATAAATTTTCTGATTATTATTGCCAGCCCCACACAATCGGTTTTATAAGCTTATTTTAACGCAATTTCAGGTTATGTTCATTATATAATCTGCTCACTTATATATAAAATCTGCTGTAAAAAGCATTGCACAAATTTCAGTGATATGGTAATATAAAAATAACAGAAAGGGGACGGTGCAATATGCCGATAATTGAACATTCAGGTTACTATGAAAATCCACTTTCGAGAGTAAACCACGAGCATACCTCCTGCGAGCTTATGTATGTGCTGAGAGGCAGGCTTGAAATAACTGTCAATAATGATGTTCATAATATATCAGAAAACACACTTGTACTTATAAAAAGCAGACAGCACCACAAGGTCAGATTTACTGCGGATACTGAATACCATCGTTACATCGCTATGATAAATCCTTGGGAGCTTCGGAAACAGCTTGTCCGCCCTGACCTTTTTGCAATGCTCACTGATACCAGTAATGATGGAATTATTATAGTTCGCAATGCTCCTTCGCTTCGCGCAGGCTTTGATAAAATGACTGACATATTTGAAAACGGTGCAAATATTTACTCGGAGCTGAGTGCTGTGCTGGAGATTATTTCTGTTTTATATGGACAAGTCAAGCCACAGCAGGAAAATACGCACAAATGCTCACAAAAACAGCTGTCGCAAAGAGTTCGTGAATATATTGAGAAGAACTACGCTGATAATATTAAAATAGCTGATATAGCAACAAATAATTTCATAAGCGTTGGATATCTTACGCACACTTTCAAGGCAGAAACAGGAATGTCACCGAGGGAATATCTTTCGCATATCCGCTGTACCAGAGCATATGAGCTTATACGGCATACTGCTATGAAATTCTCGGCAATCTCGTCAGCAACAGGCTTTTGCTGTGCAAACGATATGAGTCGCAAAATCCGTGAGTATTACGGACTTACACCAACGGAAATCAGAACGTCTCCCGAAAAGCCTTGACACACTGCAAAAATTGATTTGTCCCAATGCTCGGGATAATAATCAACACCTATAATCAGCCTTTTGGAATTTTGCTTGTACAGCACTTACTATTGGGATAATAACACTATTTACTGTAATAGTCAATTTGAATTTCTGAACTTACTTTTTGAATATTTGAAACAAGCAGGAAGCTTACTATAAATATTTCAAAATAGCATAGACAAATAACCGCCGCAGACAACTGCGACGGTTACTCATATACAATATTTATTCCGACAGAAGCATTCTGTCATTAGCAAATTCACTTCCGCTGATTTCAGTAAACTTCTGAAGCAGAGAATTAACTGTAAGATTTTTCTTTTCCTCACCCTTGACATCAAGGATAATCTGACCATTATTCATCATAATCAATCGATTTCCGTGCTTGATAGCGTCCTTCATATTATGTGTAACCATAAGTGCTGTCAAGCCGTTATCGGAAATAATTTTATCAGACAGCTCCAGCACCTTTGCAGCTGTTTTCGGGTCAAGTGCGGCAGTATGCTCATCAAGCAGAAGAATTTTCGGCTGACGGAGAGTTGCCATAAGAAGTGTAAGTGCTTGACGCTGACCGCCTGAAAGCAAACCAACCTTAGTTGTCATTCTGTTTTCAAGACCGAGGTCAAGTGTTGCAAGCAATTCCTTATACTCACGACGTTCTTTTTCGGTAATCCCCCAGCGTAGTGTTCTTTTCTGACCTTGTCTGAGAGCGAGTGCAAGATTTTCCTGAATTTCCATATTTGCCGCCGTACCCATCATAGGGTCCTGAAATACTCTTCCAAGGTATGGTGCACGCTGATGCTCAGGCATATGCTTTTCAACATACACCTGTTTTCGTATTTATCTCTCAAACGGTCTGTTAAACGACCCAATCTCCACAAGATTTCCCTCAGGGTCAGCAATGTAGCAAGTACGCTGTCCCCAAGGCTCCGTTTCAGGAGCAAGTACAGAAACTGCGCCCTTTGAAATTGCCTCCTCATAAGCCTTGTCAACCTCTTCAAATGTATCAACATAAAGGGCAATCTCAAAATGTCCGTTAAGTCCCTTGATATACTCATATTTTCGGCTTGTCATCTTTTCAAAGTCATTTCTTCCGTAAAGCAGGAACAATGTGCCGTCCTTTACAAGATACACGTTTGAGGTGTCCTCACCATCCTTGATTTCAAAGCCAAGCACGTCACGGTAAAAGCGTATCATTTTACCCATATCGTTTACAAACAGACCAAAGCCGTCCAATCTCATAATAATTCAATCTCCTTATACATAAACATAATAAACTCGTTATCTTCAAACCCGTTTTTGCGGTAGAAATTCGGTGCAGGTGCATACTTGTTCGTACAAAGAGTAAGCCCTGCAAGCTTATGCTCCTTTACATATTCTTCCGCCGCATTTATCAGCATACTGCCGTATCCACAGCGCTGTTTTTCGGGAAGAATAAACATCTCGTCAATGTAAAGCTCACTGTTGTTCCACCAGATTTTCTCGTGGGCAAATATTGCACCAATGATTTCCTCGTTTTCTTCAAGAACAAAGCCGACAAATTTCTTTGTCTCAAAATAATCTTCAAGGTAAGCAATACCCTTTTCCATTGTCCAGCGACATTGCCACATTTCATTGTTATAAACCGCACAGAGAATTTCTGCACAGGCGGATATATCACTTTTCATCAATTTTCTTATCATAATATATATTCCTTAATTACTTCATAAGAGTTATTCCAATCCCTGTGAGGATTATCAATCACAACACTTTCAATATCAAGCTGTGACAGAATTTCAAGTTCTCTTTTCTGTCGTTCTTCAAGGCAGGATATATATCCCTCATAGCCCTGTGCATTTATGCTTTTTCCGTAAGCACCGCTAATATGATAATCGATAACCCCGTCAAGCCAGTCGCTACGCTCCTTTGCCGCCTTTTCAACCGAGCTTCTTATATCATCATTTTTGAGATAAATCACAACAGGATTCAATGGCTTGATTATTTCTGTAATTATCTTTATGTATTCCTGTGATTTGCCAATAGGAAAATTAAATCTCATCATAGTTTCACACATAGGATTTTGCAGTAATACACAGTTGAAAACATATACTGTACTGTCATCTGCACAGTCTGTAAAGCTACGCCATTTTTCAAGCATAATAGGATATTCAGTTTCCCATGGGAGAAAATCATAAACCTTGAATTGCAGGAGCTTCTTGAATAAATCTCCACAAAATGCAGAAATCGGGACAATATAACCGTCACATTTTTTCTCTGCTTCAAGCTTGATATTCGCCTGTTCAGCTTCATTAAAATTCTGCAAACTTGTATTGCTTAAAAAAGCATGAAATTCATAATCGGCAGGGTGATTTCCTGTCCCTTCATCAACGTAGCAGACTTTGTATTTTTTCTTCAATTCTTCAGCAATAAAAGCTGAGGTTGTACTTTTTCCCGAACAAGGAAGTCCCTCAACAATGTATAGTTTTTTCATAATATCACTCCATTAGCTGTCGGCAGTAAATCCTGCTCTCCTCGCCATATATATCGGTACGGCTTTCCATATATATGAAGCCGTATTTTTCATATAATCCAACGTGGTCAGTTGCAAGATAAACCTTATCAAAACCCTGTCGTGATGCTCTGCTGCATGCTGCTTCAATAACTTCACTGCTGTATCGTTTTTCACGATAATCAGGTGCAGTAAACACAAACCCAATCCACGGAAACAGATTATCATCTTTAATACAGTCTCTATGTGTAAGCGTGCAGAAGGACACAAGCTTTTCTCCGTCAGCCATAATAAACAAACTGCCGTTGCCGAGAGACTTATGAAATGTATTTTGCTCCAGCAAATCCGCAAGAAATTTTGCCGCACTCCATTCACAAACACGGATTTTGTCAATCCAGCTTCGCTGTTCATTGCTGAAATAATCAAAGATTTCCATTAGCTGTATTTCGCCTCCAGTTCCTCAATCGTAGGCTGTTTTTCCTCCATAAAGTATTCCGTCCCGTTCTTATTGCGGTCAAGGAATCTATGGGTGTAAAGCTCACGGCGAAGAGTAGCAGGATCGCCGAATGTATGCCAGCGATTGAGAATTTCATTTATTTCTTTTTCGGTATAAGTAACATTCGGGTCAATTTTCTGAGCAAGATAAATTAACGCATGAAGTTTCATTTTCCTTTTTGACGGATAGCCAGTAAGCCTACCGCTTTCATCAAGGAAATTTTTAAGTATTTTTGTCATAATTTTTACTCCATAATCCGTGAGTCCATATTGAATACTAAAACCCATTTGCCGTCACAATTTTCCCAAGTAGATGTAACGTGAAATGTTCCTGCTAAATCAGCATTTTCGGGAACGTCAGCTGTTGTTTTTACAATATAATGTACCTGCACTGTTTTGTCTGTTTCGTGCACGACCTCGAAATCGGTTATCTCAAAAGCTGAAATACCAAAACTGTTGATAAATTCAGCATATTCAGAACCTGTACAGCGATAACCTCCGCAGACCATGACTGCGTCAGCGGAAACGAGCTTTGCAAATTCGATTTTGTTGCCTTCCTTTGCAGCCTTCCACATTTTATTTTCAAGCTTGTAAATCATATCGTATCCCTTATCTTCTTTTGTACATAATCAACTCTACATCTGAGCAATTTTCCCCGTACTCAGCCACAAGCAGGAAATCCATTCCTGCGATAAGACCGAAGCATCTTCCTTCGCCGATTTCACATTCAACCTGATTGCCTAGGTACATACTGTTATTATCAAGGAATTTCACCTTTTGTCCGTTTGGAAGAGCATATTCAAGATTGACATAATTCCCAACCAATGGATATAATCCCGTAATTTCTGACATACCCGGAATAGCAAGCCCGTTGAATTCATCAATCAAAGTCTGCTTGAATTCCTCATATTTTTCCTTGCCATCAAGTTTTATGTACCTTGCAATAAAGCATTTTTCGTCCGAACAGCCTTTACAGCCTGCATTCCACTGACAATTTGTGCAATCCACACCGCATAATGATTTCATAGTTTTTTCCTCCTTTTATTATCCTAAAGTTTCAGTAAAAATTATTTTTAAGACGTCACTTGGGATACTCTGCTTCACATAAATCTGAAGCATTCCCTTTGGGGTGATTTTGTAATCTGCAAGCTTGTCCTTGTGCTGAATTACCCCACTCGCTTCAACATTGATGTGGTCTTTAAAGGGTATCAGCCGCACAACCTTTTCTCCGTTATAATAGCTTGGCAACTTCGCCCATATTGTTTCTTCCAAATCAACAGCAACGCTGTTAAAAATCAGCTGACGAAGTGCTGTAAACATATCGACAATTTCCTGCGGATATTTTTCAAGGTATGTTTTTATTTGTTCGTTCATATTGTATTCTCCGTATTTTTCAGCCTTTAGATTATTATTTATAAATTCCAAGAAATGACGTGATTTTCCCATATGTATACTCACCCTCAACAAGTCCGAATTCGGGGTCGAAATACTTGCCGTCATACAGTAAAGTCCAGTGGGTATAGCCATTGTTTGTATGTACCGTTAATATTGAAAATTCGTGAGGAA
>JAFTWI010000173.1 GCA_017465345.1 Oscillospiraceae bacterium
CATTTTTTTGGCGTGCCGAAAATAAATTGTGCACAATTATCCCTCAGCACATATTTTTTTGTGCAATAGTACAGCCTATTCGCCTATGGAAATTTTACAGCTGATATTGTTTTCCTTTGCAACCCTCAGCAGGTAGGCGTACCTCGCTTTAAGGGCAAGCTCCTCGTAAATCAGAGCGTCCACAAGCTCAGGCTCGGCTGTCATATCAAAGCTTTCACGGACACGCTCAAGACGCTGTTCAACATATTCGATATCATCAAAAAGACGTCTGCGGAAATTATTTTCGGGAACTTCATTTTTATGTAAAAGCTTCATTCTTCCTCCTTTTACAGCAGCAGATATGCAAGTGCCGCAATCAGCTTTATATCGGCTTTCTCCTTTATCAGCAGGTACATAATCAGAATTATCAGCAGCTTTTCATTGTCAAGCATAAACTGAGGATGTGCAACCTCCTGCCTTTTCGGCATAGCAGGCTGTTGAACAGACTTGCGTTCGGGAGGAGGGGGCAGCTGCGGGACAGGTTCAAAACGAGGCTGAACCTGCTGACGATTATTGCTGTTCATATAGTTGTTGCCCTGCCGTACATATTGCTGAGCCATTCTGTTCATCTCCTTAACACGCTGTTCGGCACGGAAAATCCCGTTGTCATTCATAGCAGCTTCTCCATATCGTCAAGCATTCCGTTTTCACGCATTGCAATGAAAATATTGTACAGCTTCATCAGCTTTACCGCCTTGTCAATTTTTTGCTGTTTTTCGACAGAAAGGTGCTCACGCAATGCAAGCAGCAAATCACAGTTCTTGTCCTGCACGGACATTGCACCGATTAACTGCATTATTGCCGCAGGATTTATTCCCATACCGTTTGACGGCTGTTCCTGCTCAGACTGTGCAGAAGTGTCACCCGACGAAAACATAGCGGCAAGCTCCTGAATTTGGCGCATACTTTCCTCATCATTAAGGAGGGATTGAATTTTCTGAGTAATATCATCCAAGGAGCTCACCGCCGTTTCGTTTAAGGTTTTATTTTCCGTTTGTCAGCTTGTTGTAAAGTGCCTGCGCCTGAGGTGTGGACATAAACTGCTCCAGCATTTTAGGATTGCTTACCATCTTGTTGAAGGTTGCAGCTTCGGCAGGTTTCATGTTTTTCAGCGCAGAGTCAAATTTGCCCTGTTCAAGGTCTTTTTTCAGACTTTCGGGAGCAACACCCAGCTTTGCGCTGACAACACCAAGAAGCTGTTCCATCTGTTTTGGGTTAAGATTAAGGTCTGCCATAAAAATCTCCTTTTTGAAAATAAGACTTTTATTCTTTTCAAGTATATGTTATAATAGCTGTAAAAAGAACTATTATCAGTATATGAAATGAGGCGGTTTTGGTGAGAATAATTGTTATGTCCGACTCACACGGTCAAAGCTCACAGGTTGAAAGAATTATCCGTGCAAATCCCGAAGCGGATATGTTTATCCATCTTGGTGACGGCGAAGCTGAAATTGCACAGATGAAAATAAAGTATCCCGATATAGATTTGCGGAGTGTACGGGGAAACTGCGACTGGAGCAAGGACTCCCCCGATTTTATGGTTGTGGACTGCGGCACGGCGAAAATCTTCTGCTGTCACGGTCACCGCTACAGTGTGAAATCGGGCACGGAACTTCTTCGCTCAATTGCAAGGGACAACGGCTGTGCGGCGGCATTTTTCGGTCATACACACGAACGCTATATCGCCCGTGAGGACGGCATAGAAATTCTCAACCCGGGCAGTTGCTCAAGTCCGAGGGATGGCAACAAGCCGTCTTATGCCTTTGTAGACGTGCTGGAAAACGGGATTTTTCTGAACATTATTGATGTGGGTTACTAAAGAAAGGAATTTACTATGAACATAAAAAAGATAACAGCAGTTGCATGTGCAATTGTTATGGCGGCAGGCATGACTGCGTGCGAAAAGGAAAATAAAACAGCAGTTACAGAAACAACTGTGACAACAGTTGAACTTTCCCCAGAGGAGCAAATTCACTACGATATGGTACAGCGCTCCTTTGTGCAGTTTGGCAACACCCACCGAATTGAAGCAAAGCTTGCGAAGGCGGCAGGCGGTGAGGAAACCACTATTGCATACATAGGCGGTTCAATAACCGAGGGCATAGGCGGAACACCCGAAACCTGCTATGCCAAGCTTTCCTGCAACTACATTGCTGAAAATTTTGGCACAGGCGACAACGTGAAATATGTCAATGCAGGCATAAGCGGCACACCTTCAATTCTCGGCAATATCCGTGCAGAAAGGGACGTGCTTGACAAAAATGCGGATATCGTGTTTATCGAATTTGCGGTTAATGACGGCGGCGACCAGCTTTATAAGGAGTCCTTCGAGTCGCTGGTGAGAACAATTCTCAGCAGCGAAAATGAACCTGCGGTAATTCTGCTGTTCACGGTTACTGAGGACGGCCACACTTGTCAGGAGCATATGAAGCAGATTGGTGAATATTACGAACTGCCGATGATAAGTGTACCCGATGCAATACAGCCTGAGTTTGAAGCTGGAAGAATGGTTTGGGATGACTACTCAGATGACAGTTCCCACCCCAACGAAAACGGACACGCTCTTGTTGCGGAGTTTATCTCCAACTGGTTTGAACAGCTTAAAGCCCGTGACGCTGTTGAAGCTGAATACAAAATGAAACCAATCGGCAAATTCGGCAACGCATACGATAATGCGTTTATGGCTGAGGCTGATTATGACAACTCAAATGAAAATCTTACTATTGGTGAGACGGGAAGCTTTAACCTCGAAAGCAGAAGCATCGCAGGTTTCCCGAATGGTGCTTGGGTTTACTCGGGAGAGGGTGCTGAGCCGCTGAAAATGAATATCAAGGGCAACAGCTTCTTCCTTGTCTGCAGACGTCAGAACAGTGCTTCAATGGGTAAATTCGAGGTTTACATCAACGGTGCAAAGGCGACAACAATTGACACAAATCAGTCTGATGGCTGGGGTGACCCATGGGCATTTCAGGCTATCAAGTGGCAGAGCGTAAAGGATATGGAGGTTGAAATTGTCCCGACCGCCGACAGTGCAGGAAAGACAATTGAGATTTACGCTGTAGCCTGCACTCAGAATTCAAGCTTTTAAGTCAGGAGAGTGGAATGAAAAAACTCATATTATCAATACTATTGTTATTTGCAATTACTTTAACAGGCTGTACGTTGTCAGCTGAGTCTGCAGAAGAAACAACAGCGGGTGAAATTGTTGTAATTCCTCCCCAGTCGGTGCTTGGGCACACTGAGCCTGACGAAACTGAGATTTCCGAACTTCAATCTGCTTGGGAAGAAGCACAAAGTGAGATGCTTCCTGCTACACCTGAGGAGCCTGAGGTGATTGTAATCGAAATTCCGTCAGAAACAACGGTTACCACAACCGAAGCAACTACCGTAACTACCACGGAAGCAGTGACAACAACTGAGAGAAAAATAACTGCAAGCCGAAAAAGTGCTGAGGATATTCTCTCTGAAATGAGCCTTTCCGAAAAGGTGGGTCAGGTTATTTTAGCACGCTATCCATCATCTGGTGCGGCGGAGCAGATGGCACAGTACAAATTCGGGGGATACACCCTTTACGCTCAGGATTTCAACGGCGAAACTCCCACAACAATTACCGCCGAGCTGTTTAAGGTATCACTGGAAAATGAGATAATGCCGTTCTTTGCTGTAGACGAAGAAGGCGGAGGCATAACCCGTGTCAGCAGGTACACTGCTTTTTCTGAAACACGATTGCCTACGGTGCAGAGTGCGCTGAAAAACGGTGTGACCGTTGATGAGTGGACGAAGCAGATGGCAGAGGTGCTGAAAAATGCAGGGATAAACCTGAATTTTGCGCCTGTTGCAGACGTGGCGGAAAGTACGTCCGATTATATCTATAACCGTACTGTCAGCCTTGATGCTGACGAAACGGGAAAGGTTATTGCTGAAATTGTCAACGGAATGAATAAGCAGGGGCTTATGGGCTGTCTGAAGCATTTCCCCGGTTACGGTGCGAATATTGATACTCATACGGGAGTAGCTGTTGATACGCGTTCCCGCGAGGATTTCGAAAGCAAGGATTTTATCCCGTTTGAAAAAGGAATAGAGGCTGATGCACCGATGGTTATGGTCAGCCATAATATTGTTGAAGCGTTTAACAGCGAGATGCCTGCGAGTCTTGCTCCAGAGGTTCATGACGTGCTTCGTGAGATGGGATTTGACGGAATAATTATCACCGACGATTTAGGTATGGACGCTATTATCCTTTATACCGACGAGCCTTATGTGACAGCTTTTCTTGCAGGCAACGATATGCTCTGTACAAGTGATGGTGCGGCAACTTACAAGGCTCTTTATACAGCTGTACTGGACGGAAGAATTTCCGAGGAAAGGCTTGACGAAAGCGTAATGAGAATACTCAGCGCTAAAATCAGGTACGGAATTCTTTGATAGAGTGTGATTTAGCATGTTGTTTAGCTAAAATAAATAAAAAAATCTCCCGAAAACGTTTGAAATTGTGAATTTTTTTATTACCCCCTTGCAATAATTGTATATTGATGTTAGAATGATTGTATGAATGTTTAGCCGTAAGTGACAGTCTGAGAAGTCGGTCTGAGTCGGCTTTAATTGAGAAGGAGTGTGTTCATAATGAATTACGGACATTTTGATCTTGAAAAGAAAGAATACGTTATTACTAAGCCTAATACACCTGCACCTTGGGCGAACTACCTCGGTGACCCTGAATACGGCGCAATGATTTCCAACAACGCTGAAGGCTACAGCTTTGTTAAGTCAGGTGCAAACGGACGTCTTCTCCGTTACCGTTTCAACACCAACGTTGCTCTCCCGGGCAGATTTATCTATATCCGTGACAACGATACAGCTGACTACTGGTCTGCTTCCTGGCAGCCTGTGGGCAAGCCTCTTGACCAGTACAAGAGCGAATGCCGCCATGGTACAGCTTACACAGTAATTTCCGCTGAATATGCTGAAGTAAAGTCCGAAGTTACATACTATGTTCCACAGGGCAAGACATACGAAGTATGGAGAGCTGTTATCACTAACCTTTCCAACAAGGAAAGAAAGCTTTCCGTTTACGGCTTCTGTGAATTCACAAACGAAAAC
>JAFTWI010000174.1 GCA_017465345.1 Oscillospiraceae bacterium
GCTATGAAAACTTTGTTGAGCTTGGTCCTAACAAGGTTCTTACTGGACTTGTGAAGAAAACTCTCAAGGGCGTAAATGCAGTAAATGTTGAAAATGAAAAGACTCTGGGCAAGGCTCTGGAGCTGTTCAGATAAGGATAAAAAAGAATTTGGAGAAGAATGAAGATGACTTACGAAGAAATTTTTTCACAGGCTAAAGAAGCTTTCACAGGCGGCGATATCACAGGCTACAAGGGTGATTTCGCAATTCAGGTAAATATCACAGGCGAGGGCGAAGGTGCTTTCTATATCGCATTCAAGGACAACGCTCTTGACGTTGCTCCATACGAATACTACGACCGTGACGCAATTCTTATTGCATCCGCTGAGGACTTCATCAAGATTGCTGACGGCTCACTCAACGCAGTTGCCGCTTTCACAACAGGCAGACTCAAGGTTGAGGGCAGCATTGACAAGGCTCTTGAGCTTCAGAAGATGATTGAAGTTATGAGCAAGAACGGCAAGAAAGCAGACAAGGCTGCTAAGAAAACTGCAAAGAAGAAGTAAGGATTGATTTCTATGGCTAAGTACGGTTTATTAGGATACCCTCTGGGGCACACAATGTCCCCTCCGATACATAAGAGATTATTTGAGCTTGACGGCAAGGCTGACGCTGAATACGGCGTATGCGAGTTCGCTCCTGAAATCCTTGCGGACAAAATCGAATACCTCAACAGCCTTGGGGGCTACAACATCACTATCCCCTACAAGGTTGAGATTATCAAGTACATTGACGGTCTTGACGAGTCCGCAAAACGCTACAACTCCGTGAACTGTGTTGCTGTAAAGGACGGCAAGCGTATCGGCTACAATACCGACTGCTACGGCTTTCTCCGTTCCCTTGAAGCAGGCGGCGCAAAGCTTGACGGCAAGGTACTGCAAATCGGCTGCGGCGGCGTGGGAAGAATGATGGCGATTGAAGCTGCACTTCACGGTGCTGACCTGACAATCGTTTCCCTGCCAGAATTCATTTCAGGTGCGGAAGCGGCTGCTGACGAGGCACGTGCACTTAACCCTGACGCAAAAATCAAGGTTATTACTCATGACGAAATAGAGGGCGAATTCGACCTGCTGATGAATGCAAGTCCTGTGGGAATGTTCCCTAAGGTAGACGATTGCCCCGTAAGCGAGGAAGTAATCAAGAACTGTAAATGCGTGTTCGATGTTATCTATAACCCGAACGTTACAAAGCTGATGCAGATTGCGCAGGACAACGGAATCAAGGCTATCGGCGGTATGGCTATGCTGGTTTGGCAGGCTGTTGTTGCACACGAAATATGGGACGGTGCAAAATACCGTGACGAGGACATCAATGCACTCATTGAGGAAATGAGAGCAAAGCTTGCATAAATTTAAACATAAAAACGTAACAGAACAGGAGGAAAAGCAATGAAGCTTAATCGAAAGATGCTGATTATTGCAAAGGGCGTAAGCGTCTGGTGGGGTATTTATCTCATTCTCGGCTGCTGCGCAGGATTTGCGGTGCGAATGATGCAGACGCTGTTTATGCCTGCAAAGCCGCTTGAAATAATTGTGTATGCACCGTACATGTGTGTGTGCGCACTCATCCTTGCTGTTCTGACGTATTTTATAGGTGAAACAGCAAAAAAAGCTCCCCGCAGAAAGCTTCGCAGACAGCTGTTTGCGATAATGGCGGAGGAGGGCTTTTCTTCAAATTATACGAGCAAGCTTTTTGAAAATGCACGTGATGATATGAAGAATGTTCTGTACATTGAAGCAGCTTGTGTTTACTGTATGAGAGGCGAATATGAAGCTGCTGAAAAAACTCTTGAAGTTGTGGATATGGTCAGCGTTACCGATATCGCTCAGTCAACAGGTGATTTCAGAATAGTTGCATATTATTACTGTGTAAAGATGGCTCTCAGAATTATACAGAAGGACGCAGACGGTGCGGCAAGAGCCTATGATGACGGAATTTATTATCTTGATGCGTATGAGGGCAATGACATCGTAATGGCTGTACTTTCTCTTTATCAGACCGAAGCGGGGTTGTACAACTCTGCGATTGATACGGTTGAAAAAATCAAGTGGAAGTCGCTGCCGAGAAAGCTGAGAAAACGCTATGGCAAGGCATTTTCAAATTATGTCAAGGCATGCAATCTGCTTAATATGGGCAAATATGACGATGCGGTGATTTATGCGAGAATGTCCCTTGAAGCACCTTGTACCGAGTATATCGCTTCGGAGGCAGAGGAGATTATCAAGCGCGCAAAGAGTGCAAAGCATTCTGCTGTACAAAATACATAAACATAAAAAGCGCTGTAGTTTTTTTACAGCGCTTTTCGTTTTAATCTCTGATAGCTTTTTTAGCCTTGTTGACAATGGACTTGTCATTTTCATAGGTCAGGACAGTGGTGGCATGGCCGATGTCAACCCATTTGATTTCAGCGATTTCCTCCTCCTGAGGAACAAAGTCATAATTTTTAGCCTTTGCAATAAAGTAGACAACAACCTTCTGTGTGTCTTTTCTTGGGAAATACTGAACAGTTTCTCTGAATGTCGGGTCAATGATAACATCAATGCCCGTTTCTTCCTTGATTTCTCTCTGAGCAGTTTCAACCTCGGTTTCGCCTTCCTCGACGTGTCCCTTAGGGAAAGACCAGTGACCGCTGTTGATATGCTTGATGAGCAGTATTTCGATATTTCCGTGATACCTGCGGTAGACAATTGCCCCGCAGGACTTTTCATGGGTCATATGTACTTCCTTTCCGAACCCGCAAAACATGGTTTACGGCTCTGTTTTAATATAGCTTAGTATAATTATAACATAAATAATTTGTTTTGTCTTGCTTTTTTTGAAAAAAATTATAAATTTGCAAAAAAATATTTTTGGGAAATGAAAATCCGGAGGAGAGATTGTGGTAAGCTATTGAGGGAAGAACCTTTCTTCAGAAAGGTTTCCCCCAGCAGGTCTCCACAATCTTTCCGCTGGATTATCATTTGTCTGAGAAAACGATTGCATTGTTGGGGAAGGTATGGTATAATTAATACAAATTTACATAAGAAACGAGGACTGATTATGGATAAATTATCTGAACTTTTATGGTATAGACAGCCTGCAGCGAACTGGGACGAGGCTCTCCCTGTAGGCAACGGACGAATCGGCGGTATGATTTTCGGTAGACCAACCGATGAGCTTATCCAGCTGAATGAGGATTCCATATGGTCGGGCGGTTTCCGATACAGAAACAATCCCAAGGCTTATGACAACCTTGAGAAAATCCGCACTGCAATAAAAGAGGGCAGAACAACCGACGCTGAAAATATCTGCTGCGACGCTTTCTACGGCACCAACGAACAGCAGCGTCACTACCAGCTTCTCGGTGACCTGCATATCTGGCAGGGCGGCGCGGATAATTATTCCGACTACACAAGATACCTTGATTTAACCACGGGTATCTGCAGTACCCAGTGGGTTTCCGACGGTGTTATCTATAACCGTGACGTGTTCGTTTCAAAGCCTGACGAGGTTATGGTTATCCGTTTCACTGCCAGCGAAAAGGGCAAAATCGGATTCTGCTCCGTAATCGACGGCAGGGACGATTACTATGACAAAAATGAAGCTTACGATGACAGCACTCTCCTTTTCACCGTTTCCGACGGTATTCCTTATGCGGCGGCAGTTTCCGTTTCAGCAAAGGGCGGTACAGCCCGCACTGACGCTAACCGCATAATTGTTGACGGTGCTGATGAGGCGGTAATAACGATTGCGTGTCAGACCTCCTACCGCACGGCTGACTATGTGAAAAAGGCAATCGGACAGGCTAAGACTGCCCTGAGAAAGGGTGCGGAAAAGCTTTCTGCACGTCATACAAAGGATTACTCCGCGCTTTATGAAAGATGTGCAATCTCCCTTTGTGATAACTCCGAGGGCGGAGCTGAGCTTCCTACAGATGAAAGACTGCACAAAATCAAAGAGGGCGGCAGGGACAACAAGCTTGTGGAAATGTACTTCAACTTCTCCCGCTACCTTATGATTGCAGGCTCAAGAGAAGGAACTCTCCCACTTAATCTGTAGGGTATTTGGAACAAGGATATGTGGCCTGCCTGGGGCGGTAAGTACACCATTAACATCAATACCGAAATGAACTACTGGGCGGCTGAAATTCAGAATCTGCCTGAGTGTCACGGTGTGCTGTTTGACCATATCGAGCGTATGCGTGAAAACGGACGTGTTACTGCAAGAGAAATGTATCACTGCGGTGGCTCAGTTTGTCACCACAATACCGATATATGGGGCGACACCGCTCCTCAGGATAAGTGGCTCCCAGGTACGCTGTGGCCTATGGGTCTTGCGTGGCTCTGCACCCACATTTATGAGCACTACCTTTTCACAGGGGACAAGGAATTCCTTGCTGAAAAGTATGATACAATCCGTGAAGCAGCTGAATTTTTCGTGGACTACCTTATCGAGGATGACAAGGGCAGACTTGTAACAAGCCCGTCGGTTTCTCCCGAAAACACATACATCACCAAGGATGGTGCAAAGGGCACGATTTGTCAGGGTCCGTCAATGGACAGCCAGATTCTCCACAACCTTTTCACAGCAGTAATCGAGTCTGCCGAAATTCTTGACGACGACAGAAATTTTGCTGAAATGATTCGTCAGCTCCGTGACAAGCTCCCTAAACCTGAAATCGGCAAGTACGGTCAGATTATGGAATGGGCAGAGGACTATGACGAGGCTGAGCCTGGACACAGACACATCTCCCAGCTTTATGCGCTGTACCCGTACAACCTCATTACCAAGCGTCACACCCCTGAGCTTGCAGATGCGGCAAAGGCAACCCTTGTCCGCAGACTTACCCACGGCGGCGGTCACACAGGCTGGTCAAGGGCATGGATAATCAATATGTGGGCACGTCTCCACGAGGGCAAGCTTGTGGGCGAAAACATTGCGGCGCTTCTTGCTCACTCCACCAACATCAATATGTTTGATATGCACCCGCCTTTCCAGATTGACGGAAACTTCGGCGGCGGTGCAGGCATCGCAGAAGCAGTTATCCAGAGCCACAGCGGTGAAATCTGCGTGCTTCCTGCAATTCCTGAGGAATGGGAAAGCGGCAGGGTGCACGGTATCGTGTGCCGCGGAGGATTTGTCGTTGATTTTGCGTGGGCAGGCGGAAAGGTTACCGAAATGTATGTACATTCCAAGTGCGGAAACAAGTGCAGCATTGTCGGCAGCGTGAAGATTGAAGGTGCGGCTTACTATGAGGAAAACGGCGTAACAAGCTTTGCAACAGAAGCAGGAAGGGTTTACGAGGTGAGATTCAATGGCTAAGAAAAACAGATTTGAAAAGGTTTATACACAGGGTGCAATGGACATTTTGGAAATATGGATTGATACCGAAACAGGCGTGAATTACCTTTATCGCCAGTCAGGCTACTCGGGAGGACTTACCCCTCTGCTTGACAAGGACGGTAAGCCTGTTGTAACCTTTAATGACGGGTTTGAGCTGGAGAAAACCAATTAAATAACGCAAGGGGGAAACAAGTGCAATTGTTTTCCCCTTTTTCTTTTTTATAAAATTTTACTCAGATGTAACCATACGGCTTTTTGATTTGTCTTATATACAGAAACGTTTCACGGTACCGAATACAAAACAAAGGAATGATAGAAATAGACAAAACACTTTTTACGCAGTATGTGGCAAAATTTCAGCCCACGGTATTTCGTCTTGCGTACAGCTATGTCAAAAACCGCACAGATGCGGAGGACATAACCCAAGAGGTTTTCCTCAGGCTTTACAACAGCACGGAAAACTTCTCTGCTGACGGAAATGCAAAGGCGTGGCTTATCTGTGTAACCGCAAACACAGCAAAAAATCATCTTGCGTCAGCGTGGATAAAACGCAAAATCACGCTTACAGAGGATATACCCTTGAAAAGCGAAAAGGACTACGAACTGCTGGACGTGCTCAACAGGCTTAATGTCAACTACCGCACGGTTATTTATCTTCATTATTACGAAGGATACAGCGTGGCGGAGATTGCTGAGATGCTGAAAATTTCCGAAAGCAACGTAAAGGCACGTCTGAAGCGTGGACGTGATAAGCTGAAATCCATACTGGAGAAATGAGAAAGGACAAGTTATGAAAAGATTGAATGATTTATACGAGCAGATTACACCCGAAACCTCCCCCGAGGAGCTTGCACAAAAGATTATCAGCACGGAAACAAAGCCTGTGCTGAAAAAGCGTCACTCAAAGGCTATGACGGCAATTCTTGCGGCGACGGTTTCCGTATCGGTGCTGACGGTTTCTGTCGGTGCGGCAAACAACTGGGATTACGCAGGAATATTCCAAAGCATTTTCGGCGAAAAGAGCGAGAATATTACCGAAAATATTGTCCCCGAAGCAACCGTTTCCGAGGACACAATTGACACGATGAACTTTGAACTTATGGCTGCTGCGGCAGATAAGCACAGCGTGCTTGCGATTATTGACATTTACCCCGAAAATGGCTATGAGCTTCTTGAAGAGGTTAACGGATATAATGAATTAAAACCTTTTAAGGAACTGTATTTCGATATTAACGCCGAAAGCATTATTGGCTCGGGCGTAGGTGTAACCCCACTTGAAATAAGCAATGAAAAGCTGCGTCTTGGTATCAGAATGACAACAAATGCTGTTATAACAGATGAAAAGATTACAGTTGGCGTAATACAGATGGACAAGGACGAGGAAAGCGATAGATATCTGCTTGATATGAACAAGGAATACTGTTGGTCGGCAGAATTTACAGCAAACTATTCGGGCGAGGAAATCCACTACCCGAAAACAGCCGAGCTGGTTGGCATTGACCCCGAGGGTAATACTGTATATTCAACCCTGAAAAGCGTTGAGGTTACACCGATTTCCGCTTATCTTGAAATTGACGGCTTTGACACCTTCTGGGGCAGGGAGGAACCCTATGCTGTGCTTGAAAACGGCGAAAAGGTGAGAATTACCTCCACTACATCCATAACCGATATGGAGTCATTTACCTATGAACCTGACAGCAAACCTGGCTCAACCTTCTTTGCTTTAGGCTTTGCTGAACCCGTAAACCCTGACGAAGTATGTACGCTTTTTGTCGGCGGACAGACTGTTGAAATCAAATAAAAACAAATCCGCTTCCAAACTGAACTGGAAGCGGATTTTCTGTGTACTGTATCACTCGGCGGATGACTTGTTTCTGAAAATGCAAACCAAACTTCAGCGGGATATCTGCGAATACGTTTTCAATTCTAAACATTTTGTGACTTATACCTTTAAGTAGAAATTTAGCTGTTGATTTTTATTTTTTCATCGGTTATAATTAAAACAATGTGAGTCCCGAAGGCTCAGAGAAATTTACATAATAAAAGAAAGGTCGGTATCTGATATGAAGACTAAAATCATCAACGGTACATCACTTCCTAATATTCCTTGGCAGGACAAGCCTGAGGGATGCAAAGACATCGTTTGGCGTTACAGCGCTAACCCAATCATCAAGCGTGACCACATTATGGTTAAGAAGGCTAACGGCTACAGAGAGCCTTCCAACTCTATCTTCAACAGCTCCGTAGTTCCTTTTGAAAAGGGCGACTACAAGTTCGCAGGCGTTTTCCGTGTTGACGACAGAGAAAGAAATATGGAAATCCACGTTGGTTTCTCCAAGGACGGTATCAACTGGGATATCAACGAAGAGAGAATTCACTTCAATACAGAAGGTCTTGACCCTGAGGTTGCACAGTGGCAGTACGGCTACGACCCACGTGTTTGCAAGATGGAAGGCGAAGACAAGTACATCGTTACATGGTGTAACGCTTACGGCTGGAAGCCAACTATCGGTATTGCTACAACAACTGACTTTGAAACATTCACACAGCTTGAGAACTCCTACCTCCCATTCAACAGAAACGGCGTAATGTTCCCAAGAAAGATTAACGATATGTATATGATGATGAGCCGTCCTTCCGACAGCGGTCATACACCATTCGGTGATATGTTCATCAGCCAGTCTCCTGACCTCACATTCTGGGGCAAGCACAGACACGTTATGGGTCCTTCCAAGGGTTGGGAATCCACAAAGATGGGCGCAGGTCCAATTCCGATTGAAACAGACCGCGGCTGGCTCATTTTCTAC
>JAFTWI010000175.1 GCA_017465345.1 Oscillospiraceae bacterium
ACAGACGAATTTATGCTACCTACAGTTGTTGATACAAACGGCAAGATTGCTGCTGACGACAGCGTAATCTTCTTCAATTTCCGTCCTGACCGTGCAAGACAGATTACACGTTTATTTGTTGACGAAGCATTCACAGGCTTTGAAAGAAAGAACGGCTTCTTCCCACTCAATTTCGTATGTATGGCTCAGTACGACGCTGAAATGCCAAACGTTTCCGTTGCATTCCCACCTGAAGCTCTCACAATGACACTCGGCGAATACATCAGCAAGCAGGGTCTGACTCAGCTCCGTATCGCTGAAACACAGAAGTATGCTCACGTAACATTCTTCTTCAACGGCGGCGAGGAAACAACTTTCGAGGGCGAGGACAGAATTCTCATCGACTCTCCAAAGGTTGCAACATTTGATATGAAGCCTGAAATGAGCGCTTACGAAGTTACAGACGCAGTTGAAAAGGCTATCGATTCCGATAAGTACGACGTTATCATCCTCAACTACGCTAACTGCGATATGGTTGGCCATACAGGTATCATCGAAGCAGCAACAGCAGCAGTTGAAGCTGTTGACGAGTGCGTAGGCAGAATGGTTAACGCTATCCTTGCAAAGGGCGGCGCAGCAATCATTACAGCCGACCACGGTAACGCTGATAAGCTTATGGAAGCTGACGGCTCACCATTCACAGCTCATACAACAAACCCAGTTCCGCTGATTGTTGTAGGCTACGGCGACTGCAAGCTCCGTGAAGGCGGCGTCCTCGCAGATATCGCACCAACAATGCTCCAGATTCTCGGCGTGCCACAGCCAGCAGAAATGACAGGTAAGTCACTTATCGTTTAATAAGATTAAACCGCTTCTGAGTTTTCGGAAGCGGTTTTGTTTTAAAAAATCAACCCGAGAAGCTTAAACTTCTCGGGTTGTCCTTTTAATATTCCTGAATAATTTCAAAAGTAATGTCACGGAGCTTCAGACCACTCTGCGCAAAATAAAGTCTGCAGGCCGTAAAACGCGAGAACAGATTGATGTCATCACGGGAAATGGAAACCCATTTGCCGTTTGTGCCGTTCCATGTGTAATTGCCGCAAGGTGTGCCCATGGTAAACAGCGTAACAGGCATCTGCGCAAGCTCGCTCATATCGGATTTAGCAGTAATCGTTGCACGGAACTTGCCACAGCGCACGATGTCAAGTGCAAATACATAGGAAGTCTTCTTGTCAGTGCAGATGTCATCCAACGGAATTGTGACTGTTCCGTCAAGCTTGTGGAACACAACATTTGCCGCATCGAAATCATCGCTGTCACCAGGGCGGTTGATAATCTCAAACTCGTCAGCAACACCTTCAACTCTGTCCATTGCACGTGTATCCATAAGAAATGCACATATATTTTTTGCACAGCGTTGTAACTCGCCACGGGTCAGCGTGCCGTTTTCAAGTGAAGCAAGGGTGTTATCGTTTGCGGAATTTCTTGAACCGTCGGAGCAAACCATATAAATGTCATTCTGCGCACGTACCATTGCCGCGAAATTGCTCTTGTCTGGGTCCTTGCCACGCTCGTTGATGTTAGCCCACCAGTCGGTCATAACAATGCCCTTGAAGCCCCATTCGTTGTGGAGAATTGTTGTAACAAGGTCGTAAGAACCAGCCGTCCACAAGCCGTTTACTGAGCCGTAAGTCGTCATTACGGAGCAAGCCTTGCCCTCTCTTACAGCGATTTCAAAGCCCTTGAGGTAAATCTCACGGAGCGCACGCTCTGAAACAACCGAGTCAATGTCGTGACGGTGAGTTTCCTGATTGTTGCCGCAGAAATGCTTTATCGTACCAGTTACACCGAACTTGTGTAAACCTTTAAGTTCAGATGCCGCCATCGTACCTGTAAGGTAAGGGTCCTCGCTGAAATATTCGAAATTACGTCCGTTGAGAACGTAGCGGTGGATGTTCATACCAGGGCCCAGCAGACACTCAACATTGTTTGCTGCAACCTCGTTGCCCATAAATTCAAACAGCTCGGTAACAAGCTCCTTGTTGAAGGTGCAGGCGATAAGCGTACCGTTAGGAATACTGAAAGCGGTTGTTCCGCAGTCAAGACGCATACCTGACGGGCCGTCTGAGCAGCAGCCGCAGGGAATACCCTTGTCCGCAAGGCTCTGTGAAACTGCACCGAAAGCGGAAGCCGTACCTGGGGTAACCTTAGGACTGCCCATACCCTCGCCGCGGATTATGCAGGACAACTCCTCATCAGTAAGCTGTGCAATGAAATCGTCCATTGTTGCCTTGCCGTGCTTAACGTCGGAAAGCTTGATACCCTTGTTGCCCGTCTGAGTCATTTCGGAAGGGAGATTTTCGGCACGTCGCTTGTCCATATCAAATTCAGCAAGAGGCACACTTTCCATAGCAACCTTGCCGTCACGGTTTACCATTCTTTCAAATGGGAGTACAGGTGCAAGTGCTTCAGTAAGCTGTTCGGCAACGATTGTTTCAGCAATATCAAAGCTGTAAACGCAAGCCGCCGAGCGAACGTTGCCGCCTGCACAGATGTTGTATGTACCCGCTTCAAGAACGTAGCAGGACTTGTGTCCGCTTGCTCCAGTGTCATCGTAGGAAGCAATGCTGTACATCGGAATTTCAATTCGGAGAACCTGTTCCTCGTTCGGTGCAAGTTCCGTTGTCTTTTCGTAGCCGCAAAGCACTCTTGCCGCCTTGCCGAGCTTGCCTTGAGGTGCTTCACAATAAGCCTGAACAACTTCCTTTCCTGCGTAACTGCCAGTATTCTTCACCTTGATTTCAAGAGTAACCTTTTCACTGTCGGAAGAAGCGGAAACAGTTTCAAAATCAAATGTTGTATAGCTTAAACCGTACCCGAAAGGATAGAGTACAGCGTCCTTTGCGAAGGTTTCAAAGTAGCGGTAGCCGACGTAGATATCCTCACAGTAGAAGTTTCTCACAGGGTCGCCGAAATATTTATAAGCAGGGTAATCTTCAAGCTTTGCCGCAATCGTGTCAGCAAGCTTACCGCAGGGATTAACCGTGCCGAGAAGCACGTCAGCAACGCCGAGTCCGCCAACCATACCGCCCTGCCAAACATAAAGCACAGCATCGGGGTTAATCTCCTTAACAAAGCTCATATCAATCACGCCACCCACGTTGAGAAGCACTGTCATTTTCTTAAAGTGCTTACGAACCTTGCAGAGCATTTCCTTTTCAAGCGCACTAAGCAGATACGAACCCTCAACAGGTGAGCTGTCCTGCTCCTCGCCTGCTGTACGTCCGATAATTACCACAGCGGAGTCAGACTCTGCCGCAATGTGAGCAACAAAATCATCATCGAGTGGCATTTCCTTCTGTGACCAAGGTTCACCACCCCAGCCTGCGCCGTTGTCAAACGGGTTTTCCTCCTCCCACTTTGCGTAGGTGTCAATCAGCTCCTGATTGAGCTTTGCACCGCAGCGGAGAAGTCCCTCAGTTATTCCCACAACCTCGGTAACATTTACTAAACCGCCCGAGCCTGTGCCGCTCTTGTAGTAATGACTCTGAATACGTCCGAAAACAGCAGTGCACTTATCCTTGTCAAGAGGAAGCACGCTGTTGTCGTTTTTCAGCATTACGACACCTTCAGCGGCAACCTGACGTGATTTATCGATATATTTATTCCAGTCAAGAGTTATCTTAGCCATAACAGTTTCCTGCCTTTCAGTGTAATTACAGATATTGTACTATATATTCGATTTTGTTGCAACAAAAAATTTGCTGTTAATAATAAATTTTTTATGTATACTTTTGCAAAATGTGAAAATAATAATCAAAACAATTTTTGTAAATACAGAAAGGATTTGATTATATGAAAAAACAGATTGCATTAATTCTCGCACTTGCTGCAGCAACGTCACTCCTCACAGCCTGCGGACGTGACGAGGAGCCTGAGCAGGGTGTAACAGATATGCCCGAAAATGCTGCTCAGACTGTTCGTTTTCTCAACTTTAAGCCTGAGAGTGCAACAGTTTATGAGGACATTGTAAAATCCTACGAGGAGCAGACAGGCAATAAGGTTATCGTTGAAACAGCTGCAAACAACACCTACGAACAGACTCTCAGCGCAAAGATGTCCACTTCTGAAGCACCCACAATTTTTCAGGTGAATGGCCCGAGAGGTTACGCAAACTGGAGAGATTACTGTGCTGATTTAAGCAGTACAAGAATTTACTCTGCACTTACCGATAAGAATTCAGCACTGTCTGTTGACGGTGTGCCTTATGGTATTCCGTATACAGTTGAAGGCTATGGCATTATTTACAATGACGAGATTACTGAAAAATATTTTGACCTTGCCGACAAGGCTGTTGAAATGGAAGATATGAGCGAGGTTGACAGTTTTGAGGAATTAAAAGCTGTTGTTGAGGATATGCAGTCAAAAAAGGACGAGCTTGGTATCAAGGGTGTTTTTGCCTGCACATCACTCAAGCCGGGTGATGACTGGCGTTGGCAGACACATCTTGCAAACGTGCCGATTTACTATGAGTTCACCAACAAGAACGTTGACCTGACAGGTGACGAAACAAAGGAAATCACCTTCGCTTACGGTGAAAATTTCCGCAACATTTTTGATTTGTATATCAACAACTCAACCGTTGACAGAAAGATGCTTGGCTCAAAGATTACCGACGAGTCAATGGCTGAGTTTGCCCTTGGTGAATGTGCAATGGTACAGAACGGCAACTGGGCGTGGAGTCAGATTAACGGCATTGACGGCAACGTTGTAACCGCTGAAAATATCAAGTATCTGCCGATTTACACGGGTATGGACGGCGAGGAAAATCAGGGGCTTTGCATTGGTACGGAGAACTACTTCTGTATCAATTCCAAAGCTTCCGCTGAGGAACAGCAAGCTGCCGCAGACTTTCTCTACTGGCTCTATTCCAGCGATATGGGAAAGGATTACGTTACAAACAAGCTTGGCTTTATCGCTCCCTTTGACACGTTTGACGACGCTGAAACACCTGATGACCCGCTCACACGTGAGGTTCTTGATTGGATGGATGAAGACGGTATTGTAAATATTCCTTGGAACTTTACCCTTTTCCCAAGTCAGACCTTCAAGGAGGATTTCGGTGCTGCACTTCTTCAATATGCACAGGGCAGCATTGAATGGGCAGAGGTTGAAAAAATTGTAACAGAAAGCTGGAAAACAGAAAGCTCATATCTTGCATAAACACAAAGGAGCTGGTTAAAATTAAAAAGTATTTTCCTTTGTTTGTTTTGCCGACGTTAGTTGCTTTTGCGGCATTCTTTATTATCCCGTTTCTGATGGGAATTTATCTTTCCTTCAACAAATTTACCACTGTTGAAAATGCCCAGTGGATAGGCTTCAAAAACTATTGGCTTGCTTTCAGCAATACTGACTTTCTGCGTGCACTTGGATTTACAGCCCTATTCACGCTGGTTTCGGTTATTACAGTAAACATCTTTGCTTTTCTGCTTGCACTTGCGCTGACAAGTGCAGTAAGAGGCAAGAATGTATTCCGCACAATTTTCTTTATGCCAAACCTTATCGGCGGAATTGTGCTGGGTTATATCTGGAATCTGATTATCAACGGCGTACTGAATCAATTCGGTGTTGACATAAGCTATGACGCAAAATATGGT
This sequence comes from Oscillospiraceae bacterium, assembly GCA_017465345.1. Classification (GTDB taxonomy): domain Bacteria; phylum Bacillota; class Clostridia; order Oscillospirales; family Ruminococcaceae; genus RGIG8773. Next base: position 5,637 of record JAFTWI010000175.1, read on the forward strand.
TTTTGGGGACTTATTGTTCTTACCAACTGGCAGCTTATCGGCTATATGATGGTAATCTATATTGCAGGCTTGCAGAATATTCCACGTGACCTGCACGAAGCGGCGCAGATTGACGGCGCAACTCGGTTTCAGGCTCTCAGACACGTTACAATTCCTATGCTTATGCCATCAATAACAATCTGCACCTTCCTCACTCTGACAAACTCATTCAAGCTTTTTGACCAGAATCTCGCCCTTACCGCGGGTGCACCTGCGAGGAAAACCTCGATGCTTGCACTTGATATTTACAACACCTTCTACGGTCGTGCAGGCTGGCAGGGCGTAGGTCAAGCAAAGGCGGTAATTTTCTTCCTCATTGTTGCATTGATTGCCTTTGCACAGCTTAAATTCACCAGCAGCAAGGAGGTCGAAAGCTGATGACGAAAAAGCGTAACAACATCATTCTTTTCTGTTTTCTCATACTGCTTGCGGCATTGTTTCTGTTCCCGATTTTTATTGTTGTAATCAACTCCTTCAAGACCAAATTCAGCATTATGGGCAGTCCGTTTACCATGCCTGACAGCAACACCTTTGCAGGACTTGACAACTATATTACGGGTATTCAAAGTTCAGGTATCTTAGGAGCATTTCTGCGTTCATTGTTTATTACAGTGCTTTCTGTGCTGGTGATTGCACTGTTTTGCTCAATGACAGCGTGGTATCTTGTCCGAGTGAAGAATTTTCTCACTGGAGCAATTTATAAAACCTTTTTGTTCAGTATGATTGTGCCATTTCAGATGGTTATGTATACTATGACCTATGTTGTAACAAAAATCAAATTCAACAATCCTGTTGGAATAATTTTCGTGTACCTCGGCTTCGGCGCAGGTCTTTCCGTGTTTATGCTCAGCGGCTTCGTGAAAAGCATTCCGAAAGAGCTTGAAGAGGCAGCGCAGATTGACGGCTGTAACCCCGTGCAGATTTTCTTTCTCGTGGTAATGCCTATTCTGAAGCCGACAGCAATTACCGTTACAATTCTCAACGCTATGTGGATTTGGAATGACTACCTCCTGCCATATCTCATTCTCGGCACGGGAAACAAAACTCTCCCCGTTGCAATTCAAATTGCAATGCAGGGCGCTTATGGCGCAGTAAACTGGGGCGGATTTATGGCAATGCTCGTACTTGCAATTCTGCCTATAATTATATTTTACCTTTTCAGCCAAAAGTATATCATCGAAGGTGTTATCGCAGGAGCTGTCAAGGGATAAAAAACACCTGAGAAGATGTATACTCTTCTCAGGCGTTAATTTTATTGGTGAACATTGGTATAAATGCTCCTGTGGTCAGGCGTTACAGCATTTCTCTCGAAAAGTTCAGTGGTTGTAACAAACTCATAGCCTTCCTCAAGGAGCTTCGGGATAAGCAGTTTCAGTGCATCAACTGTACGGAAATTACCCTCTGCATCGTGGAGAAGGATAATCATTCCGTCACAAACCTGTGCCATGATTTTCTCGTATCTCATTTCTGCAGTAACCTCATCAAGGTAATCCTCAGCGCCGTTTCCGCAGATAAAGGTCAGGTCTATTGTGTCATACATAAGCTCATTGTAAGCAATATACGGCGGACGGAAAAACTTCGGTTTTCTGCCTGTTACAGCTTCTATTTTATCAGATGTATACTTAATCTCCTCGGCAATCTGCTCCGCTGTCATTTCGGTCATTACGGAGTGAGTCTGCGAATGATTTTCAATTTCACAGCCGAGTTTCACCGCACGCTTCATTGCCGCTTCACTTTCGGAGTTAATATTATTTCCCACAACATAAAAGCTTGCGGTTATTCCGTACTGCTCAATCAAATCAAGCACCTGCATAGTTGTTGTAGTGTTTGGTCCATCGTCAAATGTCAGCGATACAAGCTTTTTGTTGTTCATATTCAATCTCCTTATTTCTTCAAATTATATTTTTTACACCATCATCAGTGTTTACTCTTACCTCAACACTGCCTGCGCTTTCGTAATTAATAGGAGCAAAGGTAATTGTGAAGCCTGCTTCTGTTGTTGCAACGCCATCATCGTAAACCAAAGTGATAATCTCCATAGGCATACTGTCAGCGTTGTCAATGAGTGAGATTTCCTTACCGTCAACAATAAGCTGAACCCTGCTGTCTTCAAGTGTAAAGCTTTCGTAATTGTCGATACCCATCATATCCTCGGTATTATCTCTTGCGCTTTCCCACGCTTTCATAATTGTATCACATTCACCATCATTTGTAAAGGAAAAGCTTACCTTTGTGCCGTAATCGGAAGCTACGAGCTTGTCAAGTGTACAATCTGTGCCACCCAATGTAAACTTCTTGCCGATAGAAATTTCCTCTGCGCCGCCGTCTGTAAGTTCAGGCTTGAAAAGGATTTTCAGGTCAGTTGAGATAACTGTTCTCGCTTTATCATTTGCACAGCGGATTTTTGCAATGTACAGCATAAGATTTGTCTTTTCTGTCGTAGCTTTATCAACCCATGCAGGATAGGCCTTTACTCTGAATAAAAAGCTCTTGTTTCCTTCCTCATCAACAATTGCTTCGCTTTCGTATGTATCAGCAACGTAATTTTCAAGGTCTAAAACGTGTTCTTCAAGCGAATAGAGCGTAACACCCATTTTATCGATGTCCAGCTCTGGATTTTTCACCTTTGCTTCAAGCAGAACATAGCTTTCTTCTTCATCACCCATAAAAGCCTTTGCCGTAAACTCAAAATCTTCGCTTGTCACGGAAGCATCAAGTGGCTGATAATCGCCATGTTCAAGCTTTGAAGCGGAAATTTCATCGTTGTAATTCTGACGAAGAAGGCTGCCGAAATCAAGTATTCCCGTTGCAGCTGCCGTTACAACGCTTAACGATACCACTACTGCCGCAGCGATAATATATGCAGTGACCTTTTTAATTCTTCTTACTTCTCTTGTATTCATATTTTCTTCCTCCTGTATGCGGGTGTATAAATTTTCTTTCCAGCTTTCAGGAGTCTTTATTTCCGAAAAAACGTTATTCAATTTTTTCATAATAGTACCTCCTGTTCATCTTCGTCCGTCAGCATTGTTTTCAGCAAATCGCGTCCACGCTTAAGCCTGCTTTTCACAGTGCCCTCGCGGCTGTTGGTGAGCTTTGCTACCTCAGTAACGGAATAACCCATATAATAGTGCAGGTAAATCGCCTCACGATAAATGCTTGGCATTTTCATAATCTGCTCCATAAGCTGACGGTCGTGTTCATCTTCATAGAATGAGCTTACCGCCTCAAGCGGCTCGGTTTTGTGACGTATACGGAAGCGGCAGGCATTCTTGCACTCATTCACCGTAACCGTTATTAGCCACGCTTTCAGGTGTTCAGGCTCTTTCAGGAGCATTTCCATATTTCTGTACAATTTCAGAAATACGTTCTGGTAACAGTCCTCGGCGTCCTGCCTGTTTCCGAGGCGAACCAGGCACAGACCCGTTACCATATCCGAATATTCCTCCACAGCCTTATCAAAAAGTCGCTTTTCCATTTCCGTCACAAAACCACCTTCTTTCTTGCTCATCTGTAAGTAACACACCACATAACAGGAAAAGGTTGCATACAAAGAAATAAATTTCAAAAATATTTTACCATATATTCTACTGCACTTCAATGGTTACAGAAATATTTCATTTAGAGGAATTAGATTACAGTTTGGTACAGCGCGGTTACAATGCGGTAAACCCTATTGAAATTGCTTTAGCACGGTGCTATACTTGCATTATCAACTGAAAGGGGTACGACCTATGAAAAAGAAAATCATCACAGCTTTAGCACTTATCGCAGTAATGCTTACGGGATGCACTGAAAAACCTTCTAAGGAAACAACCGTTACTGAAATAGCTTCACAGACAGAAGAAATCACTGCCGCTGAAACTACATCTGAAACTACAGCTGCAACATCAGAAACAACTGCACCTGAAACTGAGGTGACAACCATTGAAACGGAGTTTGTTCCCGAATTTGAAAATGAAGAAGCGGAACGCTTCTACAACATTATAATGGCTGATACAAACTGGAAGCACGACAACATCAAGGGCGCAACAATCCTTGATTTGCAGGGCGACGGTACACCCGAATTTGTTGCGGATAATCATAATGACAGCAGACTTGAAGTGTACGCTTTCGGTGAGGAAAAGCTTGAATTTCTGTACGATTTTGAAAAGTTTAATTGGAATATGGTTCGCTACACAGGCAACGGCAAGACACAATGGTGGGGCGAACGCTATGAAGATGTTGACGAACTGGATTTTGACGGATACAAATATATTGAGGAATACGGTTTATATGAATTTACTGATGAAGGGCCTGTTATGACTGAGGTGCTGTATCATCACACCGAAGAATACAATGAAGAAACCGACATTTACTACGGAATAATGTACAAATTCGGTGAATACTATGCTGAGGACAGAATTGAGGATTATTCAAAGCTTGACGGTGCACCCGGACTTGAATATTACGGCTGGTACACTGACAAAGCTGATTGGGAGGGCGCAAATCTTTCCGATGAGGAAAATTATGTTACCTCCCCTAATCTGATTGATTTTTCGCTTGATACAGACATAGAAAGATACGTTGAAAAGCTTGTAAATGCTTATGTTACAGATGACAAATCATATCTTACCGAGCCTGGATATTTCGGTGAGGTAAACGCATTCAAGCCGATTATCTACCTTTACCCTGAGGAAAAGACCGACGTAACTGTTGAACTCAACGTAAACGGCAGACTTACCTGCACCTATCCGAATATGACGGCAGATGGCAGGTTACAGCACTTCCTGACGGCACAATTTACAATAAGCGTGACGGCACAGAATACTACAGTCTTTTCTGGGAGGCTGACCTGAACGCTGACTGGGATATGTCCAAGGGCTTTGTTGTAAAGCGTGAGGACACGGCTGATTTCCTCCGTGAAAAGCTTGCAGAAATGGGACTTACCCCTCGCGAAAGCAACGAATTCATCATTTACTGGCTGCCGCTTATGCAGGAAAACGAATGCAACCTGATTACCTTCCAGACCGAACAGTATGAGAAGAATGCTGTGCTGGACATTGATCCTGTTCCTGACAGCCTGCTCCGTATTTTTATGGTTTACGAGGAGTGTGACCCTGATATGGAAATTGCACCGCAGGAATTTGAGCCATTTGAAAGAAACGGCTTCATCGTTGTTGAATGGGGCGGAAGTGAGATTGAATAAAACAAAAAATCCGTGGAAACAACTCCACGGATTTTCTTATTCAACTATTCTTATAGTACCCGACATCAGCGACTTTTCCTCACCGTCATCGTATCGCACAAGCAATCTGCATATCTCATCAATTCCAATGCACTCAGCCTGTGTAACCGTATCATTATGCGTAATTTCAATTCTCTTTCCAATGAGGTTTGAACGGCTGCGGTATTCATCAACAAAGCTCTTATCCAGAATTGTATCCAAACGAGTCTCAAGGCAGTTAAGAATTTCCGCTGCGATAACACTTCTCGGAACATTCTCGCCTGTTTCAAGATAAAGAGAAGTTGCAATATCCGAAACATTTTTAGGAAAAGACGTATTCTGAACATTGAGACCGATACCCACAATAGCGTATTCGAGTCCGCCCTGTTCAACATTTATAGCCGCTTCCGTAAGAATTCCGCACAGCTTTTTGTCACCTGCATAAATGTCATTGACCCACTTGATTTTACAGTCGAGCCCTGTAATCTTTTCTATAGCCTCTGCAACAGCAACAGCCGCACATGATGTAATAAGCAATGAATGCTCCACCGAAAGCTTCGGGCGGAGAATTACGCTCATATAAATTCCCATTCCAACGGGTGAATAAAAGCTTCTGCCCATTCTTCCCCTTCCCTGAGTCTGAACCTCGGAAATTACGGTTGTACCGTGAACAGCACCTAACTGTGCGAGGCTTTTTGCAAAGCTGTTGGTTGAATCTATAGTTTTAAAAACATCAATTTTTCTGCCTATTTCCTTTGTATTCAGATTTTTAAAAACGGAATGTTCATTTAAAAAGTCGCTTTCCTCGGAAAGACAATAGCCTTTATTAGTAACCGCACATATCGAGTACCCCTCACTGCGAAGCTGCTTTACAGCCTTCCACACTGCACTTCTTGTCATTCCAACGCTGCGCGCAATGTCATTTCCCGAAACATTTTTCCCCTTGTTTTCTTCCAATACAGCAAGAACCTTGTCCTTTAAAGACATCCAATTACCTCCGTATCACTCAATTAAAAGCGGGCTAAAGTACACTTTACCCTCTAAAATAATAACATACTTTTTCATGCAAGTCAATCACCTTTTGGCATTTTTATCATAAACTGTAATATCACTATTAACGAAAGCAGTGTTTCAGTTATGGTCAAAATTTTTTTACTTGTAACAGCAGTCTGCACCGATTGCTTTGCGGCTGCCGTCGGGATTGGCAGTGCAGGAATAAAAATCCCCTTTCGCTCATCTTTGATAATCAGTTCAATCGGTACTCTTTTCCTTTGCATATCTGTAGGCTTTGCAGAAATAATCAGACTGGTAATTCCCGAAAACATCTGCGGAATAATTTCGTCATTGCTGCTTATTTTGCTTGGAATATTCAACCTGCTTCAGAATTACTTCAAAAAGGTGATTAACCAAAAACAGCTTGACAAATCCAATCCTGCTGCACTGTATTTTGACGGAACAGCTGCTGATACTGATAACTCAAAGAGCATTTCTTCTCGTGAAGCACTTATGCTTTCCGTTGCACTTTCAGCCGACTCACTGGTTACAGGTGTGAGTGCAGGACTTGGAAAAATGAATCTTCCATTGCTTTGCGGAGGTGCACTTATTGCAGGAGTAGCTTCCATTTCACTTGGCTGTTGTCTCGGAAGGAAAATCGTTTCCTCAATCAACATAAATCTTGGCTGGTTGTGCGGTGCTGTACTTATAATTCTTGCGTTTATAAAATAAAAAAGGGTACCCGTAATAGAACGGGTACCCGAAATTTTTATTAGCCGAGTTCAGCAACCTTAGCCTGAAGTTCAACATTTACTTCGTCAACAAGCATTGTGATTGTATCAGCAATGGACTCTCTCATAGAAGCCCAGTCTGTACCGTGCATTGCAGCTCTTGTACCAACGTTGTCGCCGCCCTGTGTTGTGTAGGAAGCGATATCTGTGGAACAACCTGCAGCAAGTTCAACTACAGGATACTGTCTAGCGAGATCATTAATCATGTTGTTCTGTTCGATGAGTTCTTCAGTCCACTGGAAGTCATCAATTGTCTTTCTGTCGGAAATAGCCTTAGCGCCTTCGTCCTTACCGCCAACAATGTTACATTCAGCAAAGAGAGCAACACCTTCTGGGTTCTGAGCACCCTTACAGATTGCAAAACCGTTAAGCTTAGCAGCTGCATATGGGTCAGAACCTGCTGGAGATGGAACAGGAACAATACCTACATCAGCAGGATCAATCTTTGTTGTCCATGTAGCAGGGTCAGCCTGAATGGAGTATGCACCTACGATGTAGAAGAGCTGTCTGCCTTCACCCATCATTGCAGGCTGTTCAGCCCAGCTGAACTGTTCTCTTGGGAATACAAGGCCGGAATTGAAAAGATCATACTGGAAGTTCATAGCCTTTTCCATTGTTGGGTCGTTGAGGTTACATACGAGCTGACCGTCAACAGCACCAACTGCTGGAACACCTGAGGAGAGAAGGAGAGCATTTTCAGCCCAGTAACCGTCAATACCCCACTGGTCATTTTCTTCGTCAACGAATTCTTCAAGCATGCCCTTGAATGTATCCCAGTTCCAGTTGCCTGCTTCGAAAAGCTCCCATGGATCATCAAGACCATTAGCTTCGATTGTAGCCTTGTTGTAGATACAGATTTCTTCAGCTGTAACAGATGTTACAAGGTTGAAATATCTTCCGCCGAAGTTGTACAGATCCATAGCAGCCTTTGTTTCAGCCCAGATTTCAGAATCCATATCAATATAAGAATCTACTGGTTCAAACATACCGCTGATGATACCCTTAGGGAAGTTATAAACGTCATCGCCAGGGAAGAAGTCGATGCCTTCGCCGCCGAGAACATATGTAGAAAGGTCATTGTAACGGTTTTCCCAAGTTGTTTCATACCACTTGATGGAACCGCCGTACTTCTTTTCAAACATTTCAAGAGCAACAGACTTGGAAGCACCGCTGCCTGATGGATTAAGGTCGTAGTGAGCGAGCCACTTGATTTCCTTGTTTGCGAGTTCAACGTCCTGAAGCTGCTCCATAGCCTTTGCAAGAACATCTTCTTCTTCAGCAGCAAGAGTTTCAGTGTTGATTTCTACTGTAGCAGCAGTAGTTGTAACTGTTTCAGCCTGTGTTGTTTCATCAGCTGCACCGCTTCCGCTGTCATCACTTGAACAAGCTGTAAAGCCTGCTGTAAGAGAAAGCGCAAGAAGTGCAGAAAGAACCTTCTTTGAGTTGTTCATAATTATCCTCCTAAAATAGTTTTAAAAATATACAAAATCCCTTTGTAAAAAATAACCCGACACAGCACGGCTGTACTGTGCCGGGTATAAAACCGAATTATTCTTCAGCAACCTTAGCCTGGAGTTCAGTATTAACTTCTTCAACAAGCATATCAATTGTATCAGCAATAGATTCTCTCATTGTAGCCCAGTCTGTACCGTGGAATGCAGCTCTTACGCCTACATTTCCGCCGCCGTCTGTTGTGTAAGATGCGATATCTGTGGAGCAACCGGAAGCAAGGTCAACAACAGGATACTTCTTAGCAAGGTCATTGATTTCGTTAAATCTGTCGAGGAGTTCCTGAGGCCACTTGGAGTCATCCATAATCTTTCTTTCAGAAATTGCAATGGAATCAGGATCATTTACAGCAACGATTGTACATTCAGCAAAACGTGCAACACCCTCTGGGTTCTGTGCACCCTTACAGAGAACATAGCCTTCAAGAGTTGCAGCCTGATATGGATCAGAGCCTGCTGGAGATGGTGTAGGAACGAAGCCGAGGTTCTCAGGAGCAATCTGGTGTGTCCATACAGATGGATCACCTTCTGCTTCCCAGTAACCGCCAATCCAGAAGAGCTGTCTGCCTTCACCCATCATCTGAGGCTGGATAGCCCAGTTGAACTGTTCAGCAGGAAGAACAAGACCAGAATTGTAGAGGTCATACTGGAAGTTCATAGCCTTTTCCATTGTAGCATCGTTGAGGTTGCACTTGAGCTGACCGTCAACAGCCTGAATAGTGGAAACACCGGAAGAATAGAGAAGAGCAAGCTCATTGAACCAGTTATCGAGACCCCACTGGTCATTTTCTTCATCTACGAATTCTTCGAGCATACCCTTGAATGTATCCCAGTTCCAGTTGCCAGCCTTGTAGAGATCCCATGGATCATCAAGACCGTTAGCTTCGATTGTTTCCTTGTTATAGTATACATAGTAGTTAGCTCTTGTGTTTGTAACAAACATAAAGTGCTTGCCGCCGAAGTTGTAAGCCTTCATAGCTTCAGCAGTGTTCTGCCAAATATCGGAATTGATATCAATGTAGTCGTCAACAGACTGGAACATACCGCTGATGATACCCTTTGGAAGGTTACCTGTATCGGAAGCGTAGAAGTCAATACCTTCGCCGCCGAGAACGTATGTAGAAAGGTCATTGTAACGGTTTTCATAAGTAGTCTGATACCACTTGATGGAACCGCCGTACTTTCTTTCGAAAAGTTCAAGCTCAACCTTCTTGGAAGCACCGTTTGTACCAGGGTTGATGTCATAGTGAGCAAGCCACTTGATTTCCTTGTTTGCAAGTTCAACGTCCTGAAGCTGAGCAAGAGCAGGAGCAAGAGCGTCTGCCTCTTCAGCAGCAAGAGTTTCTGTGTTGATGTCTGTTGTGATTGCAGCTGTAGTAGTTACCTCTGCAGTTGTTGTTTCAGCAGCACCGCTGTCGCCGCCTTCACTTGCACAAGCAGAAAGACCTGCTGTGATTGTGAGCGCCATAGCGCCTGCCAAAATCTTCTTGATATCCTTCATAATAATCCTCCATACATATATATTTTGATATATACATTTACACGATAATTATAACAAATTATTCAAATATCCGTCAAGGGATATTTCATAGATAATCTTTGCAACATATTGTGCATTTTAAACAAGAAACATAAACGAAAACCTTTAAGTTAACCAAATATTTTAGCTTAATTTTACGAAATGAATAACCTTGGAAGAAAAATCGCCGTGAATTTCCATAAAAATTCCAGCATTCATAAGCGCATTTCCGCTGTGAATTTCACCGTTTTCTTCGTTGCGGTACATAGCCTTCGGGTCAAGTCCCTTCAGTTTTATACGTCTGTTGCGGTAATTCGGTCTGCCGAGAACCTGAACAAAGGTAAATACAGCCTCGGACTTGTCTTTTGCAACAAACATCCAAGCATCCCACATATTATCCTCGAACACGTTGCCGATACGGTACTGGTCACCTGTTCTGATGATTGGGTTGTACTTGTTGAACTGAGCAATCTGTCCAGGAATAGCGTCCCTGTCTTCCTGAGGAATACGTGTTACGTCAAGCTCGTAGCCGAATGTACCTACCATTGCCACATTGCCTCTTGTAGCGAAAGGTGTGGAGCGTCCCACTGTATGGTTAGGGCAGTCGGAAACGTGAGCACCCATTGCGGAAGCAGGGTAGCAGATTGATGTACCGTGCTGGATTTTGAGACGTTCAATTGCGTCCGTATCGTCGGAGCACCAGATTTGCGGTGAGTAGTAAAGCATAGCGGGGTCAAAGCGTGCGCCGCCGCCTGAGCAGTTTTCGAGAAGAATGTGCGGGTAATCGGTTGTAAGGCGGTTCATCACGTCGTACACACCGAGAACGTATCTGTGCCAAAGTTCACGCTGTCTGTTCTTCGGAAGTGTTGTTGAGCCTACCTCAGTAAGCTGACGGTTCATATCCCACTTGATGTACTCGATATTTGCACTGTCGAGGATTTTCTTCATCATACCATATATATGGTCGCGGACTTCCTTGTTGGAGTAGTCCAGAACATACTGCTCACGGGACATTGAAAGCTCTCTGCCCTGAACCTGGATTGCCCACTCAGGATGAGCCTTGTAAAGCTCGCTGTCGGGGGAAATCATTTCAGGCTCGAACCAGATACCGAACTTCATACCAAGCTTGTTGACCTCGTCAACGAGATACTTCAGACCGCCCTTGATTTTCTTTTCGTAAACAAACCAGTCGCCCAGTGAGCTGTTGTCAGCGTCACGGTGACCGAACCAGCCGTCGTCCATAACAAGCATTTCGATACCGAGCTTTGAAGCTTCCTTAGCAATGTCGATAAGCTTTTCCGTATCAAAGTTGAAGTATGTAGCCTCCCAGTTGTTGATGAGGATAGGACGGCGCTTGTCCTTGTATTCGCCGCGGATAAGGTGTTCACGGTAAAGGTCGTGGAAGGTACGTGACATTGCGCCGATACCCTCGCTTGAATATACCATTACAACCTCAGGTGCAACGAATTCCTCGCCTGCTTCAAGAAGCCAGTTGAAATCGAAGTGGTTGATACCCATTACAAGTCGGGTATACTTATGCTGTGTAACCTCAGCCTGTGCGAAGAAGTTACCGCTGTAAACAAAGTTGAAGCCGTAAGCCTCGCCGTTGTCCTCGTCGGCTGTATGGGAAACGAGAGCAACGAACGGGTTGTTCTGATGTGAGGACTCACCCTTTACGGAGTCAACGCCCTGCTTGCCGTGGTGGAGTCTGCAACGCTCCATAACACGCTCTCTTGCCCAGCTGCCGTTGAGGGTGATAAAATCATAGCCGTCATTATCGAAGTCAACGCAGGCAGAAAGCACTCTCTTTACGTTGAGAGGTGCTGTGCCGTTGTTTTTGAGGCGGACGCTTCTTGTGATTACGTCAAGGTCATTGAAGGCTGTGTAAACAAGCACAGCTTCAAGTCCTGTGTGCTTATCAACGCAAGTGATTTCAAGGGTTTCAGCCTCGTTTTCGTTTGCGAATGTTGCAGGCATACCTTCAAGTGCAGGCTTGCCCTTGTAAACCTTGTGGGAAACGTAGCGAAGGTCGGTTGTGGTCATCCCCTCGTCATCCATAACCATAAGGCAAGGCTCACGGTAGTCACCTGTGCCGTGGCAAGGATACTCAAAAGCGTGGGCGTCCATAAATGTGCCCTTGTCACGTGCATTTGTCTTGAGTGTCCATGGATTTTCAGTAAGACGGAGAAGGTATGTAAGGTCCTCGTCCTCAATTTTTTTACCGTAGTAAGCGTGGATAAGATAGCCGTCGTCAGTTGCACCGAAAACGTAGCTTGTGTTCTTTGCATCAAGCTTAAAGAGAACAATGTCCTCGGCATAGCTGATATTATCGTTTATCTGCCACGCCCATCTTTTGTAGTCCTTGTGGAATTCCTGTACCTTGATACTCATAATTAATTTGTTCCTTCCGCAGTATTTTCTTTTTTTGTGTCAACTCTATTCAGCACCTTACGAAGTGTACTAAGCACCGCTTCAAAGTTGAAAACCGTAACCGCAATGAACAGCACTATAAGCTGCACCCACATAAGCTTTGGTTCCTTTGAAGCAACGAAAGCCATATAGCTGATTACGATTGTATTTACAATAATTTTAAAATGGCTTACCTTGAATGGAATAAGATTTCGCACGTCGAAAATTCTTATCACGAAG
>JAFTWI010000019.1 GCA_017465345.1 Oscillospiraceae bacterium
ATCCGCACCAAGCATCTCTGCACAACGCCGTACTATTATTATGAGGACTGCCGTTGCTACCGCTGCTTGTGCCGTTTTTGCGGTCGGTATGTGGGCTTACAACGAAAATATGGCTGCCGAGCAGCAGCTTGAAGCGCCTATCGAATATGAGGCTGTTTCTCCCGAAACTTATGATGAGTTAATTGATATGCAGACAGGAATTATTATCCAGCAGAACGGAACTGCTGAAAATGATTCGGAGCGTACAATTGATGAAACTGCAACTCAGGCGCCTGTTACGGAAAATGATACCGCATTCGATTTTATTGAATATAATGGTAAGAACATCTCCGAAGCCGATGTTGTAAAAAGCGACGAAAATTATATCTACTGTCTGAAGGACGGTATCCTGTATATAATCTCCAAGGAAACTATGGAAGTTGTATCGGAAATTGAAAGCGATGTTAATCCACCTGTTGAAATCTATATTGAGGGCGACAAGGTTATTCTCGTATCTTCCGAAACGGAGGAAGTTCACGAATTTACTTCTACCGAAGCCGATAATTCTCAGAACGCATCTGATGTTCCAGCAGATGATGCAGCTACTACACAAGCGGCAGAAACAAATTCCGACGGAACAAGCGAGGCAGTTTCCGATATCAAGTCTGATGCAGAGGGTAACGCTGATGGGGAGTCTGCAATTCCCGCAGCAGTAAAAAAAAACGCAGTAGTTGATATCTACAGCGTCGAAAGCCCTGAGAACCCTGTACATATAGCTGCGTATAAACAGAATGGCAGCTACACATCTTCTAAAATAGTTGACGGTATGCTTTATATGGTAACGGCTTATTCCGATTACCGTGTAAAGCCGCTGGACACGCAGGCCGACCTTGACAGTTTTGTGCCTGCTTATTATTTTAATGAGGAAAAATATTATGTTGCTGCGGCAGATATTATTGTTCCTTCTTATGCCAACAGTACAGATTACACCGTTGTTTCCGCAATTAATGTGGGCAGCGATGACATAACCCCCACAGTAAAGGCTGTGTTGGGATCAAGTAAAAACGTATATTGCTCCGCTGAAACGCTCTACATTGCAGGCGTTGGCAGAAAGGATAAGGAGTACACTGTTATTTCCGCATTCGACCTTTCTGACGGCGGGATTATTTATAAGTCAAGCGGATCAATCGAGGGCGCTGTTTTTGGTCACAGTATGAATGAGTATGACGGTATGTTTCGTATCGCAACAAAGATTACTGACGAAACAGGTGGTACTTCGGTTTCGGTTTATGTTCTTGATGAAGCACTTCAGGTTGTAAACGGTGCAGGAAAGCTCCTTCCCGACGGAAACGCTGCATCAGTCCGATTTGAGGAAAGCTATGCACGCGTTATCGATGAAAATGGTGAGTCTGCGATAGTAATCGACCTTAGCTCAAATCCCCCGACTCTTGTGCAGTCCCTTCTCGGAAGCTCAGCTTATCTTTACAGCTATTCCGAGGATATGCTTCTGGGTGTTGGAAAATCCGATGACGGCGGTCTTACATTGACAATGTATGACGGCACAACAGGTCTTGCTGTCAATGGAATCATCTTCGGTAATGACGGTACAGAGAAAAAATCTGCCGCACTTACCGACAGACGCGCAGTGCTGATTGACAGCGAAAGCGATATAATCGGTGTGCCTGCGTATTGCTACAATGAGTTTGGTACTCAAAATATTTATTATGTCTTTGTCTATGACGAAACGGCAGGCTTCGTACAGAAGGGTGTTATCGAATATGTGGACGTGGACGACAGCATGATTTTCCTAAGAGGCTCAGTAAGTGGTGATACACTGTATGTAATGAGCATGGGAAGAGTTATTTCCGCAAGACTCAGCGATATGAAAATCATTGATTATTACGAATATTAAGCGGTATGCCATGATAAAGGGCGTGCCGCTTTTTTTGTGGGATTTTAGCCGCTTAACCTATTGACTTTTTGGAGATTTTCTGATATAATGTAATAACTTTAGCACTTTAAAGCTAACAAGATTTTGTGCATTAAAGCGAAAGGCGGATATTTTTATGTTGTATGTTATTCTTGTCGTGTATCTGGCAGTAATGCTTGGTATCGGCTTCTATTGCAGAAAGAAAACCTCATCGGTTTCTGATTTCGTGCTTGGCGGAAGAAGCCTTGGCGGCTGGTTTACAGCTTTTGCCTATGGTACATCTTACTTCTCCGCAGTAGTATTTATCGGATACGCAGGACAGTTTGGCTGGAGCTACGGCGTTTCAGCGGCATGGATTGGCATCGGAAACGCAATCCTCGGCTCAATGCTGGCATGGATGGTGCTGGGTAAGAGAACAAGAATTATGTCCAAGTATCTTAACGCTGCAACAATGCCGGAGTTCTTTGAAAAAAGATATGGTTCAAAGGCACTGAAAACAGTTTCAGCAGTAATCGTGTTTATCTTCCTTATTCCTTATACAGCTTCTGTTTACAACGGACTTTCCCGTCTGTTTGCAATGGCATTTGATATTCCTTATTCCGCTTGTATCATCGGTATGGCTGTTCTTACAGCAGTTTACGTTATCGCAGGCGGTTATATGGCAACTGCAATCAATGACTTCGTTCAGGGCATCATTATGCTTATCGGTATCGCAGCTGTTGTAATCTGTGTAATTAACGGCAATGGCGGCTGGACAGAATCACTTATTGGTCTTGGTGAAATTACAGATAAGGGTGTTGAAACAAATACACTCAACTCCCTCTTTGGTCCTGACCCGATTAATCTTTTCGGTGTAGTAATCCTTACTTCCCTCGGTACTTGGGGACTTCCTCAGATGGTGCAGAAGTTCTACGCAATCAAGGACAACAAGGCTATCACAAGAGGTACAATTATTTCTACAGTTTTCGCATTTATTGTAGCAGGCGGCTCTTATCTTATGGGCGGTTTCGGCAGACTTTACGGCTCCGCTGACGCTGCTGAAGCAGAAGCGACAGGCAGAGCATTTATCGAAACAGGCTCAAACGGCAAGCTCGTGTTTGACTCTATCGTACCTGCAATGCTGGAAAAGGCACTCCCTCAGCTTCTTATCGGTATTGTAGTTGTTCTTGTTCTTTCAGCATCAATGTCAACCCTTTCATCTCTCGTACTTACATCAAGCTCAACCCTCACAATTGACCTTATCAAGCCTTTCTACAAGAAGGAAATGGACGATAAGAAGCAGGTTCTCATCATGCGTGTCCTTATCGCAGTTTTCCTGCTTATATCTGTAATTATCGCACTTAACCCTAACGCTTACATAACAACCCTTATGTCAATTTCATGGGGCGCACTCGCTGGCGCATTCCTTGCACCGTTTATGTACGGTCTGTTCTCAAAGAAGGTTACAAAGGCAGCTGTATGGACAAGCTTTATTACAGGTGTAGGACTTACAGTTGTGCATATGTTTATCTTCAGTCTCGGCTTCTTCCCTGAAGCAACAAAGGCAGCAGCTTCCCTGCCGCTTAATATGGCTTCACCAATCAATGCAGGTGCAATCGCAATGATTGTGGGACTTATAATCGTGCCGATTGTCAGCGCTGTGACAAAGGTAGATAATCCGGAAAGAGCAAGCGAAATCGTTGAAGAGTGCAAGAAGCAGCTTAAAGAAGAAAATGTGTAATTGAATCAAGCCGTCCCGTTAAGGGGCGGCTTTGCTGTTGACGTAAAAAAAGATGTCTGGTATAATAAATTATAAATTACAAATCACAACACTTCACAATACTAAGGAGTAAAAATGACTTATAATAAAATTACAAAGGCAAAGTTCCTTTCCCGTCCCAATCGCTTCATAGCCTATGTGGAGCTGGACGGGCGGATTGAAAAGTGCCATGTCAAAAATACAGGCAGATGCAGGGAGCTTCTTGTTGAGGGGTGCATCGTTTATCTGGAGCGTGCTCAAAATCCCGAGCGTAAAACACGCTTCGATTTGGTTGCTGTAGAGAAAAATGGCATACTCATCAATATGGACAGCTATGCACCTAATCTTGCAGTAGGAGAATTCCTGCCAAAGCTTTTCCCTGACTCAAAAATCCGTGCTGAGTACAAGCATGGAAACTCACGTTTTGACTTTTACATAGAGGATAATATCAAAAGAATATTACTTGAAGTAAAGGGAGTGACCCTTGAAAATGATGGTGTTGTGATGTTCCCCGATGCTCCTACAGAGCGTGGTGCAAAGCACGTTGCTGAGCTTTCGGAAAGTATAGGGGAGGGGTACGAAGCGTATTTGTTTTTCGTGGTGCAGATGAAAGGTGTAAAGTATTTCACCCTTAACGAGGCAACCGACCCGAAGTTTGCCGATGCAGTGCGGAAAGCAGCAGAATGCGGAGTGAAAATCCTTGCATATGACTGTAATGTAACCCCCGAAACAATGGAAATAAATGAAAGGGTAGAGGTGAAATTATGACGAATTGCGAAACCTGCACAAATTATGTCTATGACGAGGATTGGGACTGCTACACCTGTATGGTGAATCTTGATGAGGACGAAATGGGACGCTTCCTCAGCGGTGCAAACTATGACTGTCCTTATTACCGCCTCGATGACGAATACGGTGTTGTGAGACATCAGATGTAAAAACGTTTATACAAATTATTGATGAAAACGGTGCATTTTTGTGCACATTTGTCGCCGAAAAGTATTTACTTTTCGGCGTTTTTGTGGTATTATATTGAAGAATGGATAACTATCCCCAAAAACAAATCCAGACTTTATGTTTGTTTAATTTATAAGCATTTTAGGCATTTTTAGCGGAGGTATTTATGTTGGATTTTAATACCAAAAAGGAAATTCTGCGCAGTCTGCGCATAAAAAGAAGTAAAAATAAGCTTCTTTGGCTCCCGTGCGTAATTGCGGAGCTGTTCGTGAAGCTTTGGTACGCTGTAGTTTGCAGCATTGATATGGCGCTTTCCGATAAAAACGGTAACTTCCTCGGAATGAAGAGAAGTAAATCGGAAAAGGTTAAAAGCCGTAAAAAGGACGATATTGTCAACGTACGCAAGCCATTTATGTGCAGAATTCTTTCTGCTGTTCTGGCGTTCTCGTTTGTGTTTATGATGATTCCTGAGCTGGGAGTCATGGATTTGTCAGTATTTGCTGAAAATGAAGATATTACCGAAACAGTTATTTTTGGTAACGAAACATATACATATGATACAACCAAGAGTACCGAAACATCTTCGTATTACTACAAAAATCTTGAACGTGAATATACAAAAACCAAGTCCGTGGATATTACCAGCTGGTATGTTGGTTACGGTGCGGTAAGAGTCGACTGGGCAGAGCCTGTAATTGATGACAAGTTTATTTCAACAATCGAAGTTATCGGCTATAATGTTTATCTGTATCAGAAGAATGTGCTCTGCGGCACGAAGTATATTGCAGAGCCAGGTACTTCATGTGAATTTACATCTGAAGATGACATAACGATAAAACCGAATGTCAGCACTATGGTAAGAGTTGAACCTGTTTTCAACATAACTCTCTATAAGCTTTCTTACGATACAGAGAACAATAAGAGTATTGCGCCTACCGACCAGACCCGTAGAGAAGTAGGTAAGAATGTCGACAAGGACGTTGAAACACTTAATGCAAGCATGGGTATACCTGCTGTAGAGGATTTTGATAACGACCAGCAGCTTGTTGTATGGAGTCAGGTAACTCAGAATTACGGCTACCCATCAGATATTGGTGCTCTCCCTGATGGCTATATTGTATACCGTAGAACCTATGATGCTGCAAAAAATACTCAGGGAGAATGGAAGCAGCTTGCAACAGTTCCGTATAACCGTTATCTCACTCAGGATGTTGCAGATGAACATGGCTACACCGATGATATTACCAATAAGCTGTATTGTAGTGACGGTTCGGTTGTAAAGGGTGCAATTTATGAATACTATGTAATGGCATACAGAAATGTTATAGGTTCAAGTGCTTATGACCCGTCAGACCCGTTTACAATTTCCAGCGGTAATGCTGACGCTCATAGCTATAAGCGCCTTTACACAACACCTAACGCTCCTTTGAACGTTACAGTAAAATCCAACGGAAAGAATACTCTTAATGTTTCCTGGAAAGCAGGCGTTGGTCAGAATACAGGTTATGTTTTATATCGTTCCGATGTATTCTATTCAATAGATATGCTGAAAGAACTTTCCCCAAATGGTGACGATACTCAGAACCCTTACTATAACTCAAAAACAGGTTCACTTGATTATACAAGATATATACGCGACAAGGCTGAGGAAATGGTAAGAGTAAGTACAAATACTCTGTCATATTCGGATAGCGATGAGGACCTGGTTAATACAAAGACATATTACTATTATGTAGTTGCTTATCTTGATACAGGCGACGGAAACTATATTTACAGTGCTCCGACAAGTGCCAGCGGTAAACTTAATTCTTCACTCTACCCTCCTCAGGGACTTATCGCTAAGCCTAGTGACGGACGTATTGATGTCAGCTGGGATAAGGTTGATGACGCTGACGGATATAAGCTTCATATTACAAAAATTCAGAACAATGACGGTTCAACAACAGGCTGCGGAACAACAACTGTTGTGTACCTTACAAAGAACAGCTACCCACATGTTGGTCTGTACAACAACGAGGTTTATTCCTATAAGGTTCAGGCTTACATTAACGCAACCTCCAGTTCCAATGATACTGAGGAAGACTATGACAAGGTACTCAGTGATTTCAGTGACACAAGAACTGCTACAGTGGGCGAACTGTTGGATATTCCTCAGGATCTGACCCTTAAAACATCTGATGGTAAGATTGATGTTTCCTGGAGTAAGGTAAATGGTGCAAAGGGTTATGAGCTTTATTACAAGTGCAATGACGGTACAGCTAAAAAGGTTGATGTCAGCAATACAAAGTTCAACCACACAAGACTCAATAATGGCGACGTTTATACATACTACGTAAGAGCATACAAGATTGTAAATGGTGTTACTGTTTACGGTGAATATTCCAACGAGGTTTCCATTATGGTTGGTGACACGCTGGACGCTCCTAAGGACTTCGCTGCTGAAGCTGAAGGCGATACTGTAGACCTCAGCTGGTCAAAGGCTAAGGGTGCAGAGGGTTATATTATTTATGCCAACATTAATGGTCAGTTCCAGGAAATTGATGTCAGCAAGACTAAATATGCACATACAGGTCTTAAGAATGGTGATACAATCACTTACTACCTTAAGGCATACAAAACTGTAAACGGTGTAAGAGTTTTCAGCGACTCTACAAAGTCTATTACAGTAACAATCGACAACTCTCTCAGTTCACCAAAGGACTTTGTAGCCGAGTTTGAAAACGGCGTTGTAAAGCTTAGTTGGTCTAAAGTTACAGGTGCGGAAGGTTATATTCTTTACGCTTCCTGTAATGGAAAAAACCATGAAATTGACCTGAGCAAAACAAAGTATGACCATAAAGACGTCTTAAACGGTGAAAAATGGACATACTATGTAAAAGCTTATAAATATGTAAATGGTGAAAAGGTATTCAGTGAACCTACTAAGTCTATTACAGTTACAATCGGTGATTTTCTTAGTGCACCAAAGGACTTTATAGCTGAAACAGAGGACGGAGTTGTAGACCTCAGCTGGTCTAAGGTTACAGGTGCGGAGGGATACATCCTTTACGCTTACTGCAATGGCAAATACTATGAAATTGACCTGAGTAAAACAAAGTATGAACACAAGGACGTCCTCAATGGTGACGAGTGGACATACTATGTCAAGGCATACAAGACTGTAAATGGCGAAAAGGTGTTCAGTGAACCTACAAAGTCTATCACAGTTACAGTTGGTGAGTCACTCAACTCGGTTGTTGACCTTATGGCTACGGCTGGCAACCGTCAGATTGACCTCAGTTGGTCTAAGGTTAAGGGTGCAGAAGGGTACATAGTTTATCTCCTTGATGAGGATACTCAGGAGTATGAACCACTTACTGTCACAAGTAAGCTGAAGTACTCCCACACAGGTCTGAAAAACGGAAAAGCTTATACTTATATGGTTGCTGCGTTCAAGAATGTCAACGGTGAACGCCATATCGGTGAATATTCCATGGAGGTAACAGCTATTCCTACATCAGGTTCAAGCACTGATGTTGACCGTGTGCTCAATATCAAGGGTACTACACCTTACGGAATTTCCCACAGTGAATATATTTCCGCTAAGGCTAACCATGACGCTTTCAGTGAGTCGGTGGACGTTTATATCACAACAAATCAGGAGTCCACAAAGGCTGTTAAGGATGTGCTGAAAAATTATGCGAATGGTCTCAGCAGCTTTATAATCTATCCTTTTGATATCAGCGTTTATAAGGAAAATACCCTTATAAAGGTTGACCCTGAGGACGGCTATACCGTTACTATGACAATTCCTATCCCTGATAAGCTTATCGCATACAGAGATTATCTTACGGTTGTTCATATCAACGAAGATGCTGTTGAAGAAGTCGATGAAACAGCGTGGTACGAAATTCAGGATCAGCGCCTGGAGGTTCTCCCATGTGCAATCCTCGATATCGACAATGTATGGTGCGTTCAGTTTGTGTGCTCAAGCTTCTCGCCATATGCATTTGTAATCTATAAGGACCACATCAATGACGTTTCCGCAGGCGGAGGCGTTGCGGACGGTTCCTTTGCAGGTACATTCAATTCAGGCGTGCTCCTTCTTACAGCACTTCCTGATATCCTGCCAAACAATAAGAAGCTTTCTGTTGTTGAGGGAAAAAAGAGATATCGTATTAAAAAGGTTACAAAGAAATAATTAAAACAAACCGCTTTTGATGTAAAATTCAAAAGCGGTTTTTGTGTCAAAATGTACAATTCAGAGCAATAGGTTAAGTTTAAAATTTATTAATATGGAAAAAATAATTTCAAAACATTAACAAAGCCATTGTTTTAATTGACACCCTCGTTTTTTTGAAGTATAATGTATTATGTCCTTGATACAATTTTGAAGGGACACAATACATTATGAAAGGCAGTAATGAAATGAAGAATTTTAGCAGATTTATTAAGTGTACTGCAGCTGCAGCTGTTTGTGCGCTCACATTCTCAGGCTGTGAAAATTACAACAAAATGATGGAGGAAGAACCACAGGAATATATTAATATGGCTTCCGAAAATACTGCAACAGCTATGGTTAAGTCCGCTTTTGCAGAGGAATCCGCTATAATTGAAAAGGCTCTCAAGGACGGTACAATGGGCTTCTCCTTTGATGTAGAGGGTGTTAAGTTTAACGCTGATGCTTATGTGAACGAGAAGGATAAGAAATCTTCACAGCTCTATTCAATCGAAATGGGTGAAACTAAGGCTGATATTTACGCTGCTGCAGATGAAGATTCCATTAAGATTGGTACAATCGGCAATTCAGGTGAACACATCTATGAGATTAATGTAAATACTCTTGCAGATGACCTCGCAGGTTCAATTTTTGCACCGGGTTCAGGTTCTTCTATGGAGCTTTCTCAGGAAGACTACGATATGATTGTTGATGCAATCAAGGAGCTTACAACTGCTGTTGAAGGCGGAAAAACAGATGAGCTTCCTGAGGAATACGCTGAAATTGAAGCAATCGTTGATGAAATGATGAGCGAAGTTAAGGTTGAGAAGAAGGTTGACATGACTGTTGCTGAGACAGAAGTTAAGGCAAATATCCTTACTTTCAACTTTGATAAGGCTGATATGGAAAAGCTTCTCGATGCTTATGTTGATATCGCTATGGAAGAAATGGCTAAACAGGGCGAAGAAGTTTCCAAGGAAGAAATTACAGCTGAGCTTGATACAGCTATGGAAGCTGTTGAAGCTATGGATATTGAGCTTGTTTACTATGTAAATAGCAAGACACATTGCCTTATGCAGATGGACTGCAAGGTTGATATGACTGTTAAGGATGGCGAAGAAAGTCAGAATGTAAAGGCTGATATTATTGTAACATACGGCGCTGACCCTGAAACTTCCAATGAAATGACAATTGAGGCAACTGTTGAAGCTGCAGGCGAGAAGTTTGTTGTTGAAATCATTTCCGAAAGAAAGAGCGAGAACGAAACAGAAGTTAAAGTCAATGCTGCAATGCAGGGTATGACAATGGAAGTTGTTGTTCTCAACTTTAAGAAGGACGGCGAAAATTATACAATTTCCGCAAATGTTCCTGTAATTGAAGCAGAAGCAACTGTTGAAGGTACATTCAAGACAACAGGCGATTCTGTTGAAGCAACAGTTGACAAGGTTGCATATGCAATGTCTACAGAGGAAATTGAGGGTAATGTTGAAAATCTCAATATCAAGTGCTACATCAAGCAGGGCGGTACATATGATGACAGAGAGGCAAAGAATTTCTTCAGCCTTACAGAAGAAGAACTTATGACAGCTGTTGAAGAAATCGGCAGCGACTTTGGTTCACTTGCAGTTAAGTCTCCGGTTGGTGGCGCAATGGTTGATTATGTTGACAAGTCTCAGATGGCTGCTGCAAATGCAAACGCAAAGACAGTTTATGTAGCCTTCTCCACTGCTCTCACAGAAATGGCTATAGCTGGCGAGGAATTTGAAGATTTTGAGTTCAACAATACATCAGTAACATCAACAGGCTATGAGCTTAATATTGCTGATTATCTTGGCAGTGATTTCAGCGGTTACTATTATGCGTATGTAAATCCATATGATTATTTGGTAGAATATGCAATCTGGTCTGACAGTCCGATTGAATATCCATGGCAGTACAGCGAGTCTGACCTTGAATGGCTTGCAGAAGATGGTGCACAGATTGGCTGTTACCCTCTTTATGCAGGCGAATAATCTATCAGACAGAAGAAGTAAATACAAAAAACACCCGATATGGATACATAACCATATCGGGTGTTCTGTATTAAATGAGAATTAAAGCATAGTCGCTCTCAGTTCGTCTCCGCTCTTTGGGGAGAGATATGCAGGAGCAATATCAAACACAGTCTTTGCACCGCTTGCGCCTTCCTTATGGAGCTTGTAAGCAGCCCTTGCATAAGCAACAAGAATGCTTGATGTAAACTCAGGGTTTGAGCCAAGCTTGAGGCTGTATTCAACAATATGAGTGGTCTCGCCGTTCACGCCTGTCTTACCGCTTCTTATTACGAATCCGCCGTGAGGGATACCGCTGTGGTCACGATTAAGCTCTTCCTGAGAAATGAAGTGCACAGTTGTATCATAATCAGCAAAATAGTTAGGCATATTCTTGATTTCGGCTTCAATTTTAGCCTTATCAGCGCCTTCTTTGGCAACAACAAAGCATTCTCTGATATGCTTCTGACGAGTTGTGAGCTCAGGACAGGAGCCGCTTCTTACAGCTTCAATTGCATCTTCAACAGGGATTGTGTACTGCTTTGCATCAGCAACACCCTCAACACGTCGGATAGCGTCAGAGTGTCCCTGTGATACTCCCTTGCCCCAGAAGGTGTAGTCCTTGCCCTCAGGGAGAATGCAGCTGCCGTAAAGACGATTAATGGAGAACATACCGGGGTCCCAGCCAACAGAAATAATGCTCACGTTACCGCCCTTCTTTGCAGCAGCGTCAACAGAAGCAAAGTATTCAGGAATTTTAGCGTGTGTATCGAAGCTGTCAATTGTGCAGAACATCTCAGCAAGTTCAGGACCCTGAACAGGAAGGTCAGTAGCACTTCCTCCGCAGAGAATAAGCACATCAATATCATTTTTGTAGTTTGCAATATCGTTAATTGAATAAACGGGAACATTTTCCGTCAGAATTTTAAGGTCGGAAGGGTTGCGCCTTGTGAACACACATACAAGCTCCATATCAGGATTCTGTCTGATTGCAAGCTCAGCGCCTCTTCCGAGATTACCGTAGCCTACGATACCAATACGAATTTTGCTCATTAAATCAATCCTCTCTGAAATAATTGTCGAAATGAAGCGATACATGTATAACACTTGCACCGTTCATTGCTGTAACGTTAAAATTATAACACATTTTGCAAGATTTGAAAAGAGATTTTGCAAAATTTCTTGAAATTTTTTATAGAAAAATAAAAGCAGGGTAATCACCCTGCTTTTGGATTTTATTCAATAAATTCATTATCGTCGTTGGAGATATATTCGTAGTCAGCATCATCAAGCAAGCCTGTTGTGTCAAGGGCGTCCATATCTCCCAAAACAGGTGCAGGTTGTTCCTGAGGTTTGTCTTTTTCAATAGGCTGTTCTTCCTTTGGCTCTTCAACAATCGGAGCAGCTGCCTTAGGTGCACGTGCAAAAAATTCATCAGCATCAGTTGGCTGTGGAATATCTGGAATTGGAACAGGCTGAGGTGGAGTGTAGGTTTCCTCAAATCCATTTGAAGACGAAGTTTTTTCTGCTGTGAAATTGTTGAAGTTAGGTTCTGCTGCAGGAATAAAGTTCTGCGGAACGTTCTGAGCCTTGGATTTGGTGTAAATAACAATTCCCACAATAATGAATACTGCAATTATAGCGATGCCGATTGCAAGGGAAACATACGCCTGACTCGGCTTGTAAATATTCAGTTCATAAGGAACAATGTGGTTGCGTGCCTCAGCAGCACTGCTATAAAGCGGAGGGTCATACATAAACCAATCTACAAAATACTGCTCTAGATCGGAGTCAAGAGGTCTTACTTCAGCAACGATACCATACTCAGGGAAATATGCATCTTCATTACCGTTGTAATATTCCTCCGATGCAGCATAAAGCTCAAAAAGCATATTGATTTCTTCTTTGGTTTCTGCTGTAATTGTGATATACAAATCCTTAGCCAAATCATCTTCGCTGAGAAGCGTCATAATAAAATATTCAGCGGAAACATTTGATGAGGTTTCAATACCCATAGTTGTTTTTGTAGTGGTTTCGTTTGCATAGTTACCATAGATGTTCCAGATATACCCCTGAACAAAGTCACCCTTTTTAACATTCTGCATACTCTCATAGTTAAAATCAGGAATGTTGCCATTCAGCTTGATAAGGTCGGAAACGCCGCTTACTGTCATTACAATTCCCATAATAAACAACGCAATAAGTACAATTGCAATTCTTATTTTCATATGTCTACCCCTTTTGAAATGTTTAGTAATTATAACTTAGTTTTAAATAAAAAATTAAAGCTACTTTATGATTTTACCATACAAAAGCATCTGAGTCAAGACTTTTTGCGAAATTGTTGACAAAATATGTTGTAATAACGAAAAGCCGTACCAAACGGTACGGCTTAAGTTACTATGTAGCTTAACCTCTGCTGTTGAAAATATCAAACAGTTCAGAATATTCATTGATTGCGGAAGATGGCTTAGGAACATCTGTATCTGCATCTCCTGCTTCAGCAGCCTTTGGCTCGTCAGCCTTAATAACAGTTCCGCCTTCCATATTCTTGAATCCGGAAGCAATAACTGTAAGGTTGATTTCGTCCTGCATATTTTCGTCGAAGCTTGCACCGAAGATGAGTTCAACATCTGGGTCAGCAGCCTCAGTAATAAGTTTTGTAGCTGTGTCGATATCAGTGGAAAGAGCGTCCTCGGACATAACGATATTAACGAGAAGTCTTGTAGCACCGCTGATGGATGTTTCGAGAAGCGGGCTTGTGATAACAGCGTTTGCAGCCTCAGCAGCCTTATCCTTGCCTGAGCCGTGACCGATAGCCATGTGAGCATAGCCGGCATTCTTCATTGTTGTTTCAACGTCAGCAAAGTCGAGGTTGATGAAGCCGTCAACTGTGATGAGCTC
>JAFTWI010000176.1 GCA_017465345.1 Oscillospiraceae bacterium
AAATTTCCAAGATTACAGGCCTTGCTGACGATATCGCCCTGAACCTCGCAGCAGCAGGCGTCCGTATCGAAGCACCAATTCCTGGCAAGGCGGCTGTAGGTGTCGAAGTGCCTAACAGAGTAAAGGACATCGTAACAATCCGTGAAATGATTGAAAGCCCCGAATTTACCGAAAACAAGAGCAAGCTCAGCTTTGTTGTGGGTAAGAATATCGACGGCGAAATTATGATAGGCGATATCGGCAAGATGCCCCATATGATTATCGCAGGTACAACAGGTTCAGGTAAGTCTGTCTGCACCAACAGTATCATTATGAGTATCCTCTACAACGCAACTCCAGACGAGGTGCGACTTGTGCTTATCGACCCCAAAATGGTTGAATTCAAGGTTTACGACGGTATTCCGCATCTCCTTATCCC
This sequence comes from Oscillospiraceae bacterium, assembly GCA_017465345.1. Taxonomy (GTDB): domain Bacteria; phylum Bacillota; class Clostridia; order Oscillospirales; family Ruminococcaceae; genus RGIG8773. Next base: position 419 of record JAFTWI010000176.1, read on the forward strand.
TGTTGTAACCGACCCACGAAAAGCGGCAGGTGCGCTGTCCTGGGCTGTTCAGGAAATGCTCAAGCGTTACAAGCTTTTTGCGGATTACAACGTCCGTGACCACGGCGGCTACAACGAAATGGCGGCTGTTACAGACGGCGTTGAACCGCTGCCGAAAATTGTTATCATCATCGACGAGCTTGCCGACCTTATGATGGCGGCTTCAAACGAAGTCGAGGATTCAATCTGCCGACTTGCACAGATGGCACGTGCCGCAGGTATGCACCTTATCATCGCAACTCAGCGCCCAACCGTTGACGTTATCACAGGTCTTATCAAGGCAAATATCCCGTCAAGAATTGCCCTTACCGTTTCATCTCAGATTGACAGCCGTACAATCATCGATACAGCAGGTGCAGAAAAGCTTCTCGGTCACGGCGATATGCTGTACTATCCGCAGGGTATCCCGAAGCCTGTCAGAATTCAGGGCTGTTTCGCTTCAACAAAGGAAGTCGAAGCAGTTGTCGAGTTTATCAAGAGCGGCGGTACAGTTGAATACTCCAACGAAATTATCGAGGAAATCGAAAAGAATATGCCAGTGCCTAAGGGCGAAAAGGTTTCAGGTGCAGGCGATACAGCCGTACCAAGCGGCGACGGCGATATAATCGACCAGGCTGTGGAAGTCCTCATCGACGCAGGACAAGCCTCTGTTTCCTACCTCCAGCGAAAGCTGAAGCTTGGCTATGCCCGTGCGGCAAGAGTAATGGACGAGCTTGAAGAAATGGGCGTTGTAGGCCCGTATGAAGGCTCAAAGCCACGTTCCGTCCTCGTGACAAGAGAACTGTGGATGCAGAGAAAGCTTATCAATCAGGACAACCTCGGTGCAGAGGAAACAGGAGAGGTTACCGAAGAATAACGGGGTGACGTTATGAAAGAGTTTGTCAAAAAGCATACTCACGCATTAATAAATGTATTCGGAATAATCATAACAGCGTTGATTGCAATTCCAAGTGAAATAAGTTTTTATGCGTTCCTTTCGTTTGTTATTGTGGCTAAATACCCATTTATATTGTTATTTCCTCTTGTGTCAAATATTATTGCGTATAAAGCTGTTCAAACGGGAAAAAGAACATTATCTGTTGTCTGTTCTGTGCTGTTTGGCAGTATAGGCGGATTTGCAGGCAATCAAACCAATAAAAAAATCAAAATTTTTTTTAATATACAAATGTGGCTTATAGTAATATTTGCTGTTGGCTTTATCAGCGGACTTTATTATGCAGGGTCACATTATTAAAAATAAACACTCCACACTTCACTTTCAACACTCCAAACTCATTAAAAGGAGAATTCTATGCCCTTTTTACCTATATCAAAACAGGAAATGCTCGAACAGAATATCGACCAGTTCGACTTCATCTGCGTGACAGGCGACAGCTACGTCGACCACCCAAGCTTCGGCATTTCCATCATTTCAAGAATAATTGAAAGCCTCGGCTTTACCGTTGGCATTATCGCACAGCCTGACTGGCGGTGCGACCGCGATTTTATCCGTTTGGGAAAACCGAAATATGCCTTCCTCGTAACATCGGGAAACATCGACTCTATGGTTGCACATTACACCTCCGCAAAGAAAAAGCGTTCTGAGGACGCTTATACAGCAGGTGGCAAGGCTGGCAAGCGTCCCGACCGTGCGGTTATCGTGTACTGTAAGAAAATCCGTGAAATCTACGGTGACGTGCCAATCGGAATAGGCGGACTTGAAGCCTCCCTCCGCCGTTTTGCGCACTACGATTACTGGGACGATGCCGTGCGCCCCTCAATCCTCGAGGACAGCACCGCTGATATCCTTATGTACGGTATGGGCGAGCATCAGATTACCGAAATCTGTACACGTCTTGCAAATGGCGAGGACATTCATTCCCTCACCGATATCCGTGGTACAGCCTACCTATGTAAGCCTGAGGATACACCATACGGAGCAGTAGAATGTCCGTCACTGAAGCTTTGCCGTGAGGATAAAAAATCCTACGCAAAGGCTTGCCGCCAGCAGTACGATTGGCAGGACGAGGTCTACGGCAGAACAATTATCCAGCGACAGGAACAGAAAATGCTTGTCCAGCTTCCGCCGTCACCAGTGCTGACAACCGAGGAGCTTGACAAGGTCTACGCACTTCCATATATGCGTACCTACCACCCGATTTACGAAAAAGAGGGCGGTGTACCAGGCATACAGGAAGTGGAATTTTCCATTACTCATAACCGTGGCTGTTTCGGCAACTGTAACTTCTGTTCAATTGCCCTGCACCAAGGCAGAAAAATCGCTGTAAGAAGCGAGGAAAGTATCCTTAAGGAAGCCGAACTTCTTACCACACTTCCTGGCTTCAAGGGCTACATCCACGACGTAGGCGGACCAACCGCAAACTTCCGTGCACCAAGCTGTAAGAAACAGCTTGAACACGGTCTTTGTAAGGGCAAGAAATGTCTTGCGCCTGAGCCGTGTAAGGCGCTTGAGGTCGACCATACCGAGTATCTTAACCTGCTTAGAAAAATCCGTGCCGTGCCGAAGGTGAAAAAGGTGTTCATCCGAAGCGGTATCCGTTACGATTACCTTATTGAAGACAAAAACGAGGAGTTTATGCGTGAGCTTATCGAACACCACGTCAGCGGTCAGCTGAAGGTTGCCCCTGAGCATTGCTCCGCAGTTGTCCTCGACAAAATGGGAAAGCCACACATTGAAGCATACAAGAAATTTCAGGATAAATTCTACCGTATTACAGGACAGGTCGGCAAAGAGCAGTATCTCGTACCGTATCTAATGTCCTCACACCCAGGCAGTACGCTGAAAGAAGCGGTTGAGCTTGCACTGTTCCTGAAAAGTCTGAAAATCCGTCCCGAACAGGTGCAGGACTTCTACCCGACACCTGGCACAATCTCAACCTGTATGTTCTACACCGAGCTTGACCCGTATACAATGGAGCCTGTGTACGTGCCGAAAACAGCCGAGGAAAAGGCTATGCAGCGTGCACTTCTCCAGTATTTCCGCCCCGACAATCAGCGCAAGGTTATCGAGGCTCTGCAAAAGGCTCACCGTACAGATTTAATTGGCAACACCAAGGATTGTCTTGTAAAGCCCGACGCAAAATACCTCGCAGACGAGCGTAAACGAAACGAACAGCGAAAGGATTCTGCAAAATGGCAGCAAAAAAGAAACCAACGAAACAGCAGATCAGGAAAGCAAAATCAGCAGCAAAGAAAACCGTCAAAACAGCGGAGAGGTTAGGAATTTCTCCTGTACTGATTTTCCTGCTTATGCTTGTGGGCGCAACCTTTGTCTACAGCAGCTATCTTGAACTTGGCAGCGATGACGTACCCAAAGCAGCAGCTGAAAGCTTTATAAACAAGGACGCTGACCTTGAAATCCACTATGTAGATGTAGGGCAGGGCGACTGCTCCCTCATTATGTGGGAGGGTGCTTCAATGCTTATAGACAGCGGTGAAAGCCAGTATGCTGAAACAGTTCTTGATTATCTTGACGAGCATGGTGTTGAAAAGCTTGATTACGTCATAGCAACTCACCCTCACTCCGACCATATGGGTTCAATGTCGGAAATTGTTTCAGCTGTTGACGTGGGTAAGGTAATCGTCCCGAAGGTGACAGATGAGCTTACTCCCACAACAGTGTTTTACGAAAAATTTCTTGATGTACTCAGCTCAAAGGCAATTAAGCTTACCGCCGCAAAACCCGATACAAGCTACACCTTTTCGGGTACAACAGCCGCTTCCGTAAGCAAAATACCACCCAGCTTTGAGATACTTGCTCCGGTTACAGATTACAACGATTTGAACAACTATTCTGTTGTTGTAAAGCTTACTTACGGTGATACATCGTATCTGTTTACGGGTGACATTGAGAAAAAAGCTGAAAATGATATTTTAGAGTATGGTGCAGATGTTGATGCAGATGTATTGAAATCTCCGCACCATGGCAGCAGCACTTCATCAGGCGAAGTCTTTATCGACGCTGTTTCACCTGAAATATGTATAATCCAGTGCGGCGACGGAAATGATTACGGTCACCCGCACGCCGAGGTTATGGAGCTTCTTGACGATTATGGAGTAACATCTTATCGTACCGACCAATGCGGCACAGTAACCGTCTACTCCGACGGAAAACAGATTTACGTTGCAACTGAAAAGGAATGATAATATGCTTATAGTTTCAAATATTTCCGAGGGAATAGCCGTTATCGAGGACGGTGAAATCAGCTTTGATATCCCCGCAGGTGCACTTCCCGATGGCACAAAAGAGGGTGACGTTATCCTATGGGAAAACGGCGAGTACCTCATTGACGAAAAGACAACCGCTGAAAGACGTGACAGAATTATTAAAAAACAGAATAATCTCTGGGAGTAATCTCAGTTAAGGAGGACATCTTATGGTACATAATCCTGACGCAAAGCTTTTTGACAAGTTGCAGGAAATTATGCCGACTCTTTCAAAGGGTCATAAGAAAATTGCCGAATATATTATGACACGCTACGACAAAGCCGCATTTATGACAGCCTCAAAGCTTGGTACAATTGTCGGAGTCAGCGAGTCAACCGTTGTACGTTTCGCAACCGAACTCGGCTTCGAGGGTTACCCCGAATTACAGCGTGCACTTAAAGAGTACACCAGCAATAAGCTTACAACTGTCCAGCGTATCGACGTTATGAATGACCAGTTAAGCGGCAACGACGTGTATGAAAAAGTATTGAATATGGATATCGACAAAATCCGTAAAACCCTCGAAGAAGGCGACCGTGACGAGTTCTACAGAACAGTTGATACCTTATGCGCTGCAAAGAATATCTATGTAATCGGCGCACGTTCAGCAGCTGTGCTTGCACGTTTCCTCTCATTCTATTTCAATATGATGTTCGACAACGTGAAGCTTGTGCATACCACTTCTACAAGTGAAATGTTCGAGCAGATTTTGAATATCGGTGAGAACGATATTATGATAGGAATTAGCTTCCCACGCTATTCCACCCATACCGTAAAAGCATTCCGCTACGCACACGAACAGGGCGCAAAGGTTATCGCAATCACCGACAGCAAGGCTTCACCCCTTGCGGAGTACGCCGACAATATGCTCCTCGCAAGAAGCGATATGGTTTCCTTTGCCGACTCACTTGTTGCACCGATGAGCGTAATCAACGCACTTATCGTTGCCGTAGGTATGCGTAAGAGCGACTATGTTGTAAAGAATTACGAGCGCCTCAATGCCGTATATGACGAGTTTGAGGTGTACGAAAAAACTGATAAGGATACTGATAATAAGGAATAATTATGCAGAACAACTTTTTTGATTGCATCATAATAGGCGGCGGTGCGGCAGGAATGATTGCCGCCGTAACAGCCGCAGACAACGGAAAAAGCGTGCTCCTGATTGAAAAAGGGGAGAAGTGCGGAAGAAAGCTTGCCATCACGGGCAAGGGGAGGTGCAACGTTACAAACAACTGCACTGACGAGGACTTTTTCGCAAACATTCCCGTCAACAGCCGCTTTCTCTATTCCGCGTACAGCCGCTTTAATTGTCAGGATTGTATGGACTTCTTTGAAGCCTGCGGAGTGCCACTGAAAACCGAAAGGGGTAACCGTGTTTTCCCTGTCAGCGACAACGCACACGATATTGTTCACGCACTCGAAAAAGCCTGCCGTAACCGTGGCGTGCAGATTCATAAGGGCGAAAAGGTAAAGAATATTCTCGTTGATGACGGTGTCGTAACAGGTGTCGACTGCGGGGATACCATATATAATGCGGTGAGCGTTCTTGTTGCAACGGGAGGAAAATCCTATCCCGGAACTGGTTCCGACGGAGACGGCTACCGCTTTGCCGAAAAGCTTGGACACACAATTGTACCGCTTAAACCGTCACTTGTGCCGCTTGTTGCTGAGGAAAGCTACTGCACTGAAATGATGGGGCTGTCGCTGAAAAATGTGGCGCTTACCCTCATTGACACAGCGAAAAACAAGAACATCTACACCGAACAAGGTGAAATGCTGTTTACCCATTTCGGTGTGTCAGGGCCAATGGTGCTTAGTGCATCAAGTCACATTCCGAAAATGGAGAGGGGACGCTACAAAATCCTCATTGATATGAAGCCAGCCCTTGACCACGCCGCACTTGACAAGCGTATCCAGCGTGACTTTGCGGAAATCCCAAACAGACTTTTCTCCAACTCACTTTCAAAGCTTCTTCCCGCAAAGATGATACCCGTTATCGTAAAGCTTTCGGGAATTGCCCCCGATAAGCAGGTAAACTCTGTAACAAAGCAGGAGCGTACCGACCTTGTAAAGCTGCTGAAAAGCTTCACCGTAACCGTAAAAGAATTCCGTCCGTTAAGCGAAGCAATCGTCACAAGCGGCGGAATAAAGGTCAGCGAAATTTCACCGAAAACAATGGAGTCAAAGCTTGTCCAGGGCTTGTTCTTCGCAGGCGAGGTAATGGACGTTGACGCTTACACAGGTGGATTCAATCTGCAAATTGCTTTCTCCACAGGAGTTACCGCAGGCAATAATTTATAAATCAAAGGACGTGTTAAAATGTCAATTAATATCGCAATCGACGGCCCTGCAGGTGCAGGCAAAAGCACAATCGCCAAGGCTGCTGCAAAGAAATTCGGCTTTATCTATGTTGATACGGGAGCACTCTACCGTTCAATCGCTTATTACGCAATTAACCACGGCGCTGACACAAAGAACGCTGAACAGGTTATCGCAATGCTCAATGATATCACACCTGAGCTGAAATATATTAACGGAGTTCAGCATGTTTTCGTTAACGGCGAGGACGTTTCCAATAAAATCCGTACTCCTGAAGTTTCAATGGGTGCTTCAAACGTTTCAGCAATTCCAGCTGTACGTGACTTCCTTTTTGAATTACAGCGCAGGATTGCCCGTGAAAACAACGTTGTAATGGACGGCCGTGATATAGGTACAGTTGTACTTCCCGATGCTGAACTGAAAATTTACCTCACAGCATCAGCAGAGGAACGTGCGAGACGCAGACACGTTGAGCTTATCGAAAAGGGCGAAAACGTAAGCTTTGAAGAAGTCCTCGCTGACGTAAATCAGCGTGACTACAACGATATGCACCGTGAAATCGCACCTTTGAAGCAGGCTGAGGACGCTGTTCTTTGTGACACTACAGAAGTTGATTTGCAGGGAGCAATTGATATGCTCTGCGGAATAATCGAAGATAAAACAGGCGCAAAGCCAAGGGGGAACTGATATGAACGCATTTGTACGCTATACCGTATGGGGTGTCTATAAGCTTTTCTATAATTTTCATATTGAGGGTATCGAAAATATCCCTCAGGACAGACCTCTTGTAATGGCTTCCAACCACAGAAGCTATGCCGACCCTGTAATTCTTACAATGCCTATGAAACTACCTGTTACATATATGGCAAAGGAGGAATTGTTCAAGAACAAGCTTTTCGGTTGGTTTATCACAAAGCTTGGTGCTTTTCCTGTTAAGCGTGGTTCGGGTGATATGCAGGTTATCGACGATGCCGTTTCAATTCTCAACTCAGGTCGAAACCTCGTAATCTTCCCAGAAGGTACACGCTCCAAGGACGGACAAGTAGGAAAGGGCAAGACAGGTGTTGCACTTATTGCCGCAAAATCAGGTGCAGACGTGCTTCCTTGCGGAATTATATTTGAGGGTGAAAAACTTAAGTTACGTTCAAAGCTTACACTCCGTTTTGGTAAGGTTATCCCTGCTGAGGAAATTGCAGTGGATGACGCTTCACCAAAGGCACTCAAGGGCGTAAAGAAGCGTATTATGGAAGCTATAACCGAGCTTGTTGAAGGTCCTGCAGAGGAAAAGGAAACCGTTGCCGATGAAAGCTGAAATAATCGTCGCTGAACACGCAGGTTTCTGTTTTGGTGTTGACAGAGCCTTGAAAATCGTGTATAATGTATTAAGCAACGGCAAAAAAGTTGTTACTTGTGGAGAAATTATCCATAATAAGGACGTTGTTCGTGACCTTGAAAAAAAAGGTGTAAGAATTGTCGAAACAGAAGCGGAGCTTGCAAAGCTTACCGATGAAGCAGTGATAATACGTTCTCACGGCGTAACAAAGAGTATTTTCAGATTGTTGGAAGAAAAGAAGATTGAGTATCATGATGGTACTTGCCCTTTTGTAAGACGTATACAGAAAATTGCTGAAGAAAAAAGCGGGGAAGGTTACGACATTATTATTATGGGTGATAAAAATCACCCCGAGGTTGTTGGAATTGCATCTTATTGTCAAAATAAGGCAATTATCTGCCGTGATGATATTGAATTATCTGAATTTTTGAAAAAAAATTTGAAAAATCCCAAAAAAAAGGTTGCAATTGTTGCGCAAACAACGTATAATATAAATATGTGGGATAACTGTGCCAAAATCGCTGCGGCAGCTTTACCCGATGCA
>JAFTWI010000020.1 GCA_017465345.1 Oscillospiraceae bacterium
AATTATCAAAACACAAATAAAAATTTGAAATGTATAATCCAAAATCTCCGTGAAAAACTATTAGGGCAACAAAATTAAAGTTAATAAACGGAGGAATATACAATGAAAGCTACGGGTATTGTCAGAAGGATTGACGACCTGGGTCGTGTGGTAATCCCTAAAGAAATCAGACGCACTATGCGTATTCGTGAGGGTGACCCGCTACAGAAAACATTGGAAGATGAAATGTCGTTCTGCGAAAGCGTTTTGCAGGTTGCGAAAAGAGTGGGAGTACATACAAAAGAATAATATAACTAAAGGCAATATCACACCAATTTCTCGGTGCGATATTGCCTTGTTGTATATCATAAAATGTTTAAACTATGCGTGATTATTCCCATTCCTCTTCATCACAGCTGATAACAGCAACGCGTTCGTTACCGATAAGTGTAAATTCATCAATCATATTCTTGAGAAGCTCAGCCTGTCCCGAAAGTTCTTCGGAAGCAGCGGCGGACTGCTCGGAGGTTGCGGAATTGTTCTGAATAACGGCTGTAATCTGGTCTATACCTGTGGTTATCTGAGGAACAGAGTTTGCGGCTTCCTTTGCTGCGTCACTTATTCTGGAGTTGATTTCAGCAACTCTTGCGGCGGATTTGGATACTGTGTTCATATCTTCGGCAACTTCAGCCACAAGACCGCTGCCCTTGGCAACTGCATCGGTAGTGTTGGTGATAAGAGCGTGCGTGCGCTGTGCAGCTTCGGCACTCTTTCCTGCAAGCTGTCTTACTTCATCAGCAACAACAGCAAAGCCTTTGCCTGCTGCGCCTGCTCTTGCGGCCTCAACAGCAGCGTTGAGTGCAAGAATATTTGTCTGGAAGGCAATATCTTCGATTGCTTTGATAATTTGCTGAATTTCTGTAGTAGAAGTCTTGATTTCATTCATTGCGGAAACAAGGTTGTCCATCTTGCCGTTTGCAGCAGCAAGCTGAGTTCCTGCAATTTCCGTCTGAGAATTTGCGACATCCGCGTCAGCAGAGGTTTCTGTAATCATTCCGGAAATAACTTCGATTGTTGCAGAAAGTTCTTCAATGGATGAAGCCTGCGCGGTTGCACCATGTGCAAGAGCCTGTGCGCCCGCGGAAACCTGTCCTGCGCCTGATGAAACCTGTTCGGCAGCAGTGTCAATGCGTGACATTGTATTGTTAAGAGTGTGTGTAAGCTTGTTTACAGATGTAAGAACATTGCCGAATATGCCTATGTAAAGCTGAGGCTTTTCGGTTTTTACAGCAAGATTTCCGTGAGCAATCTGGTCAAGGAGAACATCGAGGTCAGAAATGACTGCCTGTGAATTTGCTGCAAGACTTTCGATAGCATTACCCATCTCGCCAAGCTCGTCTCTTGATTTGTATTTTACGCCCACGTCGAAATTACCTTTAGCCATTTCTTCGGCAGCAGTATGAACGTCGCTGATACCTCTGCAAAGCAGCTTTGTGATGTATATTGAGAAGAAAATTCCGGTTATGACAGCAATTCCGCCGATAGCAAGAACGATAATCATCATCATTGTCGCACTGTTTACCGTGTCTGCATAAAGTTCAGCTGCTGCTTCTTCTTCATATTCAACAACCTGAGCAGCGTATTCTGAAATGCGTTCACGGGCAGGCAAAAGCTTTTCCTCGTAGAAATTGAAGGAAGCTTCCTTGTCTTCGCCGATAAGTACTTCAATATCAGCATCAAGAACACCCGAGAGTTTCTTGATTTCGCTTGTCATATTATCAAGAACAGCAATATCGCCTGTGTAAATCTCACGAAGCTCGTTTATAGTACCGAGCATTTCCTGAAGATAAGCCTTGGCGCCGCTTATCTTTACCACGGCATTCATTCTGTTCGGGTCATTGGCAGCGTAGAGTGTATCGCGGGCTGAAGCGTTAATCAGAATTTCAAGCTCGTCGGCAAGTTCAACACCTACAAAAGCGCGGTCATGGAAGGAACGGATATTATTTTTAATTGTTGTAACGGATAAAAAAACGGCGCACAAAATAGCTGCAATCATTGCAATGATAATACCGAAGGAAATGAGGAGTTTCAAACGGACTTTAAGGTTTTTCATAGTATTCAATCCTTTCTGTGTAGAACAATATACAGATATTATACTAATTATATACAAATTAAGGCAGTTAGTCAATAGTCTGAAAATGCACTGCAAAAGAAGGCGTTGCATCAATAATATTGTTGAGCAAACGTTTGCGCAGATTGTAAAACATTGGAAATGACGCAACTAAGGGAAATAAATGGATTATGTTTGTTTAGCGTGATAAACTGATGATAGCAGGCGGATTTTGCGCAATAGAAATAATTTTGTGAAAAACGAACAAAAAGAATTCTTAAAGTTGATAAAAAATGTTGCTTGACACAAGAGGGTATATGTGGTATCTTGTAATTAGTGAGCAACCGATTGCACAAATTTTGAAAATAACGCAACGATAATAAAAGGCGGTATTGATATGAAGAAACTGCGTAGCTGTGCTATAGCTTCAATGCTTGCGGCAACAATGCTTTTTGCCTGTTCCTGTTCGTCAAATCCGACAGTTGAACAGAGCAGCGATACGCTCTATGTTGAGAAAATTGAAAATCTGTCTGATGACTTTATAATGGGCTGTGACATTTCCATAGTTAAATCCCTTGAAGAATCAGGTGTAAAGTTCTACGATTACGACGGCAACGAGGGTGACCTCTTCGAAATTCTCCACGACTCAGGTGTGAATTACATAAGAGTCCGCGTGTGGAATGACCCGAAGGACGCTGACGGAAACGGCTACGGCGGCGGTAACTGTGATATTGAAACGGCTTGCGAAATCGGCAAGCGTGCTGCAGACGCAGGAATGAAGCTGCTGGTTGACTTCCATTATTCAGATTTCTGGGCTGACCCTTCGAAGCAGGATGCTCCGAAAGCGTGGGAGGGTATGGATATTGAAACCAAGAAGCAGGCGCTTTACGATTACACCTGCGAAAGCCTTAAGAAGCTGAAGAAAGCGGGCGCTGATATCGGAATGGTTCAGTTGGGAAATGAAACCAACGGAAAGATGTGCGGCGAAAAGGTGTGGATGAATATTTACTACCTTATGGACGCAGGCTCAAGAGCTGTAAGGGAAACAGTTCCCGACGCTATGATTGCGGTTCATTTCACCAACCCCGAATCCTCTGACAATATGCTTAACTATGCTTCAAAGCTTGACTATTATAAGCTTGACTATGATGTTTTCGCAACATCATATTATCCCTACTGGCACGGTACACTTGAAAACCTCACAAACGTGCTTAGTACTGTTTCGGAAACCTACGGCAAGAAGGTTATGGTTGCTGAAACTTCATACGCATACACGATTGCTGACGGTGATGGTCAGGGCAATACCATAGGTGATGTGGTAAACTATGAAAAAAGATATCCAACTACAGTACAGGGACAATCAAGAGCACTTGCTGACGTAATTCAGGCTGTTGTAAACGTTGGTGAAAGCGGAATAGGCGTGTTCTACTGGGAGCCTGCATGGCTTCCTGTACCCGGTGAGGAATGGGAAGACCGTTTCGCACTCTGGGAGGAACACGGTTCAGGTTGGGCTTCAAGCTACTCAGCAAGCTATGACCCCGATGACGCAGGACTTTATTACGGCGGCTGTGCATGGGAAAATCAGGCGATGTTTGACTTTGAGGGGAAGCCTCTCGAATCGCTGAAGACGTTTGCGCTGGTGCGTACAGGCAACGTTGTTGAAACCGTTCCCGATGCAATCCGCGATACAGACCTTATTGTAAGACTTGGCGAAACAATAAAGCTCCCCGATACTGTTGCGGCGGTTTATACCGACGGCAGCGAACAGGAAATTTCTGTTGAATGGGAAAGTGCTGATTTAGAAGCAATGACAAACGGCGAACCTTCGGTTTATACTGTAAACGGCACAGCCGACGGAATGGCAACTGTCTGCCGAATTTCAATGGTTGAAGCAAACTACTGCGACAATTACAGCTTTGAGGACAGCGATGTTTCAATGTGGGTCATTGAAAATATTGACGAAAAGACAACTCAGATTGACTGGCAGCAGAAGGCACTCGATGCTGTTACAGGCGAATATTCGCTTCACTTCTGGGGTGAAACGGGTACAGAATTTAACTTAAGCCAGCAGATAAGCGGACTTGCCGCAGGAAAATACAGCTTTGCGGCGTCTGTTCAGGGCGGTTTCAGCGGAAGCGATACCTCCCAGAATATTTACATCTACTGCATTGTAAACGGTGAGGAATATACGGCACCTGCTGAGATTTCCGAATGGGTAGTATGGAGCAATCCCAAAATTGCGGAAATCGACATTCCCGAAAATGCAGAAGTAACAGTTGGTATACACGTTGAAGCAGGGGCACAGTCCTGGGGAACAGTTGACGATTTCCTGCTTAATCCTGTAAAATAAACGAGAGGAAAGATTGATATGGAAGAAAAATTCATACTTAACCTTATCCACCGTCCCGAGCTTGCTCCCGAGTATGCTGAAAAGGTAACGGGTCAGGGTAAGAAGGAAGATATTTCCCGTTCAGACCTGCGTGACGAGTCGCTGGATATATTTATTTTCCAGCAGGACGTTGCTCACAGAAACGGTCTCAGAACTACTATTGAAATGACTTACGCTTCACTTTTCTCCGAGGAAGCCTGCAGACTTGCAAAAGAGCATCACGAAAAATACGGAGATGAAATAGGACTTTCACTGCTGGGACTGCCCTGTAAGGAATTCCGTGAAAAGTATAAAACCAAGGATTTCTGTATCTGGATGTTCTCAAGCGAGGATAAAAAAGCAATCGTTGATGATGTTTTTGCTAAGTTTTATGAATGCTTCGGTTTTTACCCGCACTCAACAGGCTCCTATTATATGGACGCCGAGCTTACAAACTACATAAAGGAAAAATATCCTGAGGTGGTATGTGCTGTTGCAACCTGTTGGGAGGAAGGTCCTAAGGCTTACCACACCTGCAATAACAGCTGGTACACACTTATGGACGGCGGTCCATGGGCACCGTGGATTCCGTCGAAACAGAATACACACGCTCCTGCTGCAAACGAAGCTGAGGACAGCGGTATCGTTGCAATTCCTCATCTTTCCCGTGACTTGCTTGCCTGCTATGACGGAAACGGTTCAAACTTCGGTACACACCCTCAGAACGTTTTGCGCGGAATGATTTACCGTGACAGTGAGTATCCTTATCTCTTTAATCTTGTTGACCAGTACCGTCATCTTGCGAAGTACAATGACGGTATTGCATACAATATGATGTTCGTTGGTCCCGGCTGGCTCAACAAGCTGGGCAGATGGGAATCTCCGTATGAGCTGCTTGCAAAGAGCTATGAAGACGGTCTTGCTTATTACGGTCAGCTTAAAAAGGAAGGCAAGCTTATTGATATGACAATGGAGGAGTTTGCACACTTCTACCGTGAAAACAAGCACTATGAACAGCCCGAATGTGCTTTATGGAAGGATATCCTTTACGGCAGCGACAAGCAGGTGTTCTGGTACTGCGACCCTTATATGCGTGCAGGTATCGATATGAACCAGGGCGGTGCGCTCTTTGACCTGCGTCCTTATGTTTCAAAGCTCGACTGGAAGTTCGGTATCGGAACAAAACGTGTGCAGGACGTTTCCTATCCGTTCCTCATTCAGATGAACTACAGAGCAGGCTACTTCACTCACTACGCAGGCGAGGGAACAATCCGCAGCTGCAAGATTTCCTGGAAGGGTCAGGAAACGGATATGTGTCTTTGCAGAACAAAGGCTCATTTCTCAAAGGACGGAACAAAGCGTATCCTTACGCTTGACCCTGTTGACATTGTTTTTGACGGACTTTCCGCAAAAATCCAGACGGTTATAACCTTTGAAGAGGGTAGCTCACGTATCGACTACCGCCGTGAAATCCTTGAAATTTCCGACGAGAACGAAAAGCTTGATATTCATGAATATATCACCGCTTGTTACGGTACAACCGAGTATCCTGAGGATATGTCTGATATCGTTCTTTCTGCAGAGGGTGCAGAGGGCGTAAAGGCTATCAACTATGCATACAAGAACCGTACCGAGGAGGTTTCCGATGTCAAGTCACTCAGTGCTGTAATCCCTCCGATTGAAACAAAGGTTGTCTTCGGCGCAGATGAAGAGGCTGACGGCTACGTTACTGAGGGCTATGCATTCTCACCGATGTTCACTCTCGGCATAAAGAAATCTTTAGGGAAAGGAGAGGTGCTTACATCATGGCTCAGTCTGCAAAAGGAAGTCTGAATTTCAGATGCCCTTCCTGCTTTATGCGTGACATAGACATTGATATGTTCTACGATAAGGACAAGAAGGAATACTACTGCATCCGCTGCTGCTATCACGGCGATGAAAAGGACGTTCTTGAAAAGAACGAGATGGCGCGTTTCAGATACAGGGATATGATGAAGCGCATAACTGTTGATGATTACGACGACTGATCTGATAATGGGTGCCGATATTTCCACTATTGAGGATACCGAAAAGCAAGGCGGTAAATTCCTTGAAAACGGAAAAGAGGTTGTGCTGGATAAATTTCTTTTTGACAACGGCATAACATCAGTACGTTTGAGAGTATGGAATGATCCCTACAGCGCAGACGGTACCGAATATGGCGGCGGAACCTGCGATACGGAGAAGATAATCCGTATTGCAAAGCGCTGCAAGGCGCTGGGAATGAGCTTTATGCTGGATTTTCACTACAGTGATTTCTGGTGTGACCCTGCAAGACAAGGTATCCCGAAAGCGTGGCAGGGAAAAAGCGTTGATGAAATGTGTGATGCAACACACGATTTCACCGCCCAAACTCTGAAGCGTTTTGAAAGTGAGGGAGTTGCTCCCGAGTATATTCAGGTTGGCAACGAAATTACTAACGGTATGCTCTGGGATATGGGAAAGCTTGACAGAAGCACTCCCGAAGCAATGTCTGCGAGCTTTGATGTTCTTGCAAGGCTTGTAAAGGCAGGCACAACTGCCGTGAGGGAAGCTTCCGACGGAAAGATTATCATTCACCTTGAGCAAAGCGGAAAGAACGCACTTTGGAGAGAATGGTTCGACAATATGACGGAAAGAGGAATGGACTTCGATATAATCGGTGCTTCCTATTATCCGCTGTGGCACGGCTCTCTCGAAAATATGAAGGCGAATTTCGACGATATGATTACACGCTACGACAAGGATATAATGATTGTCGAAACTGCATATCCCTTTACAACAAAGCATCATAATCCCGAATGTAAACGGCTTATGATTGACGAGGACTTTACTCTTGAGGACGGCAGCAAGCCTGTATGGAGCTTTACAAAGGAAGGTCAGGCGGAGTTTATTCGTGACCTCATAAAAGCAACGAAAGAGGTAAAGGACGGAAGATGCAGAGGCATCTACTACTGGGAGCCGGGATGGCTTCCCACAAAGGAGTCCACCTGGGCTACACCTTCTGCGCTGAAAGATATCGGCGAGGAGGAAAAAGGTACAGGTAATGAATGGGCAAATCAATGCCTGTTTGATTACAGCGGAAATGCAAATTCCGCTATATATGAATTCAGACAGCAAAAGTCTGACGAAACTTAAGGCTATATTTTTTAGGAGGTACAACCACTATGAAAACAAAAAAGATTCTTTCATCAGTTCTCGCATTAGCAATGGCTGCAACATTTGCAGGCTGTGGCTCAACAGAAGGCGGCGATTCCGCTTCCGCAGGCGGTAACTCATCAGGTTCAGGAGAAGTACAGAACATTACTGTATGGGCTCCGGAAGAAATTACAGCTCTTACACAGGAAAAGCTTGATGCTTGGCTCGCTTCCAACAGCGATTACAGCAGCAAGTACACAATCACAGTTTCCGCAATGGGTGAAGGTGAAGCTGCTACACAGATGCTCACAGACGTTGAGGCAGGTGCAGACGTTTACGGCTTTGCACAGGACCAGCTCGCAAGACTCGTTGCAGCAGGTGCTCTTTCTGCTCCTGGCGGCACATTTGAAACAAACATCACAGGTAACAATGACGCAGGCTCCGTAGGCGCTGCAACTCTTGACGGCAAGGTTTACGCTTACCCTGAAACATCCGATAACGGATTCTTCCTTTACTATGACAAGTCCGTTGTAACAGACCCATCCACACTCGAAGGTATCCTCGACCAGTGTGCAGCAGCAGGCAAGAACTTCTATATGGATATTCAGTCCGGCTGGTACAACGTTGCATTCTTCTTTGCAACAGGCGCTGACTGCTATTACGAATACGACACAGAAGGCAACGTAACAGGCGCAATCTGTGACTACAACAGTGATAAGGGTCTTGCAGCTCTTAAGGCTATGGTTAACATGGCTTCCCACTCCAACTTCTCCCAGTCCACAGGCTCCGACGCAGCTCTCTTCGACCCTAACGGCGGTACAGCAGGTGCTATCGTTTCCGGTACATGGGACAGCGCAACAGTTTCCGACCTTCTCGGCGACAACTTCGGCGCAGCTAAGCTTCCTACATTCACAGTTGATGGTACATCCTATCAGATGAGCGGTTTCGGCGGTTTCAAGCTTGTAGGTGTAAAGCCACAGACAGACTCCGACAAGCTCACATTCTGCCACCTCATAGCTGATTACCTCACAGGTGAAGAAATGCAGACAGCTCGTTTCGAAGCAAACGGCTGGGGTCCATCCAACCTTAAGGTTCAGGCTTCCGACGCAGTTCAGTCCAACGCAGCTCTCGCAGCTCTCGCAGACCAGCTCCAGTACTGCCCAGGTCAGGGTCAGTATCCTAACGCTTACTGGACACTCACAGAAGCATTCGGTACAGACATCAACAGCGGTATGTACGCTGGCGCATCCGATGACGACCTTCTCAAGGCACTTGCTGACCTCGAAGGCGCTATCAAGGAAGCTAAGTGATTTTCCTAAATAAAATTCTTCATTATTCTTAAAATAAACGGTATACGGCGGACGGCAGGTCCGCCTGCCGTATATCTGTTGTTATAAAAGCGCATATTTTTCAAAAATATGCATTTTTATAACGGCGGATAACATCCAATAAGCTAAGAAAGGAAAGGTCTGTTATGAAAAAACTACCCGAACTTGAATACCTCGGATTGCCTCCGATAAAGCAATTCGGCTACAACTTCTGCCTCTTTTTTGCGGAACTGCCGTCGAATTTTCTGAAGGCACTGAAAAAAATCCCGGCAGGAATATGGAAGCTGCTTTGCGCAATAGGCCGCTTCTTTGCCGAAATCGGCAGTATATTCAAAAACGGTGACTGGAAAACACGTCTGTCATTCTTTATTATGGGTTTCGGTCAGTTCTTCCGTCATCAGATTGGCAGAGGAATTATCTTCCTCACGATGGAGATAATCTTTGTGTGTTTTATGGTGTTCTTCGGCTTCGACTATCTCGCAGGAATGGGCTCTCTCGGTGAGGTTGCCGTGGAGAAAACGCTTAATGAATTCGGACTTGAAATTATTACATATAAGGATAACAGCCTTAAAATCCTGCTTTACGGCGTGCTGACAATATGCTTTATCGTCGGTTTTATCGGAACATGGGTTATGAACGTCAAGCAGAACGGTCTTGCACAGAAGCTTATCGAAAAGGGCGTCAGACCAAAGGCGTTCAAGGATGACCTGAAATCTCTTGCTGATGAACAGTACTACAAAACCCTCCTTGCAGTTCCGCTCTTGGGTATCGTGGTATTTACGGTTATTCCGATTTTCTTTATGATACTCATAGCCTTCACAAACTATGACTACTCACACCTCCCTCCCGAAAATCTTTTTGACTGGGTAGGGCTTGAAAATTTCCGCACAATGCTTTCTACCGATATCTCGGGCTCGGGGAAATTTGCATATACCTTCAGAGAAATCCTTATCTGGACGCTCATATGGGCACTGATTGCAACCTTCTCCAACTACTTCCTCGGAATGTTTGTTGCAATCTGTATCAACCGCAAGGGCATAAAATTCAAGAAGGTTTTCAGAACAATTCTTGTAATGACAATCGCTGTTCCGCAGTTTGTTTCATTGCTGCTGGTATCAAAGATGTTTGCTGACGAGGGTATTGTGAACAACGTACTTATGAAACTTAACTGGATAACCGAACGCATAGGCTGGCTGTCAACTCCGGACCTTGCAAGAATAATGGTACTTGTAATCAACCTCTGGGTTGGTATCCCGTACCTTATGCTGATTACAACGGGCGTGCTTATGAATATCCCTGCTGACCTGTACGAAAGCGCAAAGATTGACGGCGCTTCAGGCATAAAGCAGTTTACGAAGATTACGCTCCCTTATATGTTGTTTGTAACAGGTCCTTACCTGCTGACAAGCTTTACAGCAAATATCAACAACTTCAACGTAATCTATCTCCTCACCGCAGGCAAGCCGAAAACTATGGCTTATGAGGGCGGCGCAGGAAGCACCGACCTGCTGATTACCTGGCTTTACACAATGACGGTTACCAATAACGATTATAAGCTTGCAGCGGTTGTAGGTATTCTGGTGTTCGTTGTTGTTGCTGTAATTTCCCTTATTGTTTACAACCTTTCTCCCGCAATGAAGAATGAGGAGGATTTCCAGTAATGAGTAAATATACAAGTAAATCAGGCAAGGAACGCTTCGTGCGTACAGCAATATATGTGTTCCTTACAGCCCTGTGCATAATCTGGCTCATTCCTTTTGTATACCTGATTTTCCAGGCTTTCCGAGGCGAGTCAACCTCAATGGTTACATACATTGTTCCGAAGCAGTGGTCGTTGGTGAACTTTCAGGTGCTGTTCACCGAAACCAACTTCCTTAAATGGTATGGCAACACGTTTATTATAGCATTGTGCAATGCCGTACTTCAGACAGTGATCGTACTTTGCGTTGCCTATGCACTTTCAAGAATGAGGTTCAAAGGCAGAAAGCTACTGATGAACATTATGCTTGTGCTTGGAATGTTCCCCGGATTCCTTTCAATGATTGCAACATACTTCATTCTCAAGCTTTTCGGACTTACAAGCGAAAACTCTGTTCCCGGACTTATCCTTATCTATGCGGCAAGCTCGGGTATGGGTTACTACATCGCAAAAGGCTTTTTCGATACAATTCCGAAATCCCTTGATGAAGCAGCAAGAATTGACGGCGCATCAAGAAGCCGTGTGTTCTTCAGAATTATTATGCCAATGGCAAAACCAATAATCATATACACAATTATGATGGCGTTCATTGCTCCATGGGGCGATTTTATGTATGCTTCCCTCATTTCCTTCGGTCACGAGCAGGCGTATAACGTTGCCGTTGGTCTGTACAAATGGCTTGACAAGGAGCATATCAACAGCTATTTCACAATATTCTGCGCAGGCGGCTTGTTCGTATCCATTCCCGTAACCGCACTCTTTATGGCTCTCCAGAAATACTATGTAGAGGGCGTAACAGGCGGTGCAGTCAAGGGTTAAAAATCTGAAAGGAACGGTTTTATTATGGCTGAAGTAAAGCTTACCAATGTAAAGAAGCAGTACGACAACGGTTTTGTTGCAGTACACGACTTCAATCTTGAAATAAAGGACAAGGAATTTATCGTACTCGTAGGACCGTCAGGCTGCGGTAAGTCCACAACACTCCGAATGATTGCGGGACTTGAGGACATCAGCGACGGTGAAATATCTATCGGCGAAAATGTAGTAAACGATATGGAGCCGAAGGACAGAGATATAGCTATGGTTTTTCAAAATTATGCTCTTTATCCTCATATGAGCGTATATGAAAACATCGCTTTCGGTCTGCGTCTGCGTAAGGTTCCGAATGACGAGGTTCACGAAAAGGTTTGTCACGCCGCTGAAATTCTCGGTATTACCGAGCTTCTCGGACGCAAGCCTAAGCAGCTTTCAGGAGGTCAGCGTCAGCGTGTTGCAATCGGACGTGCAATTGTCCGTGTACCAAAGGTTTTTCTTATGGACGAACCTCTCTCAAACCTTGACGCAAAACTTCGTAATCAGATGAGAGCTGAAATTATTCTTCTCCGTGAAAAAATCCAGACCACCTTCGTTTACGTTACTCACGACCAGACAGAGGCTATGACCCTCGGTGACCGTATCGTAATTATGAAGGACGGTTATGTAATGCAGGTGGGCACTCCGCAGGAATTGTTCAATCACCCTGCAAACCTGTTTGTGGCAGGTTTTATAGGCACACCGCAGATGAACTTCTTTGACGCTGAGCTGAAGAAGAACGGCAGCAGATATTCTGCTTATGTCAACGGCGCAGAGGTTGCTGTTCCCGAATATATCAATGAAGCACTTGCAAAGAGGGATATTGTTCCCGAAAAGATAACTCTCGGCGTGCGTCCTGAAAATCTTATTATATGTGATGACAATACCCCGAACAGTATCAAGGCTGACGTAAAGGTTACTGAAATGATGGGTAGCGAAATTCATATCCACGCTGTATACGCCGAGGGTAAGAAAATCATTCTCAAGGTTCAGATTGCTGATATGGACGATCAGGAACAGGTTGACCTCCTGAAGCGCACAACACTTTCCTTTACTCTCAGAGAGCGTACAATCAACCTTTTTGACTCAGAGGACGGAAGAAATCTTGCTGTTGAAAATGCAGTTCCTGTGCCAAAGAAGCAGGAAACTGTGTCTGTAGCTGAAGAAGTCAAGGACAAGAAAAAAGGAAGGAAAAAGTAATTGAAAACAACTACTGTAAATCCTGGAAATAAAAAGGTACAGCTTGAAGATGTTGCACTTGCGCTGGGATTATCCAAATCCACCGTTTCTCGTGCGATTTCGGGAAAGGGCAGAATAAGCACTGAGACGCGTGAACGTGTCAATGAGTGTATCAGAGAAATGAATTACCGCCCGAATATGATTGCAAAAAGCCTGTCCGAAAGCCGCACGTATAATGTGGGCGTTGTAATTCCGATGGACAGCAATGATGCCGAAGCACCTTTCTTCCAGACTTGTCTGACGGGTATCGCAAGGGAATGTGCGGTAAGAAATTACGATGCAATCATAATCGGTACGGAAAAGGATGACCTTTCACAGCTGAAACGTGTTGTAGAGAACAGGAAGGTTGACGGTGTAATTATCACCCGTCCTCTTTCCGACAACAGTATGGAAACACTGCTCTGTGAAAACGGAATGCCATTTGTTGTAATCGGAAGAAGTATGCTGAACGGTGCAATAACCGTTGACAGTAACCATAAGGATGGATGCCGTGAACTGACTTCCTATCTGCTTATTTCTAATCAGCCTGAAAAGATTGGCTTGATTATGGGAAATATGGACCACACCGTAAATAAAAGCAGATATGAAGGCTTTGAAAGCGCATTTGCAACTGTAGGAGCAAAGCCTGCAATTGATATGGTTTATACGGGTATTGAAAGTCCGCTTCAGTTCAGCAAGGCTGTTTCAGCCCTTCTGAAGCAGGAGCCGCGTTGTATAATCTGCGGCGATGATATGATTTGTATGAAGCTTCTTGCAGAACTTAACAATCTTTTAACGGCTATACCCGAAGATATAAGGGTTGCATCTTTCTACGACAGCGTACATCTGGATAATTATATCCCTTCCGTCACATCTCTTATCTTTGATGCAGGCAAGCTTGGTGCCGTTTCTGCTTCTGAGCTTATCGAGATGCTTGATGGAAACAGCGGAAAGAACGTAATGCTTGATTTCCAGCTGCTTATAAGAAAATCAACAATGTAATAAAGCTTCCTGCAAAGTATATGACTTGCAGGAAGCTCGTTTTTGTTATTTCTGTTGTTTGCGGCGTTTCTTTTCCGCATACATAAGCACATCGGAACGTTTTATCAATTCTTCAAAGCTCAGCCTTTCATCGGGGGAGGTGTGATAAATTCCCGTACTTGCGGCAATAGAGTAACTTTTGCCTGAGACCTTGTTGAATTTGTCAAGATAGCTGTTGAACTCGGAACGGAACTTTGCGTCACTGCCTTTTTTGTACACATAAACAGCAAGCATTTCATCTCCGCCCATACGGGTACAGAGCGAGTCATTTCCGCTTGCGTGCTTCAGTGCTTGTGCTATGGTGTGGATTGCAATGTCACCTTCTTCGTGTCCCCAGGTGTCATTGATTTTTTTAAGCCCATCAAGGTCGCACATAACAACTGATAACGGAATGCCATTATTATTTTCAAGGAATTTTTCATATTCTATGCAGAAGCCCCTGCGGTTGTATAAGCCTGTAAGGGGGTCATTGCGATACATTTCGTCAATCTGTTTCATAAGATAACGGGTGTGGCGAAGGTTTATCATACCGCCAAGTGCATTATTAAGAACATTGACAATCTGCGGAATTTTATAATAGTTGCTGAAGGTTCTTTCCTTGAAATGAAAATATACAAATCCCATCGGAACGTCAAGATAATACAGCGGAGAAACTATAAAGCTGCAGCCATCAAGTATATGCGGTTCAAACTTGAAAATGAAATCCTCAGATGATATAAAGCAAGAAGCATTTTCATCCGTATCAGTCTGCTGTACAGCCGCATCGCTGTCATACAAAAGGAAGAACTCATCACCGAAAGCGTTGGTACTTATAGAATTCAGGTCAGTTCTTTTGTAGATACATTCAGCACGGATAAGACATCCCATAGACTGCATCGGAAAACATTCCTTCATCAGTTCAACAACCTCGCTGAAATTTTCGCATTTCTGAATTTTTGCGCCGCTTTCGGAAAGTGATATATTCTCATCCTGAAAAATACAGAAACGGCTGTGCTGTTCCGAAAGTGCTGCCGTGGCATTTGTTTTGAACGCACCCTTGCATCCGCAGGAATCGTTGGTAATCATAACAGATGGAATTGAAACAGTGCCCGTATTTTTCTTGCCCGAAAAAATGTCTGCCAGAATGTTGCATATAACTCGTGAGCTTACGTCGGGACCAATGCAAGCGGAGGTAATTGTAGGTTCAGCGCTGTATATTGCGTCGATACAGTCAAATCCTGTAACAATAACATCATCAGGAACAGCAATCCCGTGATTGTTGAGCAGCGCAACAACCGCAATTGCCATATTATCATTCGCACAGACCAAAGCACGAGGAAGACTATTTTCCCTGATAAGCTTTTTCACAGCCCTTTGTGCAGGTCCAGGCCAAAAGTCACCATAGCTCACCATATTTTCATCAAAAGGTAGATTATTTTCCTCAAGAACATTTCTGAAAGTTTCAATTCTTTCATCAGAATAAATATTATTTCTGAGTCCTGCAATCAGATGAAAATCTGTTACATTGTGCTGTGTTATAAGATGTGAAACAATTTCAGCAAAGCCTGCCTGATGATTATAGGTTATATTGAAGCAATTTTCAAACGCACCGCCAAGCGCTATAACTGGAAGCTCCTTGTCCAATACATCATCTATAATCTTACGGCATACAGCATTATTGTTGAATCGGTCAGCTTGAATAATTACCGCATCAACAAATGACGGATCAATAAGCTTGAAAACAGACAGCTTTGCATCAGCATCTTCCTTGCCGCTTTGAATATATGAGCTGCAATTGTATATGATAAGGCGGCATTGAATTTCAGCAAGTGTATTTTCAAGTGTTGAAATAAAATCGTGGCTTTCCTTGTCCTGAATGCGACAAGTACAAAGAGCGACAGTTCTATAATTTCCTATCATATTATAATACTCCCGTCTGAAGTGATTTTGCCTGAATATAATGTGTGGAATGAAGCTATATTCATTATACCATCTCATAGCGATGAAATCAATAACAAAAGCAGAAATATTAATGGCGAGCTAAAAAAATGAGGGAGATGCTTATAAATATTACATCTGCGCTGTTGTAACTTTTTTTATTTGTGCTAATATTGTCTTTTCACAACCCGTGTGATATAATAAAAATATATCCGGTAAAGGGGAAGTATAAATGGTAACTAAAAATGATGTATGTGCATTTCTTGAAGGTTGCGGAATAAAGCACGATGACATAGTGACAATACACTGTTCACTCAAAGCTATAGGTGAAATAGAAAACGGCGCAGACGGTCTTATCGATGCTTTCTGTGAGTATCTTACAGACGGACTTTTCCTTGTCCCCACTCACACATGGGATAACGTAAACAAAGAAAATCCCTTTTATGATGTGAAAACTACCGTGCCGTGCATTGGCACACTTGCAAAGGTAGCGGCGTTCCGTGCCGATGGAATACGCACCCTGCACCCGACTCATTCACTTGCTGTATTCGGGAAAAATGCAGCCGACTATGTAAAGAACGAAGAAAAATTAGCGTCACCTGCACCTATAGGTGGTTGTCTGAACAGACTTTACGAGTGTAACGGAAAGGTTCTTTTAGTCGGAGTCGGTCACGACAGGAATACATATCTCCACGCCGTTGACGAACGTCTTAATATTCCCGACAGATTAGGTCAGGATACTTTTGAAATAACCATAAAGGATTACAACGGAAATCTCATTAAGTCGCCTCCGTTCCACCCGCATTTTACTGCCGCTGCAGATACTTGTGTTTCTGACTATTATCCTAATTACAAGAAAGCCTTTGAATATACAGGCGCAGTAACATATCATCATCTCGGCAACGCATTGGTGTATTGCTGTGATGCAAGAAAAATGACGGACACTGTTGAAAAGGCATGGAGCAAAACTGACAAGGACCTTTGTATATCTGACAATCCTGTGCCGCCGGAATATTACAGATAAGTCTTTTAACAAAAATAAGATATTTCGCTTTATACACCCCAAGTTCGACATAATATGCATTTATAACAGTGACCCGTTGCTGACATCATTGGAAGATGAAATGTCGTTCTGTGAAAGCGTTTTGCAGGTTGCGAAAAGAGTGGGAGTTACATAGGTTAAAGAAAAATTATCCACAAAAGCCTTTTATATGGCTTTTGTGGATAATTTATTGTTTGAGGATTTATGGACTAAAGATGTTGTTTTTAAAATGCTGTTCTTCAACCAATGAGATATTGTACTGACAAAATAAGCAGCCTACATTATCCGCGTTTCTTGAATAGCAACTCATTGTTCATGCGTAAACTCTTTTTTACGGAGTGAGCAGTATCATAAATAACTGACTTTTCATAAATACTGCAATCAGAAATCAATTCTCGTAGTTCGGGTTCATAATCCTTGCTATTATGTTCCTGATTACCACATAGTAATCTATCTACTGTAACATTCAACACATCTGCGATTTTCACGAGTGTTTCAAGGCTAGCCTTTTTCCTGCCTGTTTCAATATGACTTATATATGGTACGGATAATTCTGTCAATTCTGCTAAATCTGCTTGTGACATATGCTTGGATTTTCGAAATATTTTTATCTTGTTTCCAATTCGTTTATAGTTAATAGTCATAAATTTTCACCCCCAATCTACTTTAAATTGATGGAGATGGATTTTTAAATCAATAGTTTTATAACCATAAGTATAGCAATATGCTTATGGTTAATTTTCTTTTTTCACAAAACAGATTATACTGAAAATAGAACATTATTTGAGGTGATAATTATGCTTGAAAGTGGAACAACTACATCTAGTAAAGAATTCCAAAAAGGAAAAATTCGTGAACGATATAAGGCATCAAACACGGAATTGCTTGAAGTTATACCCGGTAAGAAAAACGCAGATTTTTATGACGATGTTTCATGACGTGTAGCTGTGTATGTGCGAGTATCTACAGATAATCTTCAACAGACAAGTTCTTATGAACTTCAGAAAAACTATTACGAAGAGAAAGTGAAGAAAA
>JAFTWI010000177.1 GCA_017465345.1 Oscillospiraceae bacterium
AATATATATGAGGACATTAACTGAATAGGTAGGTGTTTTTATGGCAAAGTTTGAAGCAGGAATGGAAGCAATGGCGGATATGTACGTCTTTGAAACTACCACTCTTCTTGAACAACTCGACCAGATCCTTATGAAAACAGAAAATGAAAGCAGCTTCGGGGAGGAGGAAATTAACGAAATCTTCCGTACGATGCATACTATCAAGGGCTCTTCAGCTATGATGGGACTTGAAAATATGTCGAAGCTCGCTCACGCAATTGAGGACATGTTTTACGTTATCCGTGAGGATAATCCTGTTATTACCTCGATGGAAACATTATACGACCTCGTATTCAATGCGTCTGACCTGATGAAGGCTGAAATTGAGCTTTTGCAGGAGGATGAATACAACGCAACTGATTTCAGCGAGCAGATTGCTAAAATCAAGGCTTATGCTGCTGTACTCAAGGGTGAGGCTGCTCCTGAAGCTGCTCCCGCTGCGGCTGCGGCTCCTGCACCTGCGGCTTCCGCTGCTCCTGCGGCATCTGCGGCTGCTCCAGAGCTTACAACGGTAAAGGTTTATTTCGAGGACGACTGCAAGATGGAAAACCTCCGTGCACTTCTCGTTATCAACAGAATTACCGAATCATGCTCAAAGCTTGAGTATATTCCTGCTGATATTGAAACAAACGGTGATACTGCTCAGGTTATTATCGAGACAGGCTTTGATATCAATTTTGCTCCTGCTGACGGAACAACTATCGACGCTGTTGTTGATATTATCAGAACAACTCCTAATGTCAAGAAGTGCGATATTGTAACAAGAGGTTCAGGCGTTGCTGTTGCAAAGGCAGCAAACGGCGACGTTACTTCCGTAAGAGTTTACTTTGAGGACGACTGCAAGATGGAAAATCTTCGTGCACTTCTCGTTGTAAACACAATCAAGGAAGTTTGCGACAGCGTTACATACGAGCCTGCTGACATTGAAAATAACATGGATACATGCAAGACTATCATTGATGAGGGCTTCCTTGTTCATTTTGCTTGCGAAAAGCCTCAGCTTGTGCTCCAGACAATCGAAAGCACACCTTGCGTTAAATCCTATGAAGTAATTGAGGATGCTGCTCCTGCTCCTAAGGCAGAGGCTCCTAAGGCTGCTGCTCCGGCTGCACCGACAGCCGCTGCTCAGGCTGCTCCTGCTGCACCTAAGGCAGAAGCTCCTAAGGCTGCTGCTCCGGCTCAGTCCAAGGAACAGATTAACAATGCTATTGCTACTAAGGGCGGCGGCGCTAAGCAGTCCCTTATTTCCGTTAACCTCAACAAGCTCGACACTCTTGTTGACCTCGTTGGTGAAATTGTTATCACTGAGGCTATGGTTACTTCCAACCCAGACCTGAAGGGTCTGCGCCTTGATAACTTCCAGAAGGCTGCAAGACAGCTCAGAAAGCTCAACTCCGAACTTCAGGACGCTGTTATGTCTATCCGAATGGTTCCTATTTCAGGTGCATTCAACAAGATGACCCGTATCGTAAGAGATATGAAGGTTAAGCTCGGCAAGGACGTTGACCTTATCTTTGAGGGCGAAGAAACAGAAGTTGACAAGTCCATCATCGACCAACTCAATGACCCTCTCATGCACATGGTTCGTAACTCTATGGACCACGGTATTGAGGACAATGTTGAGGACAGAATTGCTGCAGGCAAGTCCCCTAAGGGTAAGATTACTCTTTCCGCTTACAACGCTTCCGGTGAAGTAATTATCGTAATCGCTGATGACGGCGGCGGAATCAATCCTGAAAAGGTTCTTGCAAAGGCTGAAAAGAACGGTATTCTCACAAG
This sequence comes from Oscillospiraceae bacterium, assembly GCA_017465345.1. GTDB lineage: Bacteria > Bacillota > Clostridia > Oscillospirales > Ruminococcaceae > RGIG8773. The sequence goes on from JAFTWI010000177.1 coordinate 1,819, forward strand.
ACCTGCAAGTGAATATTCCGAGAAGGAAATTCTCAATATGATTATGCTTCCGGGCTTCTCCACAAACGAACAGGTTACCGAATACTCGGGACGTGGCGTTGGTATGGACGTTGTTCGTAAGAATATCGAAAAAATCGGCGGCTCCGTTTCCGTTGACTCCAAGTACGGTCAGGGAACAAGCTTCATTATCAAGATTCCTCTCTCCCTCTCCATTGTGGATGGTATGGAGGTTTCCGTTGGTCAGTCTATCTTTACAATTCCTATCAACTCCATCAAGGAATCCTTCAAGGCTAAGCCAAGTCAGCTGGTTAAGGATACTGACGGCAAGGAAATGATTATGATCCGCGGAGAGTGCTTCCCGCTTATCAGACTTTATGATATGTATGACCTTGAGCCTGCTACAGATGACCTTTATGAGGGTATCGTAATTCTGGTTGAGGCTGAAGGCAAGCGTGCTTGTCTGCTTGCTGACGAGCTTATCGGTGAACAGCAGGTTGTTGTTAAGCCGTTCTCTCCTCTGCTCAACAACTACAACGTTAAGCAGAATGGTATGGCTGGCTGCTCCATTCTTGGTGACGGTTCTATCACTATCATTCTTGATGTGGGCAACATTATCACAGATTTCTGATGAATACAGTGCAGGCTTCCGCTGATACGGAAGTCTGCTCTTTAAAGAAAGGAAGACCGAGTATGGCAGAAAATACTAATGTAACCTACACCGCAGACGGCGCAGAAGTTCTTTTCTTCGACATCGGCGATACTATCTACGGTATTGAAATCAAATATATCAACGAAATTATCGGAATCGAACAGATTACCGTTGTTCCTAAAATTCCTGATCACATCAAGGGCGTTATCAACATCAGAGGTAAGGTTGTTCCTGTTATCAGCATCAGAAAGCGCTTTGGCATGGAAGAAATCCCTTATGATGACAGAACCTGTATCGTGGTTATCGAATTTGAGGACGGTCAGCAGGTCGGCGTTATCGTTGACCGTGTGCATGAGGTTGTTGTTGTCAAGAAGGACATCATCAGCAAGGTGCCTGATTCAAAGAGTGTAAACTCCAACCGTTATCTGAAATCAATTATCAATATGGAAAGCGGTATCAGACTGCTGCTTGACTGCGATAAGCTTATTATGGATTAAAAGAGGTAATCCCCCATGATGCTTAAACTCACGGACAATGATTTTGAACGTCTTGTTGCGTATATGAAGGAAAACTACGGCATAAACCTTGAAAAGAAACGTATTCTCATTGAAGGACGTCTTTCCAATATGGTTATCCGCAGAGGTTTCGGCAGTTTCAAGGAATTCATTGATTTTGCTTTCGCTGACAAAACGGGAAATGAAACTATGCAGCTGGTAAACAAGCTTACCACTAACCACACATTCTTCCTGCGTGAGCCTGAGCATTTCGAATTTCTGAAAAGTACTATCCTTCCCTACCTTGAAAAGACTAATGAAAAAACTCACTCGCTGAAACTTTGGTGCGCTGCGTCCTCAACGGGACAGGAGCCTTACACCATTGCAATGACGATTGATGAATATTTCGGACCTCAGGCTTCAAAGTGGGATTGGAAGCTTCTTGCTACCGACCTTGATACTGACGTGCTGAGAAAGGCACAGGCAGGTATCTACTCAGAGGACATGGTCAAGGACGTTCCTGCTCACTGGCTGGCAAAGTATTTTACAAAAATTGATGACAAGAATTATCAGGTCATCGAGCGCATCCGCAAGCAGGTCGTTTTCAGACAATTCAATCTTATGGATCCGATTGTGTGCAGCGTGCCATTCGATTTTATAAGCTGCCGCAATGTTATGATTTATTTTGAGCAGGAAACTAAAAATGCTCTCATTGAGCGTTTCTATGATGTAACAAAGGAAGGCGGATATCTTTTTATCGGTCATGCAGAAAGTGTTGGCAAGGATACACGCTACACTTACGTTAAACCTGCAATTTACCGCAAAATTTCCGACAAGCCTGCGGGAGGACGTACCTACGCCGGCAGAACATTCAATCAATAATTAAGGAGCGTCAGCACATTACTATGAGTATTAAGAAAAACAAGCTGAAAGTCCGCGTTCTTGTTGTGGACGATTCTGCACTTTTCCGTTCAACACTTGTGCAGGCGCTTTCTTCTATGTCAAATATCGAGGTTGCGGGTGAAGCAGCGGACGCTTTCGAAGCCCGTGACAAAATCAACGAGCTTAAGCCTGACGTGCTGATTATGGACGTAGTTATGCCGAAGATGGACGGAATTACTTTCCTTAATCAGCTTATGGAGCAATATCCATTGCCATGCATCATGATTTCAGGCACGGCAAGTGAAGAGTCCGTTCTCGAAGCGGGTGCAGCGGATTTCATGAAGAAGCCGCGTTCACCTGCTGAGTTCAAAACCTTTTCAACAATTCTCGGGACTAAAATTATTCTTGCAGCAAGCAAGCCTGTACGGACTGCACCAAAAAAATCAGTAAATACAATCGAAAAAATCGATGGCGTTATGCCGCTGAATTCTACTGCAAAAGCAGGAAAGGTTGCACCAAATCTTCCATCTGCAAGCGAAATTTCAGGGCTTTCTAAGGCTGCAAATGAGGGAATTGTTGTTGCGCTGGGTGCTTCAACAGGCGGTACAGATGCACTGGAATGTGTTATAAAGTCATTCCCAAAAACAATGCCTCCTGTACTGGTTGTTCAGCATATGCCGCCCGTATTCACAAAAATGTACAGCGAACGGCTGGACAAAAGCTGCGCTATGACTGTAAAGGAAGCGGAAAACGGCGACAGACTTCGTCCCGGACTATGTCTTATTGCGGCAGGTGCTTACCATATGGAGCTGAAAAAGGACACTCAGGGGTACTATGTAAAGTGCTATCAGGGCGAAAAGGTTTCGGGTCACTGTCCTTCTGTTGATGTTATGTTTACAAGCGTAGCAGACACGGCGGGTAAAAAGGCTATTGGCGCTATTATGACGGGCATGGGCGCTGACGGCGCAAAAGGACTGCTGAAAATGCATAATAAAGGTGCATATACTATCGGGCAGGACAAGGAAAGCTGCGTTGTTTACGGTATGCCGATGGAGGCTTATAAGCTGGGTGCCTGTTCGGAACAGCAGTCACTTGCAAATATCGGCAGAACGTTGTGCAGACGTATTACCGAGGGCTGGTAAATGGTACTGCTGATTAATTAAAAATTTAGGGGGAATGCGACGTATTCCCCTTTTCTTTTTCTGATTTATGTGGTATAATATTTACAACAACATTTAAGGAGCATTGCTATGAACATAATTTCATTGCTTATACCAAAGGATAATGCGGCATATCTCTATGAAACCTGCACCGTAAGAAAAGGTCTTGAGGATATGAAAATTCACGGCTACACTGCTATCCCAGTGCTCAGCAAGGACGGACGATATGTTGGCACGGTCAGCGAGGGTGATTTTCTGTGGAATATGCTGGACAGTGAAAATCGGGAAGAGGCTGACAGTAAGCTGATTGCGGATATTATCCGTCCCGAATTCAATCCGTCGGCAAATATCTACATTACAATGGAGGAGCTTCTCCAGCGTGCGGTTCAGCAGAGCTTTATCCCTGTAACAGATGACAGGGGATATTTTATCGGAATTGTTACACGTCAGAAAATTATCCTCACACTTATGAATACTAAGTAATTTTGCGGCACCTGCGGGTGCCGTTTTGGTTTTTGATAAAATTATAATTTAACGAAGCATTGCGGAAATCTATTGAGGAAGAACCTTTCCTCAGAAAGGTTTTCCCCAGAGGGTCTCCACAATCTTTCCGCTAAATTATAATTTATCATAATGTTTATTCTGCGTAATTGTTGCACAAAATAGTTGCAAGAAATAAAAAAATATGTTACAATAAGTGTGGTTTATTGCCTTATGGCTTAAAATCAGGAAAGGACGAGTTTTATAATGAACAAAGAACAGTTTCTCACAAAAATAAACGAAAATCTTCGTGTTGACGGACGTGTTGACATTAAGAACGCTACTCCGAAGCAGCTTCACAACGCACTCTCACGTGCGGTAATGAGCGAAATTATCCCTGACTGGGACGCTTCTGAGGAACGTCATAACTCCAAGCGCCGTGCTTACTATCTCTCCGCTGAATTCCTTATGGGACGTGCGGTATTCAACAACCTTTACTGTGCTGGTCTCCTTACAGAAGCTAAGGAAATCCTTGCTGAGCAGGGCGTTGATATCAACTGCCTTGAAGAAATCGAGGACGCTGCTCTCGGTAACGGCGGTCTTGGCAGACTTGCGGCTTGCTTCCTTGACTCCGCTGCTTCTCACGATATCCCGCTCAACGGCTACGGTATCCGCTACAAGTACGGTCTTTTCAAGCAGTCTATCGGCAACGGCTTCCAGCAGGAAAGCGCTGACGCATGGCTTGATTACGGTGACGCTTGGAGCGTACGTGCTGAAAATGATGCTGTAAGAGTTGATTTTGCTGACCAGTCCGTAATGGCTGTACCTTACGATATTCCGATTATCGGCTACAACAAGAAGTCCATCAACACTCTCCGTCTGTGGCAGAGTGAGTCCCTCAAGGGCTTTGACTTCGGCAAGTTCGACAATCAGGATTACCTTGGCGCAAGCGAAAGCACAATCCTTGCTGACGCTATTTCCAACGTACTTTACCCTAACGACAACACTGAAAAGGGTCTGCGCCTGCGTCTGAAGCAGCAGTATTTCTTCGTTTCTGCTTCTATTCAGGACATTATCCGTCGTTACAAGAAGGCACACGGTGACGATTTCTCCAAGTTTGCTGATATGTACGCTATTCAACTTAACGATACTCACCCGACAATTGCTATCCCTGAGCTTATCAGAATTTTCATGTTCAAGGAAGGAATGTCCTTTACTGAGGCATTTGCAATTGTACAGAAGACCTGCAACTACACGAACCACACTGTTCTCGGTGAAGCGCTTGAAAAGTGGGGCGCTGACCTGTTCAAGAGCGTTGTTCCTACAATTTACGAAATCGTGCTTATGATTGACAGACACCTTGAAAAGCACCTCCGCTCCATCGGTCAGACTGATGCACAGATTGAAGCTAAGCGTATTTTTGACGGTGACCGTATCCACATGGCAAGAATGGCAATCTTTGCTTCCACATACATCAACGGTGTTGCTCAGCTTCACACTGATATTCTCAAAAATGACGTGCTCAAGGATTGGTACGAAATCTATCCTGAGCGTTTCCAGAATAAGACTAACGGTATCACACCACGCCGTTGGATTGGTCTTTGCAACCCTGAGCTGTCCTCCCTTATCACTGAAAAAATCGGTGACGGCTGGCAGACTGAGCTTGACAAGCTTGCTGAGCTGAAGAAGTTTGTTGACGATGGTGCAACAATCAAGCACTTTATGGACATCAAGCGTGAAAAGAAGGTTCAGCTTTGCGAATACATCAAGAAGCACGAGGGCGTTGAACTTAGTCCTGACTGGGCATTCGACATTCAGGTTAAGCGTCTGCACGAATATAAGAGACAGCTTCTCAATGCGTTCTCCATTGTTGACCTTTACTTCCAGATTAAGGAGAACAAGCTCCCTGACCTTCAGCCTACATGCTTTATTTTCGGCGCAAAGGCTGCTCCTGCTTACCGCAGAGCAAAGGGCATCATCAAGTATATCAACGAGGTTGCAAAGCTTGTGAACAACGACCCTGACACAAAGGATAGGCTTAAGGTTCTCTTTGTTCAGAACTACAACGTTTCCTACGCTGAAAAGCTTATTCCTGCAGCTGATATTTCCGAGCAGATTTCCACAGCAGGCCTTGAAGCTTCGGGTACAGGCAATATGAAGTTTATGCTCAATGGTGCGGTAACCCTCGGCACATATGACGGCGCAAATGTTGAAATCGTTGAAGAAGCAGGCTGGGAAAACGAATATATCTTCGGCGCAAGAGTTGAGGAAATCGAAAAGATTAAGCCGACTTACCGTCCAAAGGAAAAGATTTACTACACCAACGACCGTGTAAAGAGAGTTATCAACACTCTTGTTGACGGCACATTCAATGACGGCGACACAGGTATGTTCGGTGAACTTTACAACGCACTCATCAACGGCACAAGCTGGCACAAGCCTGACCACTACTTCCTGCTGACTGACCTTGAGGGTTATGTTGACACCAAGCTTCGTGCGCTTTACGATTA
>JAFTWI010000178.1 GCA_017465345.1 Oscillospiraceae bacterium
CTTGCAACAGGCTGTTGCTGTAAAAGTAATTTCATACAGCGTGATTCAATATCTCTTTCTTTTTGGTCGATATCAGCTGAAAGTTCTGAAACTCTTTCAGCAAGTGAAACATCTCCCGTAGTAAGTGCCTTTGATGCAAGAGCAATGGATTCTTCACAAAGTGCGCCCATTTCTATCATTTCGGTATTAAGTATATTTAACTGTTCATCAAATCTGCTTCTCATTATCCAAACCTTCCTGTTATATAGTCTTCTGTACGTTTATCTGTGGGCTGTGAAAACAGTTTTTCAGTTTCGCCGTATTCAATAAGTTCGCCCAGTAAAAAGAATGCCGTATTGTCGGAAATTCGGACTGCCTGCTGCATATTGTGAGTTACTATAACAATAGTATAACTCTTTTTCAGCTCGATCGCAAGCTCCTCGATTCTTGATGTTGAGATAGGGTCAAGGGCAGATGTAGGCTCATCCATAAGAAGAATTTTGGGCTTTACCGCAAGCGCCCTTGCAATGCATAATCTCTGCTGCTGACCGCCTGACATTCCAAGGGCATTTTTCTTTAGTCTGTCCTTTACTTCGTCCCATATTGCTGCATCTCTGAGGGACTGCTCAACTATTTCGTCAAGCTTTACCTTTGACTTAATTCCATGTGTACGTGGTCCGTAAGCTATGTTGTCATAAATGCTCATAGGGAAAGGATTCGGCTTCTGGAATACCATTCCGATTTCACGGCGGAGCTCATTTACATCAACTGAGTTGTCGTAGATATTCTGTCCATTATAACATACTTCACCTATTATTTTAACTGAAGGAATGAGGTCATTCATACGGTTTAAGGTTTTGAGAAATGTGGATTTTCCGCAGCCTGACGGGCCTATAAAGGCGGTAATGCTTTTTTCGGGTATCGTAATGTTCACGTTTTTGAGAGCCTGAGTTTTGTCATACCACAAACTCAGGTCTTTCGCTGTCATTATATCGCTCATTGTATCATTCCTTTCGGTTAAAGCTCACGCTTTTTTGCAAAATATCTGCTGACAAGAGTTGCAGAAAGATTTATCAGAAGTGTCAGTATCATAAGTATTGCCGCTATTGCAAAGGCAACTCCAAACTCGCCTTGTTCCTTTGCGTAAACATAAAGTGCAACGGTAAGTGATGCACCGGGAGAGGTGAGTCCTTCGAAAATCCCATTAAGAGCGTGGGCGAAACCTGCTGTAAATAGAAGTGCAGCAGATTCTCCTAAAATTCGCCCTATTGACAGAATACAGCCTGTTATAACTCCGTCAACACAGCCCGGAAGCACCACAGTTCTTATTACTCGCCATTTCCCTGCACCAAGTCCGAATGCACCGTCACGATAACTCTGCGGAACTGTTTTAAGACTTTCCTGAGTAGTACGCATTACTGTAGGTAAATTCATAATTACAAGAGTCAAAGAACCTGCTAAAAGTGAGGTCTTAAAGCCTAAAAACTGACAGAAAAACAGCATTCCCACAAGTCCGTAAATGATGGATGGGATACCCGAAAGTGTTTCTGCGGCATATTCGATAACAGAAACAAGCCTTTTGTTTTTTGCATATTCAGTAAGATATATCGCCGCACCAACTCCAAGCGGAATAACGAAGATAAGCGTTGAAAGAACGATATAAAGCGTATTTAAAATATCAGGCAAGATACCGATATTTCCGCTTATGTAGCTTGGCTTTGTAGATAAAAGTTCCCACGAAATATGAGGTATACCCTTGATAAATACATACGCCACAAGGAAAATTACAAGCGTAGCTGTAAGGCCTGTGGAAATATACATAGCGGCTTTCATTCCGCCGATATAGGCTTTTCTTTTTTTACTAAGCATCAGTCTTTCTCCTTTTTCAAGAAAAAGTTTAGCGTTGCATTGATAAGCATTATAAAGAGGAACAGCACAAGTGCGATTGAGAACAGAGCCTGCTGCTGAAGTCCGCTTGAATAGGACATTTCGCTTGCAACTGCTGTTGTGAGAAATCGCACACTCTGAAAAAGTGACGGCATATTCGGAACATTTCCCGATACCATCATAACCGCCATAGCTTCGCCTATGGCACGACCTACGCCAAGCACAACAGCCGCCGCAATACCGCTTTTTGCCGCAGGCACGGAAACTCTGAAATATGTTTCAACGGGAGTTGCACCTAAAGCAAGTGAGGCGTCCTCATATTCCTTTGGTACAGCTTCAAGAGCTGTCATAGAAACCTTGATGATTGACGGTAAGATCATAATTGCAAGAACTATAATTGCTGAAAACAGGCTGGCACCGTCGGGGATATTAAAAATCTCACGGACAGCAGGTACAAGCACAAGCATACCCACCAAGCCATATACAACTGAGGGGATTCCCGCAAGCAAGCTTACAGCACCCTCCATAAAGGCTTTGACCTTTGGATTTGCAAGCTTTGAGAGGTAAACAGCCGCAAAAAATCCTATGGGAACTCCGAGAAGTATTGCTCCTGCCGTTCCGTAAATGCTTGTTAAAATAAATGGGAGTATGCCGTAGCTTGGCTCATCGGCAGTTGACGCCCATTTTGTGCCGAAAAGAAAATCGAAAAGTCCGATTTCTGTTATGGCAGGAATACCTGAAATTACGAGATATATTGTGATAAGTAATACACAGCCGAATGTTAGCAGTCCGAGTATAAGAAATACACCGTGAATGGCTCTTTCAATCATTTTATTTTTCTTCATAAGTTTGCTCCGTATATGGCATTATGCGGCATAGTTCCGCCGCATCGCCGTTTGATATATTTTTAATTCGCCGCAACAACGCCTGCTGAGGAAATTGCTTCTCTTGCATTTTCAGATGTAATATAGTCAAAGAACTCCTGTGCAGTTTCCGAAAGCTCTGTATCAGCCTTTGTTACCAGAACGAAGGGACGCTGAACAACATAGCTGCCGTCCTTGATAGTTTCTTCACTTGGAGCAACACCGCCGACTGTCAGCATTTTTACGCTATCCTTTACTGATGCAACCGAAGCATAGCCAATTGCCGCAGGATTGCCTGCAACAGTTGTGATAACATCGCCTGTGGAGGTAAGCTCCTGACGGTATTTACAATTATCCTCTGTGCCTGTAATAGACTCAAAGCCGTCACGGGTTCCGCTTCCTGCTTCACGACCGATAAGTACGATCTCGCTGTCATTACCGCCGATCTCGTTCCAGTTTGCGATCTCGCCTGTGTAAATTCCAGCAATAGTTTCAACATCAAGATCGGAAACAGGATTTTCTGGATTTACAATGATAGCAATTCCGTCATAAGCGAGAACTGTCGCTTCAAGTCCCTGTGCCCTTTCTTCGTCCTTGAGGTCACGGCTTGAAAGACCGATATCGCAGGTTCCTGCGGAAACAGCCTTGATACCTGAGCCTGAACCTGTGGGGTTATATGTAACTGTAATTCCTGTGTCAC
>JAFTWI010000179.1 GCA_017465345.1 Oscillospiraceae bacterium
GCGCTTGGTGCGGACAAGATTGTTCTTTCTGCGCAGTGCAGGGTCCGAGGGTTCTATGAGAAGGGTGGATACACGGCTTATGGCGAGGTTTATCTTGATGAGTACTGCGAGCATATTCGTATGGAGAAGCATTTATAATAATTGAGTTTAAAGAGTTGAGAGTGAATTTTATTTTGCTCCGACTCTTTTTTGTTGAAAATTCAACAATTATTGTTGACAAATCAACATTTTATTGACATTTTGACTATATTTTTTTAATTTTTTTGGTATTCTAAGCTTACAAAGCTATTTACATTTTTTAAAATATGTGATATAATAATTATGAATTATTTTGTGTTTAAGTGTAAACATACGTGTATACACTTAACTTGAAATGTTTCCGCTTTTTTGCGGTCAATATATAATGATTGGAGATTTTCACTATGGCAAGAGATTATGTTATTGTTACTGACTCATGCGCCGATATGGACGAAAACTATTATAGTATGAACGATGTTAAGGTTATTGGTCTGCATTACACTATCGGCATCAAAACTTACACACAGTGCACAAGTGATGACCTTACAACTGAAAAATTCTATGACAGAGTAAGAAGCGGCGTACTTCCTAAGTCCTCTCCTGTTACATACGAAGATGCACTCGAACTTATGGACAGCATTGCTGAAAGCGGAAAAGATATCTTCTTCCTTTGTTTCTCCAGTGAGCTCAGCACGACTTATCAGACTTGTCAGATTGCTGCACAGGACGTTATGACAAAGCATCCTGAGTGCACAATCAAAGTTGTAGACTCTATTTCTGCGGCTCTCGGTCAGGGGCTTCTCCTTCACCTTTGCACTAAGAAGAAAAACGCAGGAACTTCTTTGGAGGAACTTGAAAAGTACGCTGAACGTATGAAGGGTCATGTTGTTCACCTCTTTACTGTTGACAACCTCAATCACCTTCAGAGAGGCGGCAGAATTTCCAAGTTCTCCGCCGTTATGGGTACTCTCCTTTCCGTTAAACCTTTGCTTTGTGTCGACCCTAAGGGCGGTCTCAATGGTTACGCTAAAATCAAGGGCAGAAAGAAGGCTCTTGACACTATGGCTGAGCACATGAAAGAAAAGTATCTCCCAGGTGAAAATGAAGAAATTTTCATTTCCGACGCAGACTGTCTTGAGGACGCACAGTACCTCGGCAAGGTTATTATGCAGATGATGCCTGATGTAAAGCGTGTAAGATACGGCAAAATCGGCGCTGTTATCGGCTCACACACTGGCGCTGACGCTATTGCTGTTGCTTTTATAGGCAAGAGCAGAACACCTGTTGAATAATTCAAGTTCAGTTTTAAATCCTGTATGGTTATCCATACAGGATTTTTTGTCATTTCTACACATTTTTTGCAAAAAATTACTTCCATTTTTAAATGAGTTGTGATATAATATATTTATGTATTTGTTTTTAGAAAGGATTTTTTACTATGAAAAAGCTTATGCTTGGTAATGCCGCCTTCGCTAGAGGGCTTTATGAGGCGGGAGTAACTGTAGTTTCAAGCTACCCAGGTACTCCTTCCACTGAAATCACTGAATATGCGGCTGAATACGATGAGATGTATGCTGAATGGGCACCTAATGAAAAGGTTGCGATGGAAGTTGCAATCGGTGCTTCAATTGCAGGCTCTCGTTCCTTCTGCGGTATGAAGCACGTTGGTCTTGACGTTGCTGCTGACCCGCTCTACACAGCTGCTTACACAGGTGTAAACGGCGGTATGGTTATCGCTGTTGCTGATGACCCGGGAATGCACTCCTCTCAAAATGAGCAGGACTCCCGTCATCACGCTATTGCTTCAAAGGTACTTATGGTTGAACCTTCCGATTCATCCGAATGTAAGGAATTTGTAAAGGCTTCCTTTGACCTTTCCGAAGAATTTGACACTCCTGTTATTGTTCGTATGTGCACAAGAGTTGCTCACTCACAGTCTGCTGTTGAGCTTTGCGACAGAGTTGTTCCTGCACAGAAGGAATATGTAAAGAACCCTGCTAAATATGTTATGATGCCTGCTTTTGCAAGAGGCAGACACGTTTTTGTTGAGGAACGTCTTGAAAAGCTTCGTACTTACGCTGAGACTTCTCCTCTCAACAAGATTGTTGACAACGGCGGCGATATCGGTATCATCACAAGCGGTATTTCCTATCAGTACGCAAGAGAGGCTATGGGCGACAAGGCTTCTTACCTGAAGCTTGGTATTGTAAATCCGCTTCCTATTGACCTTATCAAGAATTTCTGCGCTAAGTACAAGACTGTTTACGTTATTGAAGAGCTTGATGATATTATTGAGACACACTGCAAGAAGATGGGACTTGACGTAAAGGGCAAGGAAATCTTCGGTTACATAGGTGAATTCTCTCAGGCAATTGTTGCTGAAAAGCTTCTCGGCGAAAAGAAGGAATCGGCTGTATTTGACGGAAATGTTCCTGTTCGTCCTCCTGTTATGTGTGCGGGATGTCCTCACAGAGGCTTGTTCTACTGCTTGTCAAAGAACAAGATTACTGTTTCGGGTGACATTGGCTGTTACACACTTGGCGCAAGTGCTCCGCTTTCTGCTATGGACACTACAATCTGTATGGGTGCTTCCATTTCTGCACTTCACGGCTTCAACAAGGCTCGTGGCGCTGAGGCTGAAAAGTCAACTGTTGCTGTTATTGGTGACTCTACATTCATGCACAGCGGTATGACAGGTCTTGTTAACATTGCTTACAATGCTACAAACTCTACGGTTATTATTCTTGACAACTCCATCACAGGTATGACAGGTCATCAGCAGAATCCTACAACAGGTAAGAACCTTAAGGGTGACCCTGCTGCTACTGTAAATCTTGAAGAACTCTGCAAGGCAATCGGTATCAAGAGAGTAAGAGTTGTTGACCCTTACAATCTTGCTGAAACAGAGGCAGCTATCAAGGAAGAGCTTGCAATCGAAGAGCCTTCTGTAATCATTTCACGTCGTCCCTGCGCACTTCTCAAGTATGTTCAGCACAAACCTGCACTCAAGGTTGATGCTGACAAGTGCAAGAGCTGTAAGATGTGTATGAAGCTCGGATGTCCTGCTATTTCCATGAAGGACGGCAAGGCTGTTATTGAACATACACAGTGCGTTGGCTGCGGAATTTGTCAGGAAATGTGCAAGTTCGGTGCTATTGAATAATAAAATTACTACTTATTAAATTTGAAAGGGCGATTTTTTTGGATACACGTTCTATTATGATTGTCGGCGTGGGCGGACAGGGTTCCCTCCTCGCTTCAAGACTTCTCGGTAACGTTCTTCTTGCGCAGGGATACGATGTTAAAGTATCTGAGGTGCACGGAATGTCACAGAGAGGTGGTTCTGTTGTTACTTATGTTAAATACGGTGACGAGGTTTTCTCCCCTGTTATTGAAAAGGGCGAGGCTGACGTTATCATTTCCTTTGAGCAGCTTGAGGCTGCAAGATGGGTACCTTATCTCAAGAAGGGCGGTAAGCTGATTACTTCCACACAGAAGCTTGACCCTATGCCTGTTATTACAGGTGCAGCTGAGTACCCTGAAAATATTGTTGAGAAAATCAAGGCAGCGGGTGTTGAAGTTACTGCTGTTGACGCTCTTGGTCTTGCTGAACAGGCCGGTAATGCGAAGGCTTCAAATGTTGTTCTGATGGGCAAGGTTGCTTCTCAGACAGAGTTTGATGACAAGCTCTGGCAGGACGCTATTGAACAGTGTGTACCTGCTAAGTTCCTTGAACTTAACAAGAAGGCTTTTGAGCTGGGTAAGAATGCATAAATTAGGCGACTTGCTTATTTTATTTTTAAATTGGAGGTTTTGCCAATGGCAAATTACTGGAACAAAGAAATTGAATGTATGTCCCGCGAGGACATGAAGAAGCTTCAGGACGAACGTCTTGTTGCTCAGGTAAAGCACGTTTACAAAAATGTGCCTTACTACAAGAATCTGATGGACGAAAAGGGTGTTACTCCTGATGACATCAAGTCAACAGATGACCTTTACAAGCTTCCTTTCCTTTCAAAGGCTGACCTTCGTGATGCTTATCCTTATGGTCTGCTTGCAAAGCCTCTTTCCGAATGTGTAAAAATCCACTCTACAAGCGGTACAACAGGCAAGCGTGTTGTTGCTTTCTACACACAACACGACGTTGACCTCTGGGAAGACTGCTGTGCAAGAGCGATTACTGCTGCAGGCGGTACAAAGGACGATGTTTGTCAGGTTGCTTACGGCTACGGTCTTTTCACAGGCGGTTCAGGTCTTAACGGCGGTTCTCACAAGGTTGGCTGTCTGACACTTCCTATGTCCTCAGGTAACACTGAAAGACAAATTCAGTTTATGCAGGATTTGGAGTCTACAATCATCTGCTGTACTCCTTCATATGCTGCTTACATCGGTGAAACTCTCAAGGAAATGGGTATTTCCCCTGACGACCTGAAGCTCAAGGCTGGTATTTTCGGTGCTGAGCCTTGGACAGAGGAAATGCGTCGTGAGATTGAAAAGTCCCTTGGCATCAAGGCTTACGATATTTACGGTCTTACTGAAACAAGCGGTCCTGGTGTTGCTTTCGAATGTGAAGCACAGAAGGGTATGCACATCAACGAAGACCACTTCCTTGCTGAAATTATTGACCCCGACACAGGTGAAGTTCTCCCTGAGGGTTCAAAGGGTGAGCTTGTTTTCACAAGCCTTACTAAGGAAGCATTCCCGCTTCTCCGTTACAGAACTCGTGATATCTGCGTACTTACAAGAGAGAAGTGCTCCTGCGGTAGAACACTTGTCAAGATGTGCAAGCCTATGGGCAGAAGCGATGATATGCTTATCATCCGTGGCGTAAACGTGTTCCCAAGCCAGATTGAAACTGTACTTATCGAGCAGGGCTACGCTCCTAACTATCTCATTGAAGTTGACCGCAGAAATAACACTGATACACTTGATATCAATGTTGAGCTTACTGAGGAACAGTTCTCCGACACAGTTAAGGGCATTCAGGAGAAGGAATCTGAACTTGCTCAGGCTATCAAAACAATTCTTGGTATCAATCCTAAGGTTCACCTTGTATCTCCTAAGTCTATTGCTCGTAGCGAGGGCAAGGCTGTTCGTGTTGTTGACAAGCGTAAGCTTCATGACTAAAACGAAATCGAAGATTTCGTTTCCGAGTTTTGACAAGCAAAACTCGGTGTTTGCAGTCCTAATAAACATATGTATAATCTTGTTATATACTATAAATTTTATTCCATATAAACAAAGGAGGAAAATATTATGTTAATCAAGCAGATTTCTATTTTTGTTGAAAACAAGCCAGGCAGACTCAGTGCTGTTACTAAGCTTCTCAGCGACAACGGTATTGATATCCGTGCACTTTCCGTTGCTGACACAAAGGATTTCGGTATTCTCCGTCTTATCGTTAACAATCCTACAAAGGCTTGTGAAGTTCTCAAGGAGGCTGACTGCACAGTTTCCCTTACAAACGTAATTGCAATCGGTATTCACGACAAGCCCGGCGGACTCTCTGCTGCTATGGATTGTCTGTACTCCGCTAACATTTCTGTTGAGTATATGTACGCTTTCATTTCCAAGTCCGAGGATCAGGCTTACGTTATTCTCCGTGTTGAGAACAACGACAAGGCTGTTGAGGCTCTCAAGGAAAATAATTTCACTATTCTCAAGGCTGAAGAGGTTTACGATATGTAATTTCGTGGGGCAGGATTTTTCCTGCCCTGCTTCTTTATATGTTTGGAGGACGTAATTATTATGACTATCGAAAATATGGTTATGGATAAAATCAATGAATATGCTGAGCTTTTTGTTTCGGTGTTCAACTCGGAGCCGTGGAATGATTCGTGGACTATGGAAACTGCTTGCGACAGGATTGAAAGTATGATGAACACGACTACTTTCATTGGCAAGGCGTGTTATGCTGATGGGCGGCTTATGGGCATAATCTGGGGACAGAAAGAGCCGTTTTATGATGGTATTCACTTTCAGATTCAGGAGTTCTGTGTGCGGTGCGATGAACAGCGGAAGGGTTACGGAAAGGCTTTGCTGAGTGCACTTAATGAGGAGCTGGATTCTATTGATGTAAAGAACGTTTATCTGATTACTTCGCGTGGTGAGCTTACGGAGGGGTATTATCAGAAGCGTGGGTTTGTTACTTCGGATTATATGATTCTTATGACTAAAGGGAGATAAATTAAAATTTGACGGAGGTGTCATATGAAAATTGAAAAACGAATTAAGCCTTCGTTCTCTATAATTGGTAAAGAAGGCTCTACCTTGGATGGTCAAGGCTTTATTCAAAAATTGTGGGAGGATGCAAATTCTCATTTCAATGAAGTCCAATCATTAGCCAAGAAAGATGAAAATGGTAATTTGATTGGTATTTGGGGTGCAATGTCTGATTTCAGCTATTCCTTTAAACCTTGGGAAGAAAACTTCAGCAAGGGATTATACCTTGCTGGCATTGAATGTACTGATAATGCACAAGCCCCAGAGGGGTGGACAAAATGGACAATTCCAGGCTATGAGTATCTTTGTGCAGAAGTTGAAAACGAAAACACTTTTTCTGATGTGCTGGACTATATGAATACAAATAACATCACCTTAGTAGGTGCTGTCCACGACTTTACTTGCCCATCGAATGGAAAGAATTATATGTTTTTTCCGATAAGAACAATTTGACAAATCCCAATCTATCTATGAAATACCGATACCCCGAGAAAACTCTCGGGGTATTTTTCTGCCCAACGCTGTTTTCTTGATAAATTATTGACAAACCACACGAAAAATGGTATACTATATTATGTATTTTTATAAATTGAAAGGACGGTTCAGAATGGGATACACATTAACTGAAAAAATTCTGAAGGCTCACCTTGTTGACGGCGAATTCGTCAAGGGTAAGGAAATCGGAATCCGCA
>JAFTWI010000041.1 GCA_017465345.1 Oscillospiraceae bacterium
CAGCCTTATCCTTGCCTGAACCGTGACCGATAGCCATATGAGCGTAGCCTGCGTTCTTCATTGTTGTTTCAACGTCAGCGAAGTCGAGGTTGATGAATCCGTCAACTGTGATAAGCTCAGCAATGGACTTAACACCAGTCTTGAGGATATTATCAGCAAGAGAGAAGCTTTCCTTCATTGTGAGAGGCTTTTCATTTGTTGAAATAAGACGTTCGTTAGGAATAACAACGAGGGAGTCAACGTGCTTCATAAGCTCGCCGATACCGCGTTCAGCCTGAACCATCTTAGCTTTCTGTTCAAAGTTGAAAGGCTTTGTAACAACAGCAACAGTAAGGATATCCATTTCCTTTGCAACCTCAGCAACAACAGGAGCTGCACCCGTACCAGTACCGCCGCCCATACCGGCAGCAATGAAAACCATAGTTGCGCCCTTGAGAGCAGCAGCGATTTCATCACGGTTTTCCTGAGCGGAACGCTCGCCGATTTCAGGCTTGTTGCCTGCGCCTCTGCCTCGTGTAAGCTTTTCACCGATCTGAACCTTAGTGGAAGCCTTGGAGGAACGCAGAGCAGCCGCATCAGTATTTACAGCAACGAATTCAACGTCGAAAATACCCTCGGTAGCCATACAGTTGAGGGCGTTACCGCCGCCGCCGCCGACACCTACAACCTTTATATTAATATCGGAATAAATCTCTTCATTATCTACAGCAAAAGCCATTTAAAACGTCCTCCTATTTAAATTTCTGAAACAGAAAATAATTATCACATATACAACAATTATTTTAACATACTTTTATTTATTTTTCAAGGGGTTTGCAAAAAAAACATAAGAATTAGAAAAAATTTCTTTTTAGTTATTCAAAGTTTAGGCGTGTGGAATGGGAAGCTTCAGTTTCGGATTCTTCAGCCTCAGTTTCAGGAGGCAGCGTATCCTCTGTAGTGTTTGAGGTTTCCATATTCATCTCAAAGGTCTGTTCAATCTGCTCAAGGTCATCATTACTCAGAAACTGAGCGCCGTTTTCCAGCATTTTCAGTACCCCTTCTGCGTCGGAGGAAATCTTTGTTGAGAGAATTTCTTCTGCAAGTCTGAATTTATAGTCAATGTCTGCAACAGACTTGATTTCGATGGTAATTCTGTTTTCATACAGACAACTGATATTGAGTCTGTCAGTTACGTTAAAGCTTGTGATTTTGGAAGCAAATTCGCTGTCTGATTTTTCCATGAGCTCGTATATTACTTCGGTTTTATCCTCGTCAGCTGATGCAAATTTCATTCCCGCACTTAGTCCCTCTGCGGGTTCAGCACCTATAAACACAAGTGTATCCTCCATAGGCTCTTCAGAAGCGCAAAGAATTTTTCCTGATTCGCTTACAATAAGATAGCCGTCCTCTGTTTCAAGGCTTGCGGTTTCAATGCATGGTGTAATGAGGATTTCGATAGATGACGGAAGCTTACGGGTGATTTGCGCTTCTTCGATGTAAATAAGCTGGGAAGTAATTTTTTTCTCCGCCCTGCCCATGTTTTTTCGAATCATATTATCTCCGCCCTCAATTCCGCTTGCGGCGATAATTTCTTCTGCCGAGTAAATTGAAGAGCCGATTATATCAGCTGTTTCAATATTAAAGAAAACTGTCAGAGAAAGAATTACAAAAATAACCAGCACAATGAATGCAATAAGACTGTAATGAAGATTCATATTTCCTCTTCTTCTGCGGTTATCCTGCATTTTCCTTCCTCCTTTTCAAATTCTTTTTATATCAGCACCAACTGACGTCAGTACTTTTTCTATTTCTTCATATCCTCTGTCAATATGATGTACAGCGGATATCTCACTCGTTCCCTCAGCAGCAAGCGCCGCAGTTACAAGTCCCGCTCCTCCTCTCAGGTCAGGAGCTTCGGTTTTTACACCATAAAGACGGGGAGTGCCCTCAATAACAGCAACCTTCCCCTCCACAAGAATATCAGCCCCCATTCTTGTCAGACCGCCAACGTGCTTGTATCGGTTTTCAAAAATATTTTCCACGAAAACCGAAGTACCCTTTGCTCTGCACAAAGCCGCCATAACAAAAGCCTGTGCATCGGTAGGAAATCCTGGATAAACCATAGTCCTTATTGGTGCAACAGCGTGAAGCGGATATTTTGCGCTGAAAAATATTTTGCTGTCAAGAGCGTGAACAATACATCCCATCTGCTCGAAAACAGGAAGTATATTTTCCATGTCAGAGGGGCGGCAGTCCGTGACAATAAGTTCGCCTCCTGCTGAAGCAGTGCAGGCAAGATAGGTTGCGCAGGCAATTCTGTCGGGCATTATCTCGTATTCACAGCCATGAAGCTGTTTTACACCGTTTATTGTAATTCTGCTTCCGCCTGCACCGTGAATTTTTGCACCACACCTGTTGAGAAAATCAGCAAGGTCGGCAATTTCAGGTTCACGGGCAGCATTGCTGATAACGGTCGTACCCTCAGCAAGAACAGCTGCAAGAATAATATTTTCCGTTGCACCTACCGATGGAAAGGACAGCGCAATTTTTGCACCAGTAAGCTTCTTTTCAACCGAACAATCCAATCCGCCGTATTCTTCCTTAATCCGCACACCCATTTTACGAAGTGCGGAAAGGTGAATGTCAACAGGTCTCGGGCCGAGGTCACAGCCTCCCGGAAGTGAAAGTCTGCATCGTCCCGTTCTTCCGAGGACTGCTCCAAGAAAGAAAATTGATGAACGCATTTCCCTCATAAGCTCTTCTGATATTTCGGAGCAGGAAATGTTTTCGGAATTTATCACAGCTGTATTGCCGTCAAAAGAAGCCTTGCAGCCTAAATATGTAAGTATTCTCATTGCAGAGTAAACGTCCGAAATTTTCGGGCAGTTGTGAAGCACAACCTTTTCTCCGCATAGAACTGCAGCAGCCATAATCGGCAGAGCCGCATTTTTTGAACCTTGTGTGCGGATTTCACCGCAAAGTTTTTTTCCGCCGTTTATTATAAGCTTCTGCATATCAGCAGCTCCCTTACCGTTTTTTTATTATCTTATGCGGCAGGGGATTTTTTGTGCGGAAAGGGTTATTCTTTGTCAAGAAGACGTTTTATTACAGCGTAAATTCTGTCATGAGTGTCGTTTACATATGTTTCAGCAGCACGCTTTGCAAGAGCGTCCAGCTTTTCTGGGTTGTCAATGAATTCCTTGACCTTTTCAATCAGTTTTTCATCAGTAAGGTCTTTTTCCTCGATTACAACCGCTGCACCTGCACGTCCTAAAACCATAGCATTGTGGAACTGGTGATTTGCGGTTACGTTAGGGGACGGAATAAGAATTGAAGCTCGTCCAACAGCCTGAAGTTCAGAAATTGTGGAAGCACCGCTTCTGCAGATTATGAGGTCGGCAGCAGCAAGGCATACGTCCATATTGTGAATGTATTCGCTGACCATAAGGCTGTCATCATTTTCGTAGTCAATTCCCGCATCAGCAAGATTTTTCGGCAGAGTGTCCTTGCCCATTTTGCCGTAGCCGTGAATGTGGTTTACAGGAACATTTTCAGCCTTTTCCCACTTGATAAGTGCTTCTGCACCCTTGTTGATTGCACCTGCACCAAGGCTTCCGCCGAAGCTGAAAATACAGAGCTTATCATCAAGACCAAGCTTTTTCTTCGCCTCACTTCTGCTTAAAGCACCTGCGGAGAAACCTGCTCTTACAGGGAGTCCTGTGATAGTGTATTTAGCACAGGCATCAAGGTGCTGAGCTGCTTCTTCAACAGTAAGCATTACCTCGTTTACCTTCTTTGCAAGAAGTCTGTTTGTAATTCCGGGAAAGGCATTCTGTTCGTGGATAGCTGTAGGGATACCCATCTGAACAGCCTTTGCAAGAATTGGGTAGCTTACATAACCACCCGTACCGATAACGATATCAGGCTTGAAGTCGGAGATAATTTTCTTTGCACGGCTGCCCGACATTGCAAGGTAGCTTGCCGCCTTGACATTGCGGACAATGTTTTCGGGATTGATTTTTCTCTGAAATCCGCTTACCTTGATAGGTGCAAAGTTGTACCCAGCCTTCGGAATGAGAGTGGCCTCCATACCGTTTGGAGTACCCGCAAAAAGAAATTCAGCGTCGGGGTGGTGCTGCTTTATGATAGAAGCGATAGCAAGAGCAGGATTGATATGTCCGCCCGTGCCTCCGCCTGCAAGCAGAACTTTTAACATATATAAACATTCCTTTCGAATAGCAATTTACGTTTCAATAATTGATTGGCGTGAGATGTTGAGAACAATTCCCATCTGCACCAGCTGCATGATAAGGGCTGTACCGCCGTAACTGAAAAACGGCAGGGATACACCCGTATTCGGGATTGTATTTGTAACAACGGCGATGTTCAGAAGAGCCTGAAGTCCAATTTGAACAGTCAGACCGATTGCAATCATCATTCCGTATTTGTCGGGAGCCTTAGAAGCGATGTGCATACCTCTGAAAATCAGAAGCAGGAACAGAATGATAACCATAAGTGCACCGACGAAGCCAAGCTCCTCGCAGACAACTGCGAAAACAAAGTCGTTTTTTGCTTCTGGGAGATACAGGAACTTCTGTCGTGAGTTGCCCAAACCAAGACCGAAAATTCCTCCCGAGCCGATAGCGATAAGACTGTTTCGTGTCTGCCATGTATCATCGGCAGCCTCTTTGTTGAACGGGTCAAGCCACGAAACAAAACGCTTTTCAAAGTATGAGAAGCCCTGTGTTTCAACAAGGATAAATACCACAATCGCCAGCAGCGCAACACCGAATATTGCAACGCCGAGAAGGTGACTTACCTTTGAGCCTCCAACAAACATCATAATAAGTCCGATTGCGCAGATGATGATTGTACCCGAAAGGTGAGGCTGCATAAGCATAAGCGCCGCAACAATACCAAGTACGCCCATAAACGGAATTATGCCGAATTTGAAGTATTTCATCTTTGAGTAGTTTACCGAAATGATGTAAGCAAAAAGAAGCACAATAGCCAGCTTCATCAGCTCTGACGGCTGGAAAGAGGGGAGAGGACCGAACTTTACCCATCGGTTGGAGTAGTTGTGAGGGTCGGCAAATGGTCCCACAAGACATAATATAAGCAAAACTATACAGAAAGCAAAGAAGCCGTAAGCTATGATAGGCTTTCTGAGCCAGTGGTAGTCAAAGAAGGACGCAAAGAACATTCCAACAAGACCCACAACAGCCATTATCATCTGGTTCTGAACGTAGTCAGTTCCCGTTCCGCCCTCAGCAATTGCCCACGCATAGCCTGCGGAAAACATCATAATAATTCCCATAACGAGAAGAATCATAACAATAAGCAGAAACGGGTAATCAATGGGTCCGACTGCAATTTTTTCGGTGTAGCCCTTTGATGTGCCGTCGGCCTTGAGTTTTTTCTTACGGCTGTTTTTCTTGCCGTTCGGAACAGCATTTGCCGCACTTGCCATCATAATTCTCCTCTCTTGAATTTATTTGTAAAGCTAATGATTAAAGGTTGTAGATAAGATTAGCAGCAATTCCTGCTAAAAGAGCAACACTTGAAAATGTAATAACGATTTTATATTCGGAAAAACCGCTGAGCTCGAAGTGGTGGTGAATAGGAGACATCTTGAAAAGGCGTTTGCCCTTTGTAGCCTTGAAGTAGAGTACCTGAATAACAACGGAAAGCGCTTCAATAATGTACACAATTGCAATAAGCGCAAGAAGCAGGTGCTGATGTGTAATAAAACCGAGAGCACAAACCGCACCGCCAAGGAACATTGATCCTGTGTCGCCCATAAATACTTTTGCAGGGTGCAGATTCCATACAAGGAAGCCAAGGCAACCGCCTGCCAAAGCCATGCCGAAAATGGAGTATTCCCAGATACCCATTGAAGCACAGAGCATTACAAAGGAAAGTCCCGTAATAACCGTTACCGAGCCGCAAAGACCGTCGATACCATCTGTAAGGTTTACAGCGTTTGTAAGGAAAACAAGATATAAAATCATTATTACGTAGTAGAAAATGCCGAAATCAATGTCGCCGAAAAACGGGAAAGTGATTTTTGTTGAGGTGTCACCCAGTAAGTACAGTGCAGCAAGAAAAGCGGCACTGATAGTGAACTGCATAACCATCTTCTGCTTTGCTTTAAGCCCGAGATTCTGCTTCTTTACAGCCTTTGTGTAGTCGTCAATAAAGCCGATACCTGCGTTAAGAAGTGCATAGGCAAAGCCTGCAAGAAGTCTGTAGAGTCCTGTGTTGTCGGGAAGTGATGTGGCATCAGCACTGCGGAAACGGTAGATAGCGTAGCCTACAGCGATAGCAATTGTAGTACCGACAATGAACATAAATCCGCCCATCATCGGAGTACCCTGCTTTGACTTATGCCACGCAGGACCTTCCTCATAAATAGTCTGACCGAAATGAAGCTTTTTAAGCAGCGGAATGAGAAATTTTCCCGTTATCGCAGAAATTCCGAAAGCGGTCAGTGCAACAATCAAATTAATCCAGAATGGCATAAACAATCCTCCGATTAGCAGTCCTTATAGAATTCTTCGATAAGCTCTTCAAGGTGCATACCCCTGCTTGCCTTGAAAAGAACAATATCGTTAGGTCTGAACTTGTATTTCATAAAATTGAGAATAATCTTCTTATCCTCGGAATGTGCAGGGTGAAGACCAAGCTCTTCCGCACGGTCAGCCATGTGCTTTGAATTTTTGCCATAGCAGACAAGTGCATCAATGCCCTTCTTAGCAGCATATTCTCCAACCTGAGCATGAAGCTCGGGAGCCTTATCGCCAAGCTCAAGCATATCGCCCAGTACAGCGATACGTTTACCCTTTTCCTTAGGCTTCATTTCGCACAGCACATCAATTGCCGCCTCCATTGAAGCAGGGGAAGCGTTGTAGCAGTCCACAATAACTGTCTGTTCACCGCGCTTTAAAACGTGCTGACGAAGAGAGTCAGGCTGATAGCCGCTGAGCATTTCAGCCGCAGAAACAGGGTCACAGCCAGCCTTTACAGCAACAGCAATAGCCGCAAGAGCGTTGTAGATGTTATGTTTACCAAGGCAGAATAGTGTAACGTCGCAAATTATTTCTCCGCCACGCATAACATTGAAGTACATGCGGTCGGATTTTGTTACAATATCAGTTGCACGGTAATCTGCGTCTTCCGAATCAATACCGTAAGTAACAATCTCACGATAGCCGTCGTACTCCTCTTTAAGCGGAGCAAGCATCGGGTCGTCACAGTTTACAACCAGCGGAGCGTTTCTGTCAGCACCCTTGAGAATTTCAAGCTTTGCCTCAAGAATACCCTCCTGAGAGCCGAGATTTTCAATATGCGAAAATCCTATGTTTGTAATTACGCAGATGTTCGGCTGAGAAACCTTTGAAAGGCGCTCAATTTCACCGAAATGGTTCATACCCATTTCAAAAACAGCAGCAGTGCAGGTGTGATTTAATTTGAACACAGTAAACGGCAGACCAATTTCATTGTTATGGTTGCCAATAGTTTTGTGTACACCGTGCTGACAGGATAGTGCAAGAGCAATCATTTCCTTTGTGGTTGTTTTTCCAACGCTTCCCGTTACACCCACAACAACAGGCTTGAACTTTTTACGGAAATATCTTGAAAGGTCAAGAAGAGCCTTTCGTGTGCTCTTTACTACAATGCTCGGAACATCGGGAATTGTACGTTCAGTTATGGCACATACAGCACCCTGTTCAACAGCCTGCTTTGTAAATTCGTGACCGTCAAAGCGTTCACCCTTGATTGCGATAAAAACACCGCCCTGAACAACATTTCGCGTGTCAGAGAAGAGAGAGGACATTGAAACGCTTCTGTCGTAGCTTCTTATAGCGTTTGGCTTTCCTCCGGTAACGTCCATAAGCTCGTTTATAGTAATCATTTCAGGCATATCAGGGTCAAAGCGCTTTCTTGTGTAGCTGCGCATAACATCCTTGACAATTTCACGCTCGTCAAAGTGAATGTGAACGTTGTCCTTTAAAATCTGATAGTCCTCGTGTCCCTTGCCCGCAAGTACAATAATATCTCCCTTTTCAGCGATAGTTATTGCACGGCGTATTGCTGCCTTTCGGTCAGTAATGCGCATATATGGTTTAGTGAAGTTGAGTCCTGCAATAATATCGTCAATGATAGCCTCAGGGTCTTCGTTACGTGGGTTATCAGAGGTAATAACAAGCAGGTCAGCGAACTTTTCAGCTGCCTTAGCCATAAGCGGACGTTTTGTTTTATCACGGTCTCCTCCGCAGCCGAACAGGCAGATAAGGCGTCCCTTGCAGTTCTCCTTGATATTCGGCAGCATATTTTCCAGTGCATCAGGTGAGTGGGCATAATCGCAGATTACGAGGAAGTCCTTCCCTGTAGGAATGAACTCACATCTGCCCTTTACGCCGCTGAAAATGGACAGTGCATTGGAAATAGCGTTGATGTTCAGGTTAAGCTTAATGCAGGCAGCAATAGCCTGAACCGCATTAAGGACGTTGTAGCTGCCCATCATGTTCAGATGGAAGGGGTGGTTTTTATTTGCAGTGGTAATCCAGAACTTTGTGACACCATCAGAAAAATGAATTTTGCTGCCTGTAATATCAGCCTTCTGACCGCTGATTGAGCAGGAAATGCACTCCAGACCTCTTTCCTTCATTTCGTCATAAAGTCTTATACCATATTTGTCATCAATGTTGATAATAGCAGTTTCGCAGTGGTCAGTGAAAAGCTTTTTCTTGGCTTCAAAGTAGCTTTCCATGTTGCCGTGGTAGTCAAGGTGGTCCTGAGAAAGGTTGGTGAAAATACCGATACGGAACATAGCAGGACCAATTCTGTTCTGTTCCAGCGCAAAAGAGGAAACCTCCATAACAACGCAGTCACAGCCGCTTTTTGCCATCTCATAGAAAAGCTTGTAAAGTTCATAAACACGTGGAGTTGTGGGAGTTGAACCGTCAGTTTCCACAGGCTTGCCATTAATGAGAGCGCCTGTCGTACCGATAAAGCCAACACGATGACCCTTTGAAGCGAGAATTTCTTTTATCATTGTAGCAAGAGTAGTCTTGCCGTTTGTTCCCGTAACGCCGATAAGCTTCATACGGCGTTCAGGGTGATTGAACCAGATTGCACAGAGGTGACCGTAGAAAGCTCGTGAGTCACTGACGATAATCTGATTTTCAATTCCAAGGTCTTCCTCCGTAACAACGCATAATGCGCCTTTGTCAAGCATTTCCTCGGCAAAATCGTGACCGTCAAATCGGGTACCTCTTACGCATACGAAAATGCAGCCTTCCTGCACTTCGTTTGTATTATCGGTAATGCCGGATACAACAGCACGGCTGTCCGTAAGACGTGTCTGAACAGGCATGGCTTTTTTTGCTTCTTCAATAAGCTCGTCAAGTCTCATTTATTTCAACTCCTCTGTGATTAAAATTATTTCTTCAAGGCATTTTGGTAACCTTGCAAACCACGGTGTTTTGCGAAGCAAAACCCGTAATCAAACCGCCTTGCGGTTTGATTTTTTATCCTTCGTCCTTGATAATGAATGTAACCTCAATAATGGTACCCTTAGGCACAATATTGCCCTCAGCATAGTTCTGACTGTACGCAACAGCACCCGAGTGGTTTGCCGCACCGTCGCCGACCATGAAGTTAAGGTCAGCATTGGTGAGGATTGAGTTTACGTCGGAAACGCCATAGCCGATAACATTAGGCACTTCCGTATATTCGGTTTCATAATTTTCCTCAGTGTAAAGAACAACCTTACCGTTTCTTGGCACGGCTGTCTGCGCCGCAGGAACCTGCGCCACAACCTTTTCACCCTTTCCGATTACAGTAACCTGAAGTGAGAGTGCTTCAAGGGTTTCCTTGGCAATGCTGATGTTTTCTCCGTCAACAGAAGGGAGTGTTACACCGAGCGCTTCAAGCTCTTCCTGAGTGTATTCAGGGTAGTATCCGAGAACAGGAAGTGCTTCTTTAAGCACGTTTACAACTGCAGGTACAGCAACAACGCTGCCGTAATACATAAGCGAACCGTTCTGGTCTTTTGCTGTAGGCTCGTCAACCATAACAAGCATGATGATTTCGGGGTCGTCAGCAGGTGCAAACGCACAGTATGATGAAACGTAAAGATTTTCGTTGCCTGTTTCGTTGGTCTTGTCGATTTTCTGGGAAGTTCCTGACTTTCCGCCGATAGCGTAGCCTTTGATGTATGCGTTGGAGCCGCCCTTTGTGTTTACAACGTCCTCAAGCACCTGACGCATAATTGCGGAGGTTTCCTCGGAGATAACCTGACGCTTGATGGAAGGCTCTGTTGTTTTTATAACATTACCGTTAGTATCTACAATTTTTTCCACAACATACGGTGTAACAAGATATCCTCCGTTGACAACAGCAGCATAAGCAGTAATCATCTGAAGAGGAGTGATTTTATTAGTCTGACCGAAGGAGCTCGACGCAAGCTCAACGGGACCCTTTTCGCTGGTGTTTACATAAATACTTGAAGCCTCACCGGGAAGGTCTATGCCTGTTGGCTCGGTAAAGCCGTAAGCCTTGAAGTAATCAAAGAATTTGTCCTTTCCGAGAGCCTGACCAATCTGAATGAAGGCAGGGTTACAGGAGTTTGTCATGGCAGTTGTAAAGTCCTGAGTGCCGTGAGAATATGTAGACCAGCAGTGCATTTTTCTGTCGGCAACAATCATTACCTGACCGCAATCAAATGAAGAGTTAAGCGAAATTGCACGTTCTTCAAGTGCCGCAGAGCCTGTGATAACCTTGAATACTGAGCCTGGGTAGTAAAGCTCGGTGATAGCTTTGTTTTTCCACTGCTGTTCACGGAGTGTTGCATATGTCTGATTGTATTCCTCTTCATCTGTAATTCCCGCAAGGATAGATAAATCCTTGTCGCTGTAGATGGAGTTCTTGTCATTGAGGTTGAAGCCGGGGGTACTTGCCATAGCAAGGATTGCACCTGTATTTACATTCATCATAATTGCGCAGGCACGATTGTCAACATCGTGAGCTTCAACCTGCTGTTCAAGATATTTTTCAGCAAGATGCTGAAGAGTCATATCAAGAGTAAGATAAACTGAGTTGCCGTCCTGTGCATCGTAAATCTTGTCATTTTTGTAGGGCATTTCATTTCCGTTTGCGTCAGTTGCAGAAATAATCTTTCCGTCAACGCCCTTCAGATATTCATTGTAGTATGACTCAATTCCGTAAACACCGTCGCCGTCAAAGTTTGTAAAGCCGATAACCGCCGCCGCAAGCTCGCCCTGAGGGTAATAACGCTTTGTGTCAAGTTGAGTATAAATAAGGTCACCAAGGTTTTCTTCATCTGCACGGGCAATAATATTGTCTGCACAAGGTTTTTCCACCTCATCTGCAATCAGCGCCCACTGGCTGTTTGCGGCATTTTCCGTAAGCTTCTTTACAGCCTCTGCATATGTAACCTTGATACCTGCCGCAGTAAGCTCCTCGGAGAGAATTGTTGCCGCTGCATCAAGCATACGCTCTGATTCGAGTACGCCCTCCGCAACTTTTTCGGATTTTGTTTCCTTTTGCTGCTGCTGATAAATACGGTTAGGGTTTACGCAAATGGAATAAACTGTAGCAGACTGAGCGAGAATTTTTCCGTTTGTATCATAAATACTGCCTCTGTGAGCCTTGACAACGGTACTGCCAAACTGGTTTTCGTTTGCAAGAGCCTGATATTTCAGATTGTCAGTAATTGAGGTCTTGAACAGATTAACGAGTATCCACGCTGTAAATGCAAGAAAAACAATAATAACAAAGGTAAGCTTTCTTCTCATTTTTGCGGTTGGCTGGTATGACAAGGCGTTCTCTCCTTTCGGCAGAATTCGGTTAAATATCTTTTTAAGCAAAATTCGGGCTGCAACGGGAGATTATCTCCTGATATGCAACCCTTATTTATACTATTTCATCAACCCCTGATATATTCCACAAAATCTTCAAAAGCGTTCTTGATTTTTACAAAAACATTTTCGTTATTTTCGGGTATATCAACAATGTTTCCGTTAGAAATGCTTACATATTCAATCTGTGATTTATCCAGCTTCTGCATGCCGAGAATTTCTTCAGCGTAGCTTTCGATGGATTTCAGCGCAGTCTTTTCTTCAAGCTCAGACTGCATACGTACATTTTCGCTGGCAAGCATTTCAACGTATTGTGATTGAGCAGCAATTTCCGAGTGAATAGCAGTATTCTCCACCTTCCCGTAAATCAGTGTCCCAAGCAGGAGACCGGCAGAAAGGGTCATCACAATTAGCTTAGGTGCAGAGCCAACATTTTCCGCAGGCTGCCTGCGAATACGGATTTTAGGTGCTTTTTCGGGTGCGACGTCCTCATATTTGGTGAGGTCGTAAGCAAGATTGTTTTTGCTCATTCTCCGTTCCTGTTCCTTTCTTTTTTCTTCCTTTTGTATTTATATCTTTTCTATAATACGAAGCTTTGCGCTTCTGCTTCTGATATTCGCTTCAAGTTCTTCTGAAGAAGCCTCTATCGGCTTTCTGTTCACAAGCTTTCCTCTCGGAGTCTTGCCGCACACACACTGAGGAAAATCGGGCGGACAAATACAACCCTTGCAGAAGGAAGCAAATCTCTGCTTCACAATTCTGTCCTCCAGTGAGTGGAAGGTTATCACACAAAGTCTGCCACCCGGTTTCAGAAGCTCAAATGCATCGTCAAGTCCCTTGCTGAGGTGTTCAAACTCGCAGTTTACCGCAATTCTAAATGCCTGAAATGTTTTCTTGCAGGGATTTTTCTCACGTCTGAATTTTGCAGGAACAGCCGTTGTGATAATGTCCGCAAGCTCGCTTGTGGTTTCAATTGGTTTTATCTCACGACGCTTGATAATTTCGTCAGCAATTCTTCTGCTGAACTTTTCCTCGCCGTATTCAAACATAATTCTGCTTAATTCCTCGTGGGGAAGCGTGTTGACTAAATCCGCCGCAGTAGCACCCTCCTGAGACATTCTCATATCCAGCGGAGCGTCACCGTGGTAGGAGAAACCACGTTCCAGCGTGTCAAGCTGATGAGATGAAACACCTAAATCAAGGAGTATTCCATCAACCTTTTCAACTCCCTCAGAATGAGCCAGCGACTCAATTTCCGAATAGTTGCCGTGAAGAACCTTTGCATTGTACGGTTCAAGACGTGCCGTAGCAGCCCTTATAGCGTCAGGGTCACGGTCAATGCCGATAAGCCTGCCGCCGCTTGTAAGACGCTTGGCGATTTCGCAGGAATGTCCCGCACCGCCGCAGGTTCCGTCAATATAAATTCCATCGGGCTTTATGTCAAGTCCCTCAATACATTCCGCAAGAAGCACGGAAATGTGGGAAAAACTGATATTTTCCATAATCTATATACCTTACTGCGATCAGAATGCCAGGTCTTCCAGCGCTTCCGAAAGCATTTCGTTTGTAATTTCGCTGCTGAAAGCCTTGAATTTTGCAGTATCCCAGATTTCAGCACGGTTTATAACACCCAGAACAGTAACATCGTGGTCAAGTCCTGCGTGGTCACGAAGATTCTGCGGGATAAGAATACGTCCCTGCTTGTCAGGCTCAACAGTGCAGGCATTGACAATAAGCAGCTTAGCGGCCTTAGCCTTTGCACCCGTAAGAGTCTGAAGTTTCTCAGTAAATACTTCCCAATCTTCGTTGGAATATACATATAAACAGCCGTCAAGACCGATAGTAACGATAAAGCTGAGTCCGAGACGTTCACGGAGCTTTGTGGGGAAAGCCATTCTTCCCTTGGCATCCATAGTATGCTCATAAGTACCCATTAAACAGTTTGCCACAGCTTTATCACTCCTTTCAACGGTCTTTTCAACCCATTTAATATAGTTTTCAACATTTGAAATTCAGCGTGAAAACGGCTTAAAACCGTAATTCCTGTAAAATCCGACAGGAAAACTCACATTTTGAACAGCTTTTCAACAGCAAGTTTTCAACATGGTGTGGAAAACGATGTGGAAAATCACCACTTTTCACCTCAAACCAGTGACATTTCACCACTTTAATGATATTATACACCAACTGTAACCAAATTGCAACATTTGAAGAAATTTGCAACGAAAATAAACAAAGAATTTTTTTGCCGTTTTTTATGCATTTTGACAACATATTAAATACAATTTGGAAATATCTTTTTGCAATTAACTTTTGGTAAAGATTTTTGCCCCAATGCGTAATGTACATAATCTATAAAAATGGAAAGAATTTTTGTTTGTAAATATTCATAAATCTGTTGCAAAAACGGGAGCGATGTTGTATAATTAAAATAATATGTGATGAAAGGAGGCAGTCATAGTGCTGAATGCAATCGGTTCAAAGGTAGACCTCAGCGACAGTAATCTTGAATATCATTACCTCGTTGCTGACCTGCTTGAGAATGAAACTGTGCTTAAAATGATGGAATTTCCCCACCACGGCGATACAACCTGTTTTCAGCATTGTCTGAATGTTTCCTATTATAATTATAAGGTGTGCAGATTTTTCTCCCTCAACGAGCGTGCAGGCGCAAGAGCGGGTCTGCTCCACGACCTTTTCCTTTATGACTGGCATACCTACAAGCCTGCCAAGGGCGAACGCCTTCACGGTTTTACCCACGCAGGTACGGCACTGAAAAACGTAAGGGATAATTTCTATATTTCCGACCTTGAAGCGGACATTATCGAAAAGCATATGTTTCCGCTGAATATTACAGCATTTCCGAAATACCGTGAAACTCTGGTAATCGTTCTTGTGGACAAGTACTGCGGATTGCTTGAAACTGTTATTCCAAGACTTCGCAGAGTTGGGACAGCTTTCAAAAAGCTGGGTGCAAAAGCAAAAAAGGCATAAAAATCAGCACCTTCGTGTAATTTGAAGGTGCTTTTTGTATGAAAAAAGGGAATTAAGCCAATGCTTAATTCCCTTTATGTTTTATTTAAGGAAGCCGTCAATGATTTTCTGCTCAGCTTCTTCAGCGGTAAGACCGAGAGTGCGGAGCTTAATAAGCTGTTCGCCAGCGATTTTACCGATTGCCGCCTCGTGAATAAGTGAAGCGTCAAGGTCGCCTGCGTAAAGCTCAGGTGTAGCGTTAACCCTGCCGTTTCCTGCAAGGATAGCGTCACAAGCGGAGTGACCCGTACAACGGCAGTTGCCCTTGATTACCGAGTGGTAATCCTGATAGGAATTACCCTTTGCAACGGAACGGGAAACAAGGTCAACACCCGAATCCTCGCCGTCCATAATAACCTCGAAATCAGACTTCGCAGTTTCGTCGCCGTCGGTCATAAGTCTTTCACGGATAACAAGCTTTGCGCCAGCTCCAAGTTTTGCCTTTGTAAGACGGTTTGAGCTTGTTACACCACCTATCTGTGTGGTGTCCATCTCAACATAGGAGCCTTCCTCCATAATAATGTCGGTAACAGGGTCAATCTTCTTTGCACCCTTGCCGTTGCCAGTGCCGATATGCTTTTCTTTGTAGAGAACCTTAGCGTTCTTGCCTACAAAGAAACGGTGAATACCGTTGTGACGTGCTTCCTCCTCGTCATCGGAGTGTACGCCGCAGCCTGCAACGATGATAACATCAGCACCCTCATCAATGTAAAAATCGTTGTAAACGAGGTCATTTACACCGCCGTGTGTAACGCAGGCAGGAATGTAGACGGTTTCCTTCTGTGCGCCCGAGCCGATTTTTATAACAATGCCTGGGTTGTCATTCTTGGTTTCAATAGTAACATTTTCCGAGTTCTGTCTGCCTGCACAGCCGCTGTCCTTACGGATGTTGTACGCACCCTTGAAATCAGTGCCGTTCCAGTCAGCAACAAGACCCAGAAGCTTGCTTGTAATTTCGTCCATATCAGAACTCCTCCTTTACAGATTTGCCCAGAGGACATTTATGTGC
>JAFTWI010000180.1 GCA_017465345.1 Oscillospiraceae bacterium
TCCTACTGTAAAAGTAAGCTTTGAAGCAAGGTCAGGATAATTTACAGCAACCTGATTATTGAGTTCATTCTGCAGAGAAGCTTTTGTATATGTATTTGCAGGGATAGTTATATTCATTGTCTTGTTTCCGCTGTCTGTTGCAACAGTGAAAACAAGCTCATTTTCATCGGCAGGAACTTCAATTGAGCTGCCGTGGGTTTTCTGGGCTGTAAGGCTTGCGGGACGGAAGGAAGATGTTGTTACAGATGGATTAAGCTTGTTGAGTGTGCCCTTGTCAAACAGGTCGTAAAGCATATGACCGCTTGGAGCAAGGCTTTCAACGAGGTCAACCTTACACTTGTCACCGTACTGGTCGGACTTGATTACAAGTGTTCCAGAAGAACCGATTGTTGCTGTAAAAGGCAAATCACCCAGCTGGTCGTTAATTCTTGCAGCAAGGTCGGCAGGGTTTGCATATACTCTTTCATTTTCGTTAGCGTCGAGAAGGTCAATCTGGACTCTGCGGGTTTCTTTTGCGTCATTTGCACCATACCAACTAAGGTCGAGTGTAAAATATTCGTTTCTGCCTCTTACGATTTCAGTATTTACGGGGATTGCTTTTTTTCCTGTAAGAACAGACTGTGTATTATTTGTATAACCGTAGTTTGCGATATCATATATAGGAGAGGATTTATTATCCATTTTAAGGAAGTTGCCTGTAAGACCTGTGATGGTTTCCTTGCAGGCAATACCGATAATCATACCACCGTTATTGTTTGTTTCGGGAACTGCCTTGATATCGCCGGGGATACCTGAAGCAGCAAACTTTTCATTCATATGGTCGATAAGCTGAGCACGTGTATACTTGCCAGCGTCGAGTGTTATAGAATGAACTGTATCACTGTCACCAAGACGGAAAGACATAACGTCGTTTTCACCTGTAAAGATTTCAAGCTTGGCGTTTTCGTGTACGAAGGTTGTTACGCCGAGAAGGTAACCGCTTTCGGAGCCGATTGTTGCATCATAAAAAAGAGTTGCTCCAGGGCCGCCTACATAGTCGATTTTTCCAGGCTCAGACTGGATTGTAAATTCTCTGTTCTCATTTATACCGATAATGAGGTTGGGAGCCTTAGTATAAAGCTCTGTATCAATCACGTCAGCAAGCACCTCTGCGCTGTATGTACCGTAAGGAACATTAATTGTGTATTCCTTCTGCTGACCGTCAAGTGTATAACCAATAACGAGAGGCATATTTCTGGCATTTACAACGATAGAACTGTTGTGAGCAACCACGCCTTCGTTAAGACCATAGGATTCAAGATGCTTTTCAAAAAGCGGGAGGCCGTTGAAATGTGAAGTATCAGTAATCTGACCGATTTCCTCGAGAAGCTGCTGATATTCAATATCAAGAGTACCTCTGTCAAGGCTGTCATAAGTGCCATTAGCCGCCTCAACAGCAAGTGTTTCAAGGCGGTGAATGATATTATGGATTTCCTGAGCTGATCCGTCAACGGAATGGAGATAGCTTATACCATCGTTCATATTTTTTACGCCCTGGTCGAGTCCTGCAATAATTCCGCGCATTTTTTCGGAAACAGCAAGTCCTGCCGCATCATCAGCAGCACGGTTTACCTGATATCCGCTTGCAAGCTTTTCAAGAGATTTCTGGAGCTTGGAATTGGTTTTTCTGTTTCTGTTAACGAGAAAATCCGCACCCTTGAAATTTGTAACGGTCATTGCAGCACCCTCCTTTCATATGGTATAAACAAACTTACAATATAAATATCGTCACAAATCACAAAAACTTTAGCATTTAAAAGCAAAAAATTCAAAATAATTTAAATAAGCTGAACAAAAAGGAACCTTACCCGAAAGTAAGATTCCTTTTTAACAGCTTTAATTATTTATTTCTCCATTCAGCGTTTTCCGTTCTCTCGCTGATAAGTTTCTTTATGTATTTTCCTGTTTCGCTGAGGGTGCTGTCCTGAACAAATATGCTTGAGCCTTCGTCCTTATCGTTTACTGCCCAGTTACAGCTGGAGATATTATTCTTATCCATCCACGCAAACCATTCTTCTGTAGAGTTCTTATCTATACTGCCGTTACCGTCAGCATTCACGCTGCCCCACTCGGTAACAAAAAGCGGTATTCCTGCTGAAATAGCCTTATCTGCATTATCTCTGAGCCACTGCTTATGGGTACCCGCATAAAAATGGAGTGTATACGCTATATTTTCGCCTTCAACAGGATTTGCAGCAGCTGAGGTTACGTCCTGAGACCATGTTGGAGAACCTACAATAACGAGGTTATCAGAGTATTTTCTTATGGCTGGAATAACCTTTTCAGCGTAATCCTTAACTGTACTCCAGCTTACTTGAGTTGGTTCGTTATAGATTTCAAAAATCAAATTATCATAGCTTCCGTACTTTTCGGCAAGCTTTTCAAAGTATGCAATAGCTTCATCGGGATTGTTGTGTGCACCGTGGGAATGCCAGTCAACAATTACATAGACACCTCTTTCTATAGCCTGCTCAATAACATCCTCGATAAGCGGCTCACAGGAAGTATCGTGAGGCACACCATTATCCTGAATACCATACGAACAACGGACGATCTCACAATTATACTCATCCACAAGGTAATCCACGTAATCAGAAGTGTAATATTTCTGCGACCAGTTGCTCCAGAAGAAGCTCATACCTGTAACTCTCACCTGCTCACCTGTATTTGAACCGACCAGCTTATTTCCGTCCACAAGCATTTCACCGTAATACGAAACGGGAGTTCTTTCAGTTTTCACATCTTCGACCTCCGATGCTTCTTCTGTCTGAGTAGTTTCTTCAGCAGTTGTTTCCTCCACTGTAGTTTTTTCCTCGTTTGTTTCAATCGGCTTTGCGGTAGTTGCAGAGGTTACTTCGGTTATTTCGATAGTTTCTGCAGTAGTTACAGTAAGTGCTTCCGTTGTTTGTACGGATATATCGGCAGCTCCGTCTGCATTACAGCCACTGAGCATTGCACACATCAATAACAAGATAATTGTCTTTTTCATAAAAATTCCTCCTCGGAATTATTTTTACTTATTTTACCACACATACGCTATCACGTCAAGTAAAAAGCAAAAATAAAACTGCTGCAGAAAACCACAGCAGTTTTAAAAAATCAAAGGTTGAAATATCTGTCAAATTCAGCAGGGTGAGGAATCTTGGAAAGTTCGAAGCATTCCTTTCTCTTGTTTGCGATGAATGTCTTGATAAGCTGTTCAGGGAACACGCCGCCTTCTGTGAGGTAGTCGTGGTCAGCTTCGAGTGCATCAAGAGCAGCATCGAGAGTTGTTGGGAGAGAAGAAAGCTTTGCCTTTTCCTCCTCGGAAAGCTTATAGAGGTTGAAATCGTATGGTCCCCAACCATTTGCGTGTGGGTCAATCTTGTTCTTTACGCCGTCAAGACCTGCCATAAGGATTGCTGCATAAGCAAGGTATGGGTTACAAGTTGCGTCAGGGTTACGGATTTCAAAACGTCTGAGCTTTGGTGTTTTAGCATAAGCTGGGATACGGATTACCGCGCTTCTGTTGGAAGTTGCGTAACCAACTGTTACAGGTGCTTCAAAGCCTGGTACAAGACGCTTGAAGGAGTTTGTACTTGGGTTTGTGATTGCACAGAGGGAAGCGATATGCTTCAGCAGACCGCCCATAAAGTAGTGTGCTGTCTGGCTGAGGTGTGAGTAGCCGTTATCGTCGGAGAATACTGGCTCACCGTCCTTGAGGAGGAGCATATGTACGTGCATACCGTTACCAGCTTCGCCGTAAACAGGCTTTGGCATAAATGTTGCAACCTTGCCGTACTTGAGAGCTGTATTGTGGATAATGTACTTAATCATCATTGTTGCATCAGCCATTGTGGACATCTGACCAAGCATTGGTTCAATTTCAAACTGACCTGCTGCACCAACTTCAGGGTGATGATACTTGATAGGGATACCTGCCTTCTGCATTTCCATACACATTTCAGAACGACACTCATAGGAAGTATCAAATGGCTTAGCAATGTGATAGTTCTTCTGGTGAGCAACAACACAGCCCTTGCCTTCTGTTTCACTGTTCCAGTAAGCCTGTGATGTATCAACGTACATACCGATTCTTTCAGGTGTTACAGACCAGCCTGCGTTATCGAAAAGGTGGAATTCAAATTCAGGGAGAATGAGCATTGTATCAGCAATACCTGTGTCCTTCATATACTGTTCAGCAGCAAGGACGATATTTCTTGGGTACTGGTCGAGGGGACGGTTTTCAGGGTAGTCGATAACCATTGCGTTACCCGTGATAGAAAGGGTTGGAACACCGCAGAATGGGTCAACCATGGCTGTATCAAGGTCAGGAATAAACACCATGTCGCTCTTTTCAACAACTGCATAACCGTAGTTGGAAGCGTCGAAGCCGATACCTTCCTTTAATGTATCTTCATTGAACTGTTCAGCGGGGATTGTAACATGACGGAACTGACCGTTGATATCAACGATTTTAAAGTCAATCATCTGGATTTCGTTATCCTTGATCATATTCATAAGCTCTTGTACTGTTCTTGCCATTTGAAAACCTCCAATATAATTCTTTTTCCAAACTGTATGTGTTGTAAAATTACACAACCGTTATTGACATTATATCACATAAAATATGAAATTGCAACAAAAAATTACAACAAACATAAAATCCGTCCAATATGTCTTTTTACGGACATTCAGACGGATTTTACGGCATAAATTATTCAGATATAAGCTCCCTTACCTCAACACTGTTGATTTTACGTGCAGCGAAGTATGCGAAAACAAAGAAGCTTGCGCATACTGCAATGGCAGGGAAAAGGAAAGTAAGCGGGGTGATTTCTGCGTCAATTCGTGTGAGTCCAACCATTCTCATTATCACTTCAAGAAGCGGTGTTGTCAGGAACAGCGATGCAATTCCGCCCATTATTGAGCCGATTGCGGCGATGATTGTGAAGCGTGATGCAAACTGTGTGCGCAGGCCGCTTGCTGTGAAGCCGAGGGATTTCAGTATACCGATGTCGGTACGCTCCTTGATAAATGCTTTGGAGCAAATCATACTGATTACAACCGCTGAGAAGATGATTGAAATGCCGTACACAACTGCAACGATAACCACGCTGATAGTGTCAATCAGCTCAAAAATTCCGTCAGCGGAGGTGTTTCTCTCTTCTTCAACATATTTGCGGAGAATGTTCTCGCCGTACTTTTTTTCAAGTGTGTCAGCAACTTTGTTTGTAAGGCTTAAATCTGCCATTTCAACGTAGAACATCGGGATTGTCTTGTTAATGCGGTACAGACCGTCGCTTGTGATGCAAATGTTCTTGCCTGCGTCATTCACGTTCTGATAGATACCTGTGATGATGAATTCCTTTGCGTCCTCGTTACTGCCGATTACAACCGTGTCACCGATACCCTTGCCAAGCAATTCAGAAGCAATGTCTGTTACAGCAACCTCGTTGTCGTAGGCAGGCATACGTCCGTCGTAAACCTTGTTCAGCATATCAGGCTTGTTGTAGGAATTGCAGTAAAGCTGAATTCCGTCAATCATTATGTAGTCGGAGAAGTTGAAAAGCGTTCTCGCATCAGGGTCAATTTCCGCAACGGTCTGTTCGAAATCTTCCATTTTGTCAAGGTCAAAATCCTCATGCAGAACTAAGGTGATATTCTGGAAAAATTGTGTTTCGCCGAAATATTCCCTTGAAAGTGTGTCGGAAAGGATTGTTACCGTCATCATAAAATAAACGAGAAGAGCAACAATTAAAACCGAGCCGCCGTAGCTTTTGAAGCGTGATGTAAACTGGCGCAGACACATAAAGAATGAAAGCGGCTTTGCCTTGATTGGGAGATTAAGTCTGCTGTCGAAATAAACCTCCGCTTTGCCGCCGGATATTGCACGGACAGGTGAAATCCTGCCGACCTTGTTTGTTGCGATTACCACAAACACAATGCAGAGCAACGCAAGTGCAAGTGCCATTGCGCCGCATTTTACGAAAGAAATGTCGGTAGCTGTAAGAAGTCCCGTCATAGGTTGGAAAAGCATACTGAGAAGTTTAAGCGCAGGTACTGAAAGGATAAGTCCGATTACCGAACCGATAACCTCTGCAATGAAATACTGGAGTACGTACACAATTTGGATTTGCCACGAGGTAAAGCCCTGTGATTTGAGTATACCGAAGTTTGTGTATTCCATATCAATTGATGTGGAAATGCTGTGCCACATTGAGATGATGACGATTGCGATAAGAAGTATGAGAAAGGCAAGAAGAATTCCCGAGCCTGTTCTGGAGTAAAGCTCCGTGTAGGTGATTGTTTCTTCCTTGGACATTACAAGAGCCGCACTTGCCGCAAGTCCGCAGGAGTCGTCAAGCTCTTTTTTGACTTCGTTGTAATCAGCACCGTCAGCAAGTGTAACACCAACATCAAGTATTTTGTGAGTGCCAACGTCGTTTGCTTCATCATACATTTTCTTAAAATCATTTTCGTGTACAAACACACGCTTTATACCCATAAGCGAAGCACCGAACTGCGGTTCTTCGATAAATCCCTTAACGGTAAAATCGTACACATAATCCTCTGTACCCATAGTAAGAGTTGAGCCGATTTCAAGCTTTGTAACAGCTGTCATACCGTAAGGAACGTAAACCTCGCCCTCTTTGAGCGGCTCAGGATTTTCAGCGTAACCCGTGAAGGTATCATTAATAACACGGTAAATGTCGTGCCCCTGTTAGTACA
>JAFTWI010000181.1 GCA_017465345.1 Oscillospiraceae bacterium
AATTTGGAATGTTGATAGTGTAATTATTTTTCCGCTTCAAACTATAAAAACATCAATAAATTCTCATTCCAATTTTCTCATTTATTTCGGAGGTGACAGATGAACATTATCAAAAGATTTTTGAGCCGCAATGACGAGGTCAAGCCTGTTGAATGCGGCGTCGTTTCGGGCGGCAGGTTCACCGAAAAGGGTGTGAATCTGTTCACGCTTCAGCCGGGCGGTGCAAACGAGCGCCAGCTTTATGACAATTTGCGCTACTCGGTGCCGATTGTTGATGCGGCAATTCAGAAGATTGTCAGACTCACAGGCGACTACAAAATTATTTGCAGTGATGAACGTTTTCAGGCAGAGATGGACAGATTTACTGAGGAAATCCCTGTCGGCACAGGCGGTGTGTCAATCTATGCTTTTACTGACGCATTTCTTGACAGTCTGCTTACTTACGGGTCAGCGGCGGCTGAGATGCTTGTAAACTCTCAGACAGGCGATGTGGAGGGGATTGCTCCGATAAACATCAGCCGTTTCTGCTGCCGTGCAGGGGCAAATCCCTGCGACAGACGTTATTTCACTCTCGGCGAGGACGAGGAATGGTACGCTGTACATAATCCGCAGTTTATTATGTATGCGGCGCTCAATCCAAACACAAAAAATCCTGAGGGACAGTCAATTCTGCGGGGACTCCCCTGCATTTCTGCGGTGCTGATGAGAATTTATCAGTGCATCGGTCAGAATTTCGACCGTGTGGGGAACGTGCGCTACGCTGTAACCTACAAGCCGACAGACAGCAGCGAAATGGCTTTTGCAAAGGAACGTGCACAGCAGATTGCAAAGGAATGGAGCGAGGGAATGAACGCTATGCGCTGCGGCGAAGTCCGTGACTTTGTTGCAGTAGGCGACGTGGGGATAAAGGTTATCGGTGCGGATAATCAGATTATCGACACGGAAATTCCCGTCCGTCAGCTTCTTGAGCAGATTGTTGCAAAGCTTTCCGTGCCGCCGTTTCTTCTCGGCCTGACATGGTCCTCAACTGAAAGAATGTCCTCTCAGCAGGCGGATATTCTCACATCTGAGCTTGAATTCTACCGCCGACAGCTTACACCTGTCATCAAGCAGGTATGCAACACTTACCTCACACTTATCGGCGGAGAGGGCGGTGTTTCTGTTGAGTGGGACAACATCAATCTTCAGGACGAGGCTGTTCTTGCACAGGCAAGACTTCACAACGCACAGGCGGCAAAAATTGAGCAGGAACTTGCTCACAATTCCAACTAAAAACAAAGGAGAATGTATATTATGTTTAATTCTATCAAAATTGAAAAGGGTCTTTATAATCTTTCCGGCAAGTCTTTTTCTCAGGCGCTTGAAGCACTTGACCCATCTGAAAACTACACAGACGGTCTTGCTAAGCTTGACGCTTTTGAACGTCAGCTGAAGCGCTTCGACATCAAGGTAAAGGGCGTAAACGCTGACAAGGTGGACAAGTTCTTCCAGTCTGCTGAAAGTGCACTTCTTTTCCCTGAGTTTGTAAGACGTGCTGTTGAAAGCGGTCTTAACAGCGGTTGTGTAAACAAGATTACAGCTGCAATGAGCATTGCTGACGGTATCGACTGCCGTGGTATCGTGCTTTCTGACGGTGAAACAGCATATGATGCTGAAATTGCTGTTGGCGGTGCACTTCCTGAAAGCAGCATTTCTCTCACATCTGCACCAATCGCACTCAAGAAGTTTGCACGTCTTATCAACGCTCCATACGAAGCAATCAGACAGCAGAGACTTGACGTTTTTGCAGTTGCTCTCCGTGCAGTAGGCGCAAAGCTTGCTAAGGCAATCGAAACAGCAGCAATCACAGCTGTTACAGCAACAGCGGAAGAAGTTGCAATGACAGGCGGCGACTTCAACTACTCCGAGCTTGCTGCTTTCTGGGGCAAGTTCACAAGCTGCGAAATGAATGCAATTGTATGCTCCCCTGCTACAGCTGCAAAAATTCTCGCATTTGACGAGATGAACAAGGCTGTTACAACAAACGGCGGCAATATGATCACTCCATTCGGCGCAGAAATCGTGGTTTCCTCTGCTGTTGCAGACGATATCGCAATCGGTATGGACAAGACCAGCGCACTTGAACTCATCAGAGGCGGCGAGGTTGTTGTTGAAGTTGACAAGCTTATCTCCAAGCTCTCCGAAGCAGCAGCCGTTGCAGTAAACGCTGGCTTCTCCGTAATCTCCGCAGACGCAGTTAAGGTTCTTAACATCGCATAATTATAATCCAGCGAGGTATTGTGGAAATCTATTGAGGGAGACCCTTTTGAAAAAGGGTCCTCCCTCAAACTCCCTCCCTAAAACTTCCAATGTAATTTTCCATATAGGGCTATAGCCCTATATGGAAAATTAGACTAAAAGTCTTTGGAAAGGGGTCTGGGGAAGAACCTTTCCTCAGAAAGGTTCTTCCCCAGTAGGTCTCCGCAATCTCTCCACTGGATTACAATTTATGAAAGGAGTAAAACCAATGGACGAAAAAACTTTACTTGAACATCTCAACAGGTTTACCCGTCGTGAGCACACTGCTGAGGAGGTTTACATTTTTCCTGTGACTCTTTGCGACAACGAAATTGACCGTGACAACGAACGCTTCTCCCGTGAGGCTCTTGATGAGCTTGCGGAAAAGTTTGTGGGTGTAACGGGAATTTTCGACCACAACCCAAAGGGTGAAAATCAGACTGCACGTCTTTTTATGACAGAGGTTGTCAAGGAGGACAGAATGAACTCTCTCGGCGAGAAGTACGCTTCTCTCAGGGGTTACGCTTATATGGTGAGAACTGACTCAAACGATGACCTTATCCGCGAAATTGACGGCGGTATCAAGAAGGAAGTTTCTGTGTCCTGCAGTGCAGAGAAGCAGATTTGCTCAATCTGTGGTGCGGACAGGAGAGAGAAGCCCTGCCGTCATGTCAAGGGTAAGAAGTACGGCAGAAAGCTTTGCTTTTTCACGCTGGAGGATATCTCTGACGTTTATGAATGGAGCTTTGTTGCAGTTCCTGCACAGATTCGTGCGGGAGTAACAAAAAGCTGTTCTGTTTCAGAAAAGGCTGTTGGTACTGCTGAAAGAAGCAAGTCCGAGGCTATGATTTGCCGTGTGCTTATGCTGAAAAACCCCGACGGACAGGCTAAGAAGCTTTTCGGCTTTGTGAAGGACTTTTTGGGCGATGAGGAGCTGGAGGAGCTTTGCAGAAATCTTTCTGCTGAAAATGTTACGGGAAACTGTGACGAATACAAGATGTAAACGGAGGTAAAAAATGCTTTGCTTGGAAAATGTATTTTCAATTTTCAGACTCTTCTACAACGAGCCTGATGCTGACGAATTTCTCCCCGTTGCTGAGCTTTCGGCTGAGCACGTTTCAAGCCGTATTATCAGCGAGGAAAGCTGTGACAGCATTGCCCTGCACTACCTTGCGGCGGCGGAGGCTCTTTGCCGCACACTTGAAATAAAAGCTGTACGGGAAAAGCTTGCGCTGACAAGAACGGGCGCTGTTCCTCAGGAGCAGGACTACTCCGCACGCCTTGCCTACGCCCGTCAGCTTTTCAAGGAATACGAGGCTCTCTGCTCGGGAATGATTTCCGACGGCAGCTTTGTGTTTGCGAGAATGGAGTGATAGACGATGCAGAATATTCTTGACAGCGTAATTGCGGCAGTTTTGGAAGCAGGTGTCCCCTGCGAGAGGGAATACTGCCGTCTTGCCGGCTACAACAGAAATGACGGGAAAATTTCTTCATATGCCGGTATCCGCAGAGTTCGCTTTGAAAGGCTTCACGGCGGTACGGCTGATGTTTCGGTGCAGGTCAGAATTACAGTTCAGGCTTTCGGTGCAGACGGTAATGCAGTGCAGAAATACGCTGAAAGCGTTGTTGTCCCTGCTGTAATGAATTGCGGAGAAGAAGTTTTCGGAGCCGAAATTTCCGAGGTGCAGTACGAACCTAAAACCGACAGGGTTTACTGCGAGATAATTTTTGATGTAAAGAGGTGCGGATATGGAATTTGCAGCTGATAAATACTGTGCTGTGCTTAACGGCATAAAAATTTTTGTTGAAAGCTACTCCTTTGCCCGCTCCTCTGCGGTGGGTGAAACGGTGCTGATAAACAGCGGCGTTGCGCTTCATAACGGCGGCGGAAAGGCTGCCCGCATTGTAATTTCGGGCAAAGCTGAAAGCAGCTGTGCTCATCTTCTTGACGCACTTCTGATAAGCGGTACAACCTTTTCCTTTGAGTACGGCGGAATGACTTTTAACGGCGCTGTTCTTGCAGGGTACGAATGCAAGGGTGAAAGCGGCAAGTCTGAAACGGTTACGGCTGAGATTATCTGTACTGCACAGGCTGTTCAGAAGGAGGCATAGCCGTGAATGTACTGTTGAAATTATTCTTCAAGGACGGTACAGCCCTTGAAACAAACAGAATTGTAACCTTCCGATGCGTAAGGGAGCGATACACTCCATACAGCAGTCTTACAGCTGTTGCTGAAACGGATTGTACTCAGAGCGATATTGTGAGGATTGATTTTTCTGTAGGAGACAAGCGGGTACACAGCGGAATTATGGACGCTTTTTCTGTTATAAGAAGCGGCGGAAAAAATCTGCTGAAAATTTCCTCCCGAGGTTTTTCTTCAATGCTGTCGCAGAATGAGATTGCTCCGGGCACGCTGACCATGATTTCCCTCAACACGCTTATGACAGAGCACATGACTATACCCAATGTCACATGGCAAAGCAACAGCGAAACCGTGCGATATATTTATGTCAAGGAGCACGACAGCCAGTGGACAGCTGTTGTTTGTCTCGGACTTACTCTTTATGAGGATTACCCCTATATAGGCGCAGTGAATGAAATCCGCCTCTCCCCTGCTGACAATCCTCTTGTGGTCACCCCGACTAAAATCTTCGAAGAAGGTATTACGGGCGACTATTCCCGAATTGTCAGCGACTACTACATGAAGGATGTAAACGATGAGTACAGCTATTACTATAGCGATGGCTTTGCTGAGGACAGAGGAATTGTGCGTCAAAAATATATTGCCTATGATAAACAGTATATTGCCCTTGACCATCTCGGTTTGCAGTACAGACTGAATTTCACCGAAAGAGGCTGTAAGGCAAGATTTGCCACCTATCTCGGCTACAGCGGCGAGGAGCTTCGTGACAGGTTTGTTTTCCCCGACGGTACAAACAGAGAAATTTCTGCTGTTGAAATCTGCGGAAACGCCAAAAAGGGAGTTTTTACAAAAATAGTTTGTTATTCTGACAGCTATTGCAATAATTAAATTCATGCGGAATGTTGCCTTTATGTGCTGACATTCCGCATTTTTTGATATATCTTGCAACAATTGGAGGTTTGCAGCCCCAATTGTTTGTGCAAAACGCCGATAATCGTATTTTTTTGAAAAAACCCCTTGACTTTTGCGGCTATTTGTTGTAAGATATATAAGTCGCTGGTAAACA
Organism: Oscillospiraceae bacterium; assembly: GCA_017465345.1. Classification (GTDB taxonomy): domain Bacteria; phylum Bacillota; class Clostridia; order Oscillospirales; family Ruminococcaceae; genus RGIG8773. The sequence goes on from JAFTWI010000181.1 coordinate 5,488, forward strand.
GAACGACAACAAAGATGGGAGCATAGCTCAGCTGGGAGAGCACCTGCCTTACAAGCAGGGGGTCATAGGTTCGAGCCCTATTGTTCCCACCATTTTTGGCCTGGTAGTTCAGCTGGTTAGAACGCCGCCCTGTCACGGCGGAGGTCGTGGGTTCGAGTCCCATCCAGGTCGCCACAATTCCTTCGAGGAATTATATATGGTAGCTGTACCGAGAAGATGCCTCTGTAGCTCAGTCGGTAGAGCAGGGGACTGAAAATCCCCGTGTCGATGGTTCGATTCCGTCCGGAGGCACCAAAACAAACT
>JAFTWI010000021.1 GCA_017465345.1 Oscillospiraceae bacterium
ACTTTTCATATTCCTTTCTTTTGGAATTAAGCCATTTGAGTATACATTCACCACAACGGTTGCCCCTCATATCACCATCAAAGGCACAATCACTGTTGCACCATTGCGGCTCGTTGAGAAATTCGCTCAGCTTTTCAGGTGATAATGATTTCATATACTCAAAATTGGTTATAGCAGGTTCTTCTGCATTGAACCAGTATTTCAGAAGCCTGTCCTTACCAAGTTTTTCGATAGCCATTTCAGCGGAATTCTCATCAGGAAAATATGGGATATTTGCACCAAAATCCCCGACTATGAGCATCGGGAAAACCATATCACCTGCACGACATATGGAGTAGTTTTTTTCAGTTTCTATGAATTTCCTTGCACCGAATGTATAGCACGTTTCATAGAACTGTGTCATAAAATTGTAGGTTTCGGAAAAGAAATTTGCTTTTCTCACTTTAACCCTTTTAGCTACTTTTCCTGAAGGCTTTGGAATAGGTCTGATTACTGTATCACTACATACTTTAGCCATTTTAAGCATCTCCCTTTTCCATCGTTCTGAATACTTCAAGCAGTTTTTGTAAAGCTTCAGCTGCTTTTTTAGGATTATGATGTAATTCTCTGATAGACATATCAGCCGTTGTCTTTTGTATTGTACTCAACAGCTTACCTTCAAGACTTATATCCCCATTAGCCATACGATGAACTACAGCAGCAATAATCAATACAAGCTGTTCCTTTGTTCCATTGATTACAATGTTATATTCACCTTTTTCAGAACGTGTTGCCGATATGCAAGCTTCTGCATTATCAGGAACTTTCTTACCGTCGAAAAGCCTATCAAAATTAACAATTCCCATAATTTCTTCGGGAGTCAAGCCTGTATTTTCATAAGCGTAAAGACGGTCAACAGCAGGTCCTGTTGAAGAACATACACAGGTATCATGCAAACGAATATTTAAGCCGCTTTTGATATGTGGCCCTTCTGTAGACATAGTTGTAAATCTTTCCATAGTTTTTATTCTCCTTCATCAGAATTTTCAAGGTCAAAAAGCGTTATAACATCGGGATTTCCAGCGTTTTCTTCAAGCTCGTTGCAGTAGTCAACCGCTGTATCTGCATAAAGTTTGCACAGTTCAATTCCTATGCCCTTGCGGTTAAGCTTCAATGAGCAGTAAGGAACTGTACCAATCCCCATAAACGGGTCAAGAACGGTTTCGCCCTCGTTTGTGTAGCGGACTATCAGCCTTTCCACAATGTCAAATGGCAACGGGCAAATGTGCTGTTCACGCTTGCGCAAAGCCTGTGTAGTATTCAGTGTTCTCATTCTCACAACGTCAGTCCAGATATCGTCCCTTACGCCGTCAGGGGCAACAACCATATAATTCTTTGACAGTGCGCCACATTCGTCCAAATCCTCAGAAAAGCGGACGTGTTCGTCAAAATCGTAGACGTGCTCGCTGCTGTACTTCCAGTAGGCTTTCTGCAAATCCTGCTGAAGCTTGTACGGGTCGTAAGCCTTGATTTCAGCCTTTGTAAGCAGCCTGTCACCGCTTGACCGCCAAACTGCGTGAGCGTCCAACTGCCACCTTGCAAGGCTGTATTCGGCTTTATCCTTTGTAACAGGGATATCGGCGTAGCTGTTGCTTGTGTCGGTCGGAAGCTTACGGAACAGCAATATGTATTCGGGACAGCCTACCGACATTTTTGTACCGTCCTTGCACATTTCTGTGTAGCCGAGGCGGTAAGTCTGATTGTTTTCCCTTACAACATCGGTTGAAACGGTTATCATACCGATATACTGGAAACCTGCCTTGATGTAAGCGTTGGCTGTTACCATATGGAACGGCTCAACCGTCGGCATACCCGTGCCCGTTGCCGCACCGAAAAGGATACGGTCTTTGACGTGCACGGCACATATTCTGCCCGGCTTAAGCACTCTCAGCCAATCAGGAAGCGTAAAATCAAGCTGTTTCACAAATTCTGTGGTATCCTCGTTACAGCCGAAATCATTGTAGCTTGGACTGTATTCGTAATGATTACCGAATGGAATTGATGTAATAATAGCGTCAACGCTGTTTTCGGGAAGATTGTGCATTTCAAGAACACAATCGTTGTTGTAAATCGTATAATTTTTACCGCTGTACACGGCTCTTTCAACTCCCATCGTTCTTTCAAGCTTTTCAGCCATTGAGAGGCTTGACAAGCCATATTCACGCATTATTGCGGTCATATTGGCAACAAGCTTCTTGTGCTGTTCCCACTTCTCAAGAAGCCGTTTTTTGATTTCATCCTCGTTTGAAGTGTAGATAATATCAAGTATTACCTTTTGAGTCTGACCGAAACGGTAAATACGGTGTATAGCTTGAATAAAGTCATTGAATTTATAGTCAATGCCGACGAAAATTGCACGGTGACAATGCTTCTGGAAGTTGCATCCGCTTCCGCTGATTTCCTTTTTCGTGGCGAGAAGCCTTGTTTTTCCTGCGGCAAAGTCAAGAACACGCTGTTCCTTGGTGTCAATGTCAAGGATGCCGTAAATCTCGGAAACCTCAGGGAAAGCCTTTTTCAGTGCGTGCCGTTCGTCCTCTCTGTCGTGCCATAAAATAAAATGTTCTTCGGGATTTTCGTCAACAATGGCTTTGGTTTTTGAAATTCGTATATTAAGGCTGTCAGCCTTTTCTCTGCACGCTGCAGGCAAGGAAAGAGAAGCCTCGTTGAACAGCATAAACTGTCCGTCACGGTCTGCTGTAGCCTTGCTGTTGTCGCTCTCAAGCCTGTGGTACCTTGTTTCAAATGGCGGCATTACATAGCCTTCATCGGAATATTCGGGGTTGATATCGGAAGGCTTTGTAAAGAACAGTGCCCACGAACTTATCCACAGCCAGAATTCACGTTCCTTATGCGGATAGAGGGTAAGATTGTCAGCTTTGGTGCTGTCACGCTTGAAGAAGCGTGTTTTTGCCTGTGAAACATCGAGGATTTCAAGGAATGCTGAATATCTGATAATCTCAATGTATTCGTTCGGCGAAGGTGTTGCCGTGCAGACAAGCTTGAACGGCACACCTGCAAATTTCTTTATAAATTCGTGGTAAGTCTTTGTTGCTCCGCTTCTCAGAACAGAAGCTTCATCAAGTACGCAGGCTGTAAACTGCTTCGGGTCAATATCACCGTCACGTACACGCTCATAGTTGGTAAGCAGGATAATTTCATCATCTGTAACAGCGTTCACTTCTGCCATACAGGTGATGTACTGCGGCTTTTTGATGTGCAGGATATCTTCGGCATCACGGACAAACTCCTGCTTTACACCGAGGGGAAGAACGATAAGGGTCTTACCGCCCATTTTCTTCTGCACGATACGGCAGTATTCAAGTCCGATAACGGTTTTACCGAGTCCGAACGCTCCGAAAAGTCCACGTCTGCCGCCCTTTACCGCCCATTTCACGCAGTCTTTCTGATGCGGTTTGAGTGAGGGTGACAATTCCTCATCTGAAACCTCAAAGCCACTCTCTTTGGCAATGTTCAGCTTGGTTTTGAGAAATTCGTGATAAGCCTTTTTGAAATCACTCACGGAACAATCACCCTTTCTGCGTAAGGCTCAAGAATTCTGTAAGCCTCGTCTTTGTCAAGCCGCTTGCTGCTGCCGTGAATGGCATACAGCGTTTTAAGCTTGGAGCGGTCAGAACGTTCAAGGAATTCAACCGCCGTTTCAAGGCTCATATGGGACTTGAGCCTTCTTTTCTCAACCTCGGTCACAAAATCCTCGGTTTCGCCGCCGTCAATCATAGAGGTCATATAGTTAACCTCTATGAGCATATAGTCAACGGCTTTGAACGTGTTTTTTATGTATGCCGTATCAGTGGCAAAAATAAGCTTCTCCTGCGTTGTTTTACTTGCTATAAAGTAACCGTAGCAAGGGCAATCCGACCCGTCAGAATTGAAATGCACAAGGCTGAACGGTATTACAATCAGGGTATTCACAAGGATTTGCTTGCCCGGTTCGGGAGTGAACACGTTAGGCTCTTTATCAAGTCCAAGAGTAACAGCCGTTTCGGGCGGCATTATCAAGTCGAAACCACAATCTGCCATACGCTCTGCCGATTCAGAATGGTCCTTGTGAGCGTGAGAAATAAGGACCGTATTGATGTTGCCAATATTGTAATCAAGCTTCCGCATAATGTCAGCGTACTTGATACCGCATTCTATCAGAATTTCGGTTGTCCCGTCTGAAACGTGGTAGCAGTTACCGCTACTCCCTGTTGCAAGAATTTTAATGTCCAAGGCTTTCACGCTCCTTTATAGCCTTTTGAGCATCTTCGGGAGTATGGAACACGATTTTTCCGAAATCGTCATAATCAAAATAGTTTCCGTCAATCCATACTCTGTGTGTGGAAACTTCAAGAATTTCAGCTTCTTCTATCATTGGGGCAACTCCATCGTCCCAGTATATTACATATACCGTATCACCTATTGAACACGGTACTTCTATCATCTTCGTGGAGTCACGAAAATGGTCGCAAGGCTCGTTACCGTCCAAATCTCTGCCGTAATGCTCTATGTGGTAGCAGACATCACGATGAAGGCAATTTTTGCAGCTCATTCCGCACCGCCTTTTATTTTTTCATACGCTTCTCTGTCAATCAGAAGAAGACCACCAACATATTTGTCACTTCCATTTGTCAAATCATTCGCTATATTGGCAGGAACGTTTATTTTTACGGTTCCATATCCTTTATCAAACTTTATGTCAACACCATCAATGTTTGAAAGCGGAGCAAGCTGAACTTTTTCGCCGTCACTTTCTAAAATTTTTGATACAATTTCAGACCAATTCATTATGAGTCACTCCTTTTATTCCAGTATTCTGCGGCTTCACGGTCATCATAAACCATTGGAAAGCCTACACTTGTGTTACAATCCTCACATATAACAGCTCTGCCTATAGCGTTAATAGGTATAGGCTCGAAAATTCTTACGTTTGTACTGCCGCAAAAAGGGCAAGGCTTTAATTGAAGTTCACCCACCCTGTTCGCCACCCTTCACCAGTTCAGGATTGTCAAAAACATTTCCGATAACCTCATAATTGCGGAACTTGTCAAGGAATTCGCACCAGTTCCAGTTACCAAACCAAAAGCAACCATTTCTTTTGGTTACTACAGCAACGAACGGCTCTTCATTGTGCTTGAACGCTTTTACGATATCACATTCAAAAATCTTATTTTTATTCTTGTCGGGTGTACCTGTGTACTGTCCGAATGTTTTATGGTCAACCTCAATACCGTTTACACCATTTATGTCCCTCATTTCAGCAGGGATAACTTCAAAGCGTTCATCATATAATCGTGTAATTAAACCGTATACCCAATCACCGTTTTTATATGATGTTCTGTGAAAACCTATGTCACGGTTTATCGCTTTGGCTCTGAATAATGTTTCATCCATTGCATACCACCTCAATACCCTACATCGTCAGCATCGGAAGCGGTCGCAGGTTCAACGGGTGTATTATCCTCGGCAACCGTGAAATCAGCGTCGATAACCTCGCCTGTGTTGGCTTCGGTCTTGATTCCAAGTGTGGTATCACGAACAGTTTCATCGGTCAACTCATTATAAGTGTCGAGTGCGTATGTACTGCCGAAATCCTTGGGGAACTTCTTGATAGCATTGTTACGCATTTTACGCTCAATCATAGCCTCTCGGCTGTGCATTTCGCTCCACGACGGAGAAATCCAAGGCTGAACATCAGGACAATCAAGCATTTCGTCAAGGCTCAGATTCTTGATTTTTGCCTTAATAGCGGATTTCCTTTCCTCAATCTCCTTTTTCTGCGGTTCGGTTGCCTTGTAACGGTCCTGACAAATGCCGAAAGTTTCGTTCATAAGATTGTTGAGGATATGTGCATAAAGATTTTTAACAACGTCCGCACGTTCAGCAATCTTGAAATCAACAGAACCGTTTGTAAGCTTAATTGGATATACAACCCTGATAACCTTGCCCTCGCCCTTTGGTGTCCACTTCGGCGGTGTCATTTCAATACCAGTAAAGCAAGGATACTCAAAATCGTCACCCTCACGGACTTTCCAGTAAGGGTATACAACAGCAACGTCCACACCGAAACGGCGGAGAATAGCATCATTGCCGTCACCTTCAATGCCTACCTCAATCATCTTTTTCCACTCGCCGCCAATCTTGACACTGCGGAACTGGAAATAAACCTCACGGTTTGAAGCATTGGCATTCAACTGCAAAAGAGCAACCTTTTTGATAACATCCTGATAATTGGACGGGTCAAGGCTCGGAGAAGTCCATTCAAGATTATTCTGTGCAAGAAGCTGATTAATTGCTGAAACAGCATTCATAGCACATTCCTTGCTGTATTCTGAAAGCACGATATTTCTTTTTTCCATCTGTGTAATAATGGAAGTAACAATCATATTTTCAGCGTTTGAAGCCTTTGTAAGAGTATTGCGAATATCGTTAAAGTTTTTGATTTCCATTTCAAGGATCGATTTTTTTGAAACAAGTTTTTCTTTGCGTTTTTCAAGTTCAGTTTTAACATCACGATAACGTTTCTGTTCTTCGAAAGCCTTGTTTTCCT
>JAFTWI010000022.1 GCA_017465345.1 Oscillospiraceae bacterium
GCTTATGACAGCTGGTATTTTGAAACACAGTTTGTTCTTACAACAGGTGTTGCGCCGATTGCTATGGAAGACGGACTTGTAAAGAGCAATATTGACAGCCCTGAGCTTGAGCGTGCAGAGAACTTCATGTACGAGCTCAAGAGAGATGACCTGCCGCTTCCTAAGGCTGAATTCAACTGGACAGAACAGCCTCAGCGTATTGCAGAGGGTAAGACACTTTTCTGGCCATGTGCAACATGGGCACTCTGGGAAGCTGACCTTTCCAAGTTCGGTGAACAGGGCGAGATTATGTTTGTTCCAATGCCTCGTGACCCTGCTGCTGACGAATATTATCTCCCTGCAAATATGGATGCTTACGCACTTTGTAAGGGTGCAGAAAATCCTGAGGGTGCAGCTGCATTCATCAAGTGTAAGCTTATTGCTGAAAAGGACGAAAGCGCACTTGCTATCACAGAAAAGCAGTATCGTGAGGACTATGGCTGGACTGACGAAATGTTTGAGATGTGGTACAAGGTAAGAGAGCTTACCGACGCTAACCCTGTTGTCAGCCTCCACATGGGACTTCCTTCCGACGTTGCCGCAATCGTTGACGACTCTATTAAGCAGGCTTCCTTCAACGGAAAGGACTGGAATGTCACAAGAGAAGAAATCAGCGGACTCACACAGACAACCGTTGACGAACTCAATCATCAGATTCAAGAAAATTTCTCATAATTAATAATCCTCATTTTCCTTCTTATAGCCCCGTTTCTAAGCGAAGCGGGGCTATTATTTTTTGTATAAATATAAAAATCAAAGGGACGGATATTATCCGCCCCTTTACTGACTTGTTCAATTATAAATATTTCAGAAGTTCGTCACGAATTCCGTCAAGCCTTGTATCGGAAAGTCCAAAGTCCATTTCTTTGTAGCTCCACGCACATCTTGAAATGCTGTGCTTTTCAAAAACTGCATTTATGCATTTGAACCATTTCAGCGTGTCCTCAGGTGAAACCTTGTCGATAACTCCGTACTCTCCGCAATAGAGTGCTGTACCGTTGCGCTTTGCGGTTTCAATTGCAGAAGCAAAAAAACGTTCAAAATATTCCTCTGTAACACCGCTTTCTTCAAAAGCAATTCGCTCATTCGGGTCAATCATATTTGTCCAGTATGCACCCTGATGAGTGAACTTCAGTGGGTCGTAGCTATGGAAGTTATAAACTACATTATCATCATAAGGCTTTGCAAGGTCTTTTACAGATTCAGCGCTGTTGTTCCAGTAGCTTCCCACAAGAATTAATGTATGTGGTGCAAAGACTCTTATTCTTTTTATGCAGGTTTCAGCAATCGCATTCCACATTTCACTGTATTCCTTGTCTGTAACTTCATTTAAAAGCTCAAATGCAATGCTGTCAGGACGATTTCCGTATCGGAGCGCAAACTTTTCCCAAAGCTTGTAGAAGCGCTCCTGCAATTCCACGCTGTCAAAAAAGCCGCTTTCGTTTTCTCCGTAATAATCGAAGGAAAAGCCTGCTGTTTTGTGCAGGTCAAGGATAGCGTTCAGTCCGTATTTTGCACACAGTTCAAATGCACGGTCAATTCTTTCAAAGCCGTCATTTTTATATGTACCGTCAGCATTTTCAAATATATTGTAGTCAACAGGTATTCTGACGTGGTCAACCTTCCAGCTGCTTATTTTTTCAAAATCAGATTCTGTAATAAAATTGTTCAGGCGTTTCTCACTGTAGTCGCACTGTGAAAACCAGCCGCCGAGATTGATGCCCTTATAAAAGCCTTTGCTCTTTAACATAATTCACCGTTCCTTTCAGAATTTATGCTTAAAATATAGCATATTACAACTGTATTTTATATCATAAATTTGTCTGTTATGTCATATTTTTGCTACAAAAATAGTGATAGTTAATTGACAAAAAGGATAAAAATATGATATTATCAGCTTGTGCAAAGTGTTATAATTATGTCATAAACAATTCGGAGGTTGGGTTATGAAAATTATAAAAATTATTTCAGCTCTTTTGACGGCGGCAGTATTATTTGCAGGCTGTGGAAACGGAGCAGACAATGTTGTATCCGATAGCAGTTCGGAAAATATTGATGACGGTTCTGTTTATGCCGAGTTTACAAACGGTATGCCTGAGAACTGGGAATGTGCTGACGGCTGGACAAACGGAAGTATGTTCAATGTGACATGGAGAAAAGACAATGTAACATTTAATGATGGCAGAATGCAGCTGATAATTGACAAGGACCAAACACCGACAGGTAACATTCCATACTCGGGAGGAGAATTCCGAAGCAGGGATTTTTACGGCTACGGACGATATGAGGTGTCAATGAAGGCAATAAAGAATGACGGAGTTGTTTCATCATTTTTTACGTACACAGGTCCTACCGACGGTAACCCTTGGGACGAAATTGATGTGGAAATTATTGGCAAAGACACAACGAAGGTACAGTTCAATTATTTTACTGACAGCAAGGGTAATCACGAATATATGCACGACCTTGGCTTTGATGCTTCGGAGGACTTTCACACCTACGCATTTGAGTGGCACAAGGATAAAATCATATGGTTTGTTGATGGGGTAGAGGTGTACAGTGCTGAGGAAAATATTCCTGTTACGGAAGGCAAGATTATGATGAATGCCTGGTGCGGTACAGGAGTAGACGGTTGGCTTAATGCATTTGATGATGCAAATATGCCTCTTACTGCGGAATACGAGTGGATAAGATTTACACCTTTTGAGTAAAAAATAAATCGGGGGTAACGCTATGAACGTGAATAAAAAGCTGTCCCACATTGAGTTCCTTAATCGTGAATACAATATCTCACATCTTTCGTACGAGCGTGAAATGGCCTTTTTCAACAGTATCAAGGAGGGCAACACCGAAGAGGCAAGGAAATTGTTCAAACCGTTTAACAGCGAGGATATGGGGCGACTCAGTGACGATAATCTGCGAAATCTGAGATATCACCTGATTATAACAGTGGCTTTTATTACACGATACTGTATCGAGGGCGGTATGGAAATGGAGGCGGCATATAATCTCAGTGACATATATATCCGCAGTATTGACAAGTGCCGAACGGAAGAGGAAATTAATCTGCTTCATCGTGAGGTCGTTGATGACTATGCCCAGAGAATGAGTATTATACGTAAGCAAAACCGTTACCCTAAGGCGGTTACGATGTGTCTTGACTATATTTATGATAACCTCCATCAGAAAATTACGCTGGAAAAGCTTGCTGAAGCGGTATCTTTAAGTCCTGCGTATCTGTCAAAGCTGTTCCATAAGGAAACGGGATTGACAGTTTCAGGCTACATAACTAAAAAGCGCGTTGAAGCGGCTGAGAATATGCTTAAATTCTCAGAGTATTCCTGCCTTGAAATTTCAGAGTATCTTTGCTTCAGCTCGGAAAGCCATTTTATTCAGGTGTTCAGGAAGCATACAGGATACACTCCGAAAAATTATCGTGAAAGATTTTTCAGAAGTAAAGTATAAAAGTATTATAAAACCGCTGCAGTTTTCATATTGCAGCGGTTAAACTATATAATAAATATCTTGCAGAATATTGATTCAGAAGAGAAATTATGTATATCCATTGCTTTTTTTAATAAGGTGTGTTATAATGAAGTAAGAAACTCCCCATAAAAAGCGCTGAATGGAGAGCTGAAAATGAACGGAATTAAGCTAGAAATATTGCATGGACTGCTTTCGGAAGTTGCCCGTGTGAATAATGAAAATGAACTTGATAAAATAACTGAGAAATATGCTGATAAGCTTGAATGCGGAAATGATGAGTTGGTGACAGCGATAGTCAGTGACATAAAGCATATTGGCAGCGAGCTTGTAAGGCTTAGAAACGGTGCTGCAAATGCGGATACTTATCTGATTGTACGTACGGAGCAGGAGCGTGCTGAGCTTGCTGAGGCTATGAAAGTAATCGATAACAATCTCTTTGATTATCATTTCCAGCCGATTGTAAGTACAGCTGACGGTGAAATATATTCATATGAAGCCCTTATGCGTCCGAAAAGTACGTTGTGTCCGAGTCCGTATCATATTATCAAATATGCGGAAATGACAGACAGACTGAATGATGTCGAAAAAACAACATTCCTCAATGTTCTTGACAGGATTGCCGTTGAAACCGATATGTTTTACGGACGCCCTGTTTTTATCAACAGTATACCAAGTGCACGGCTTAATGAAGCTGACTTTGAACACGTGAAGGTTTTGCTGGAGAAATATTCCGAAAGAGTTGTTGTTGAGATGACGGAGCAGTCTGAAATGGGCGACGGTGAGTTTGGTACAATCAAGGAAATGTACAATAGCATTAACGTACGAACAGCAATTGATGATTACGGAACAGGCTATTCCAATGTGCAGAATCTGCTGAGATATATGCCTGATTATGTCAAAATTGACCGCTCGCTTGTGAGTGATATACTGAATAATCGTAAGAAACGCTATTTTGTGCGTGAAATAATAGATTTCTGTCACGATAACGGAATTCTTGCTTTGGCTGAAGGCGTGGAAACTGCGGAAGAACTGCAAACCGTTATTCATCTTGGTGCTGACCTTGTTCAGGGTTATTACACCTCACGACCATCAGCTATTGCTGTAGAAACAATTCCATATGAAATAAGACAGGAAATAAAGCTTTATCGTCAGGAACGTGAGGACGGAAGAAAGTATCATGTCTATACTGCTGAAAAATCAGAAAGAATCCAGCTCGAAAGAATGGAAAAAGAAGAATATAAGTGTATTCTTATCGGTAAATCAGGTGAGGGTGAAGTGACTGTTGCAGGTACTCCGGGCTCTGATACTGATATACATGTTGATGTTGCCAATGGCTTTAAGGGCAGTATAATACTTTCTGATGCCGTTCTTTCCAATACTAAAGGACGTCCTTGCATCAATATAGGTGAGAATTGTGATGTTAAGCTTGTACTCAGCGGTACAAACAAGCTTAAAAACGGAGGAATAAAAGTTCCCGAAAGTGCAAGGCTGCAAGTTTGCGGCGACGGCGGACTTTCTGTATTTATCGACGCTTCGGGTTATTATGCAATTGGAAACGATGGAGATTCAAAGCATGGTGAGCTTGTGTTTGAACAGGGAGTATCTATTGAAAGTCATGCTGCAGGCGGTGTCTGCATAGGCTCAGGACTAGGCGGAAAAATACGTATCCTTCTCGGACAGTTTACATTGAAGATGACAGGATATTTCGGAGTCGGTATAGGTGCATACAGTGGTGATACTGATATTGAATTGTTTGCTTGTAATGTCACATTTGACCTTTCGGAGCAGTTAGGTGTTGCTATAGGCTCTCATCAAGGAAAATGCCGTGCGAACATACATCACGCCTCAACAAAGATTTCTCTTTCAGGCAGTCATATGGTCGGTATCGGTACGCTGGAGGGAAGCTGTTGCGATGTGTCTGTCTGCGAGGCAAGTATGGTGTTCAATATTTCAGCTGACCGTTGTGCGGCTGTTGCAGCGTTGGAGGGCTCAACATTATTTGAAATCAGCAAGGCAAGTATGCATATCATCTCTAAGGGTGACAACGCACTTGCACTTGGTGGATACAGCTGTGACAGTAAGGTTTCTCTTATTAATGCGGATTCTTCCGTAAATCTTGAGACCAAAGCAGATTATATGAGCTTCATTGATAAGAATAAATTCAAAATTGAAGGCGGCAGAATAAAAGTTGTTATTAATGATGTGGAAATAAAAAGTGAATAAAAATCTGATTTAACCCCCATGTTCCTTATGGAATATGGGGGTTATTATCAGGAAAAATTATTTGTAAATATCAGGCAATTCATCAAGAGTTATAGCTTTTTCGTGGTTATATACGTCAGAGAGATTTTGTTTGTTGTTTCCTATAATATAATCAGTGTGCCAAATCATAAACCATGACCACATTGCACCGTCAGCCTCAAAGCTCTCAATGGACGGAACATTTCCACATTCGTGGAAGGTCATGGGCTTACCTGTTTCCATTGCGGCAAGCTTTTTCCATGCTCTTGAATGGGTGGAGTTGTCATATGTGTCCGATCCGATAATGTCGCAGTATTCATTTCCAGGATACCAGCCGTCCTTGACCTCTCCCGAATAACCGAGCACCCATATGAGATTGTCAAGTCCGAACTCATTTGTGTAGCGGTCATACATCATCTGCCACAGCTTGATAAAGTTGTCTGCACCGCCTTTTCCCCACCAGAACCATTGACCGTCAAATTCGTGGAATGGACGCCACAAAACAGGTATACCCTCATCACGAAGTTCCTGAAGTGCCATTGCAGCTTCGTCCCAGCTTTTCATCATAGCGTTGTATTCGTCTGTGCCTTCTGTGAGAAGCTTTTCAAAGTCGGGATTATCATCTTTGGACTCCTGATAGCCGCTTCCGTTTACGCCTGTGTGCCAGCAGATTGAAACAATACCACCCTTTTCGTGCCACTCCTTTGAACGCTGAACAACACCGTCGAAATCGTTGTTCATGAAGTCAAGTCCACGCATTGCAGGATACTTTCCAGTCTGCGTAAAAATATAATCCATCTCGTAATTTGGAGAACCCTTCCAGGTTGACTCCTGCTGACAGGTAATGATAGCAGTGCCGTAAACTTCATTGATATAATCGTAAAGCTTTCGTGCATTTACATCAGCGTTTGGATTTGACAAAGCGTATTTGCTTTCGTACACTTCTTCCGTTACAGCTGTTGTTTCAGAAATTGTTGTTACATCAGCCGCTTTGTCAGCTTCGGCACAACCGCTGAAAAGTGTTGCAGTAATAGCAAGCGCACTTGCAATAGAAATAAACTTTTTCATAAAATCATTCCTTTCGGTCATCAGAATACTTCAGACAGAATGTCTCCTGTTTGGCATTATATCTCATGGAAATGCATTGTTCAATAATATATCGTATCAAAAATATGATGTATTATATCATTTTTGAAGCTTGTGTAATAAAATATGATATTTCACATTGCTTTTTAAATCAGAATGTGTTATTATGCAAGTGAGGTGATGAAAATGGCAAGGGGAAGAATAGCGGTACTTATTCCTGCAGTTTATGACGCACTTGACAAGGAATTCCTGACAGGTATACATACAGCAGCAAAACAAATCGGATTTGACACGCTGGTATTTACAAGTGTTGCAGCGGAAAATGCTGACAGCTATACATGTGGCGAAAATAATATATACAATCTGCCCTTTCTGACGGAAGTTGACGGAATAATTATGGCGGCAAACCGTTTTCACGACGAAAAGCTTAAAAGCGAAATTCTGAACCAGCTCGAAAAAAGCAAGATTCCCTGCGTTGTTGTCGAGGAAAAGCATGACAAAATCAAAGGTGTGTTTCTTGACCAGAAAAAAAGCATATATAACCTTACTGACCATTTGCTTGTATGGCACGGCTATAAGGAAGTGCTCTGCCTTACAGGTCCTGAAGAAAACTATGAGGCAAAAATTCGTGCAGAAGGATTTATTTCAGCAATGGAGGATAATGATATTGATTGGCACGGCAGGATAATCTACGGTGATTTCTGGAGATATACAGCTGCAGACCTTGCCCAAAAGATTGCCTTGGGAGAAATAAAATGTCCCGAAGCAGTTGTCTGCACAAACGATATTATGGCGGTTGCCCTTTGTCAGGAATTACAGAAGCACGGTTTGAAAGTGCCGAGGGATGTTGCTGTTACAGGATATGATGGGAGCGTATATACCCTTATTACAAAGCCTGCAATAACCACTGTCTGCGGAGGGGATTTGTGTCTTGGGAAAAGTGCGGTTAAGGCACTGGCTGAAATGATGAAAATTAATTGCAGCATAGACTGCGGAAACGTTCATATAAGAATATGCGGAAGCTGCGGCTGTAACAACGAACTTGGCGAAAGAGACGCCTTACTTGAAGAGACAGAGAAAATGCTGCGCAGACAGCTTGACCGAAAAAATTTTATGTTCTCGAATTATATCGTAAAAATGTCTGACTGCGAATCAATACCTAAATTTGCATCTGTGCTGGACAGTCTGCGGTATATGCTTTCCGATTGTATTTCGGTAAATATCTGTCTTTGCGAGGATTGGCGCACAGAACACCCCGAATACAGAAAGCATAGCTTTTCCGAGAACATTAATCTCATCTATTCGGAAAATCAGCCTGGACAGTTGCTGTTTCCTCTGCAAAAGCTACTTCCGCGTCTCAATATTCCTCATGAACCTCAGTTCTGGGTGTTCAGCTCTTTGCATTATTCAGACAGAATAATCGGATACATTGCAACGCAATATGAAAAAGCTGAGTTGTTTGCAGTTGATGAGCATTACATAAGCTGGTGTGACGCTGTTGCAAACGGACTTGATATTGTTATAAAAAAGAGCAACACGGAGTACATCTGGCAGAAGCTTGAAGAAAAGAATATGACTGACATTTACACAGGACTTATGAGTCGAAGGGGATTTGTGCGTAAGCTTAAAAACGGAGATGTAGTTACGATGATTTCCTTTCCTCACAGATGCAGGACTATGCAGTATTTCGTTCCGATTGTTTCAGCAGTTATGCGCTCAGATGACAACGGCAGAATTGCCGTGTATATGGGTGAAGCTGTTTTTGGCACGAGTCTTGAAAAGGAAAGCTATGATGAGTTCGTAGGGAGTCTGTGCCGGTCACTTTCTGAGCTTGGAATTTACATTGCAGAAAATGAAATTGGTGTGACATCGGAGAAAATCCTTGATAAGCAATGTGCTGATGAACAGCTTGATAAGATGTATGGTATGCTTACTGAAAAGAACGTGCCCAAAAGCAGTGGGGCATATTCCGAGTCTTTCTCTGATTTGAGAAAGGAAATGAAATACTCGCCTCAGAATAGTTGGAGCATCGCATTGGCCGCAGAAAAAACAGGACTCAGCGGAAGTCATTTCCAAAGGCTTTACAAAAAGCATTTCGGAATTCCATTTATCGAGGAATTGATTTCGTTCCGTATTGACAGAGCAAAATATTTGCTTAAAAACACTTCTATGTCTGTTCAGCAGGTTGCTGAGGAGTGTGGTTATACAAACTGTGCGCACTTTATGCGGCAGTTTAAGGAACGTGAAAATATGAGCGCAGGGCAGTACAGAAAGGCGGAGAAAAATGGGTGAGCTTATAGTTACGATAAATGTTGCAACATATAAGGCTCAGATGCTCGAGGGCAGAAATTCAAGGGTTGCCATGATACCTTTCAGCGGTGAAGCAAAGGGAGAATATTTCAATGGAAAAACCGTTTCAGACGGTGTTGACACGCAGATTACATCATCTGAAGGCTTTTCACTTTCCGCACGGTATATGCTTGAGGGTACTGACATAAAAGGAAAAAAATGCAGGCTGTTTATCGAAAACAACGGCACTTCTTTGGATAACTGTGTGCCGAAAATTTATACCGACAGCGAGACTCTTGCTTTTCTTGAAAACGCAAAGCTTACAGCAAACGTTGAATGTGTAGAGAATGGCGTTGTTGTAAAGATTTATACCACATAGTTAATAAAATTATTTTTGATTTGAGATAACCATATTTGCCTTGCAAGTAGGTATTATTGTTTATTGGGTTTAACGATACCATTAGTCGGAGCGCATCCGAAGTGCTTTGTATATGCTCTGTAAAAAGAAGAATAATCTCCGAATCCGCAGCTTTCTGAGGCACTTTGTGCCGAGTAACCGCTGCGGATTTTTTCTTTTGCCGCAGTAAGTCTCTTCTTTGTAATGTATTCCCAAGGTGCAGCACCTGTTGCATGCCTGAATACACGGCTGAATTGAGATTGACTGAGGAAAAAATGTTCGGCAAGTTCGGGTACTGAAATTTCTTCAAAAAGATGATTATTAACATATGCAACAATCCGTTCTGCTGTGCTTTGGGGAGTGTGCTCAACATTTTCGTACTTATTGTATGCACGGCTTATCATATCAAGCAGTATAGGCAGGTGGGTATTTATTGCAAGTTTCCGTTCATAGTCGTCAACAGCATTGCACATTTCCGAAAAAAGCTTTTTTGTAAGCTTCATATCAATTTCAGCACAACTGAACATATTGGTTTTTCCGAGAGACCGTTCAGTGAAAGCTTTTATGAGTCTGTTTTCAGGGTCTATGTTATATGCAAAATCAATGGGAAAATTTATTGCATAACGTTCATAACGTTCTCTGCCTGTAATTTTTGGCTTATGTGCTTCTGCAGGGCTGATTATCATAAGACTGTTTTCATCAAGGGGATATTTTGACCCTTCAACAAGATACTCCACATTTCCCGAAACAAAGAAATATATCTCACATTGCTCATGAATGTGCATTGTAAAATCCTTATCGTCAGGACAATCATCTATGGCGTGTCTGATATAAATATTTCCAAAGCTGAATTCGTTAAGCATAACCTCACCTCTGATTTTATTGTAGCATATAATGCGTGAATTTGCAATATATAAGGCTT
The DNA here is from genome assembly GCA_017465345.1 of Oscillospiraceae bacterium. GTDB lineage: Bacteria > Bacillota > Clostridia > Oscillospirales > Ruminococcaceae > RGIG8773. Next base: position 10,461 of record JAFTWI010000022.1, read on the forward strand.
AAATTAACAATGGAAATGCAAATCCATTCGTGATAGAATATGTACAGAAATCAAACGGAGGTGTCTGTATGAACTATAAACTTGCAGCATTTGCTGATGAAGCAGACGGAAGAATTTCCGAGCAGATAAAGGCAATGACAGAAAACGGCATTGAATACCTTGAAATAAGAGGTGTTGATGGAGAGAATATTGCCGACATCACAAAGGAAAAGGCAAAGGAAGTTCGCAAACAACTTGATGATGCAGGACTCGGTGTATGGTCGCTTGGCTCGCCATACGGAAAAACAGGTATGGGTGACGGCTTTGAGGAGCATCTTGACTCTTTCAGACGTGGACTTGAAATTGCAGATATACTTGGTGCAAAACACATCAGAATGTTCAGTTTCTACGTTCCTTCGGGAGAATATGAAAAGTATAAACAGGAGGTTTTCAGAAGGCTGGAATGTTTTATTGACGCTGCAAAAAACAGCGATGTAATTCTCTGCCACGAAAACGAAAAGGGCATTTACGGTGACATGGCAATCCGATGTGAAGAAATTCACAAGACTTTTCCCCAGCTTAAAGCAGTTTTTGACCCTGCAAACTTTGTTCAGTGCGGACAGGACACAATTGAAGCATGGAAGCTGCTTGCACCTTATGTTGAATATATGCATATCAAGGACGCATTGGCAGACGGTTCTGTTGTGCCTGCGGGAAAGGGCATCGGAAATCTTCCTTACCTGCTTGAAAGTTACAAAGGTACTGTACTTACAATCGAGCCGCATCTTTCCGTATTTGACGGCTTTGATAAGCTTGAAGGTAAAGAAAAAACAAAGATGGGTTACTGTTACCCAACATCAAGAGCAGCTTTTGACGCTGCTGTAAATGCACTAAAAGATTTGATATAAAGGAGAATTATTATGGATAAAATCAGACTTGGTATCGTTGGATTGGGAAATATGGGCAGTGGTCATTTCTACAATGTTTTCGGCGGCAAATGTCCCTCTGTTGAGGTTACAGCCGTTTGTGATATTAACCCCGAAAAGCTCGAAAAAGCAAAGGATTACCCCACAGTATCACGCTTCACCGACAGCAATGAAATGCTTGACAGCGGACTTGTTGATGCAGTGTTGATTGCAGTGCCTCATTACGACCACCCTACAATCGCAATCGAATGCTTCAAGCGTAAAATTCACGTTCTTACAGAAAAGCCTGCAGGTGTTTATGCAAGACAGGTCCGTGAAATGAATGAAGCTGCTGAAAATTCGGGAGTAAAGTTCGGAATTATGTTCAATCAGCGTACCAACCCTATGTACAAAAAAGCCCGTGAAATAGTGCAGAGCGGCGAGCTTGGCGAACTGAAAAGAATGGTATGGATTATCACAAACTGGTACCGCACACAGGCTTACTACAACTCTGGCAGCTGGAGAGCAACATGGAGCGGAGAAGGCGGCGGAGTGCTTCTTAATCAGGCTCCGCACAACCTTGACCTCTGGCAGTGGATTTTCGGTATGCCGAAAAGAATTCGTGCGTTCTGCGAATTCGGCAAGTACCACAATATTGATGTCGAAGACGATGTAACAATTTTCGGCGAGTATGAAAACGGTGCAACAGCAACCTTTATCTCCACAACAGGCGATGCCTGCGGAACAAATCGTCTTGAAATCACAGGTGACAAGGGTAAAATTGTTATCGAACACGGCAAACTCTGCTGGTGGAAGCTGGCTGTTCCTGAGCGTGAATTCTGTTTTACTGCAACAGAGGGCTTTGTTACACCTGAAAATACTTACGAAGAATTTACTGCTCCCGAACCTGAGGGACACCCCGAAGTGCTTGAAGCTTTTGCACAGTCAATTATTAATGGCACAGAAATGGTTGCAAGAGGAGAAGAAGGACTCAACTCCCTTTCTATCTCAAACGCTGCTTACCTTTCAACATGGACAAATGACTGGGCTGAAATCCCTACAGATGAAGCACTGTTTGAAACTTATCTGGAGAAACGCTGTGCCGAAGAAAAATGCTCAAAAAAATAAAAACCGCTCACGTTGAAAGCCATGACACACTTCGTGAGCGGTGGAAGGTAAGATGGTAATGAATGTTGTGCTTTTGATGCTGGCGGTTATGGTTTGCTACACCATAACCTCGCTCAGCGATAAATATGCAGTGGCAGAAGCGAAATTCACAGGTAATGAATTTACGTTTCTGATGTGTTCATCAATGTCCTTTTTTCTTGCATTTACCTTGCCGTTTCAAACACTTGATTTTACACTGACATGGCAAAGCTTTGCTGCAATTTTTCTGATTGCAGCGTGTAAAATGCTTGAATTTCAGATGAGTGCACTTGTGCTTAAACAGCTTTCGGCATTTGAGTTGAAAGCTTGGCTTGGAGTAACACTTTTTGTTTCCTATATAACTGATGTTATGTACGGTGCAGATTTACGCATGCTGAAAATATTGTGCATAGGTGCAACAGTTGTGGGACTTGTTTTCATAGCAAGGTCAGGCAGAGAGAAAAAAATTGAGTATCGAAAAATTGCTGTTCCGCTTGTGCTGTACCTTTCTGCAAAATACGGCTACGGACTTGTGATAAAAGCATTCACACCATATATTTCTCCGACAATGCAGCTTTTGCCTGCACTGGTGATAATTGCAGTAATAATGCTGTTTAGAATTAAGCCGTCGGCTATTATTAAGAAGAACAAGAATGGTGCATTGAAGGTTATCCTTGCAAGAATACCTAATGCTGCAGGAATGCTGCTTGAAAATGCGGTTATTGCAATCAGCCTTGCCAATTATTCATTTATTCAGCCTATGATTCTTGTGTCGCTGTTCCTGATTGGCATTCTGCGTAAGGAAAGTCACTCAAAGCTGAATTTAATCGGAAGCGTGATTTGCGTTGCCGGTGTGATAATGTTTCAGATTTTATAAATACTGTATAGTTTGCTGATTTCTGATGCAGAAACAGTCCCGATAATTTCTTATGGAGTTATCGGGATTTTTTATGGAGTTATGATATTATCTGCAATAAACAAGGCACAATAATTCATTGAAAAACGTAGTTGCCTGATGTATAATCAAAGAAAACGCAATTCGGAGGGTTCTATGAAAAGTAATAAGTTAATCTCGGTTATTGCTGTTACAGCTTTAATTGCAACAGGCTGTACAGCAGAAAATAATATTCAGAACGAAACATCACAGCAGATTACTGCGGAAATCGTATCAGAACAGGCAGAAACAACTGCCGAAACAGAAGCTGTACAGGAGGAAATAAACATGGAACAATTTAAAGATATGATAGTTGAACTTGCACCATCGGGGTACGAAGATAAGCGTGATGGTGTTCAGTATGATGAATTTCAGAAGTATACATATTTCTCATCAACAGCAGGCAGAGATACAAACGTAAATATATTGCTTCCGCCCGAATATTCTGAGGATAAGGAATATCCCGTGCTGTATATTCTACACGGCTTCTATGACAACGAGGACTGGATGACACGCCCTGTAGTAAATCTGAATACGATATATGGTAATTTGCTTGCTGACGGAAAGGCAGAGGAGATGATAATTGTCCTGCCATATATTTTCTGTGACAAGAATATGCCGTACTGTACGGGAATGGACCTTGCGAATTGCCTTGCTTACGATAATTTCATTAATGACCTTACTACAGATCTTATGCCATTTATCGAAAGCAGCTTTTCAGTCGCAAAGGGCAGGGAAAATACCGCAATAACAGGCTTCTCAATGGGTGGACGAGAGTCGCTTTTCATTGGCTTTGAGCGTCCTGATTTGTTTGGATATATCGGTGCTGTATGTCCTGCACCTGGACTTGTTGGAATTCCAAACTCACCTATGCACCCGGGACAGATGACGGCTGAGAAAATGGCGTTTGGTGATGATAAGCCATATGTTGTTTTTGTAAGCTCATCAGATGTTGATGGCGTTGTTGGTTCGTCTCCGAATGATTACCGTAACATTATGACAGCAAATGAAGTTGAATATCTTTCCCACATTATGAAAACTACAGGGCATGACCACTCAAGCGTTAAACCGCATTTGTACAATTACCTGCAATTCCTGTTCAAATAATTAATATAGCTTACCGTTCTTACTTGAAATTAAGGACGGTAAGCTTTTGCTTTATAGTGGTTAGACAGGTTTAGTGTGCTTTTTGTGGGTAAAAAGAACAATTGTTGACACTTGTCATTAACTGCTGTATAATAAATACAAATCTACTGGAGGCAGAAATATGATTACAACAACATACCCAAGCGACTACGTTGTGCTTGATATAGAAACAACAGGTCTCGGAACATCCTGCGATATTATCGAAATTGCAGCAGTGCGTGTTCAGGACAATGTTATCACAGACGAGTTTGAATCCTTTGTCAAGCCAAGGGGAACAATCCCTTGGAATATAACCCGACTCACAGGAATAACAAACGCAATGGTTGCAGGTGCACCGCCAATCGAGCAGGTGCTTTGTGAGTTCAAGCGGTTTGTTGGCGATGATGTTCTTATCGGACACAACATCAAAAGCTTTGATATGCGTATGATTTCGGCAAAGGCAACCGACTGCGGAATGTGCTTCACCAACGAGCTTGTTGACACGCTTGCAATGGCAAGAAAGCTTCTTCCCACAAAGCATCACAGCCTTGCGGACGTGTGCAGTTATTACAATATCACCAACAGCAACGCTCACCGTGCACTGTCTGACGTTATTGCTACGCATGAGTGTTATCAGAGATTGAAGGGTGAATAAAATGAGATTTACTAAAAAGGAGCGATAACTATGTCAAAGAAATTAGTAGCATATTTTTCTGCAAGCGGAGTAACTGCAGGTGTTGCAGAGAAGCTTGCAGAAGCGGCAGGTGCGGATTTGCACGAGATAAAGCCTGCTGTGCCGTATACAAAAGCCGACCTTGATTGGATGAACAAGCAGTCCCGCAGCAGCGTTGAGATGAGCGACCTTTCGTCACGTCCCGAAATCAGCGGCAGAGTTGACAACATAGACGAGTACGACGTGATTTTTGTAGGTTTTCCAATCTGGTGGTACGTTGCACCGACAATTATCAACACATTCCTTGAAAGCTATGACCTGACGGGCAAGACGATTATCCTGTTTGCAACATCAGGCGGAAGCGGCTTCGGCAAGACTGCTGAAAAGCTTGCTGACAGCTGTAAGGGTGCGGTCATCAAGGGTGAAAAGCTACTGAACGGCAAGGTTGACAAGGATACGCTGAGCAGCTGGCTTAAGGAGCTTGGTGTGTAATATGAAAGACCTACTGACAACAACTTCAAAAATATACTGCGACTATACAATTTTTATGAATGAAAGCTTTGAGCTGTTCTGCAAAAATAACGCTGAGTTGCTTAAAGAAAGCGGAGCAAAGCTTAATATTCCCCAGCCTGTTATCGACGAGATGAAGGCTGTACCGATGTCAAGAATGGACGATTATGCTTTGTGCTATCAGGGGCTTGCACGGGTTGATAAGGCTGTGAATGATAGCATTGCGGTTATTGCAGAAAGCTTTGAGGGTGTGGAGTACTCCGAGGATTATTTTTACAGGTTGTGTGAGAATTCAGCTGATGATATAATCGTTGCAACAAGCGATATTCAGCTTGTCACGGAACTTTCGGATTTGTGCGGAAAGCTGAACAAGCCTGACGGTTTTCTCAAGGTTGTGGAAATCGAAGAAAACGGAATGGTACATAGGCTGAGATAAAGTAAAAAGCTGATGAGTTGAGTGCTCATCAGCTTTTGTGTTTTACATTACAAAATATTTCACAACCCAAATCACAACCAAATGCAGCGGGTAGAACAGGTAAAAGAACCATTTTGCAAAGACGGGATGCTTGCCCTTTTGCCCGTTGTAGAACGTTGTTACGCAAAGATATGACAGGGCGAAAAAAGTGATGTTAAGGAAGAAATTAAGCACATCGAGTACCAGTGTCAACTCGATTAACTGGTGCAGAAGTATACAGCCGCCAAACCATATAAGCCGTTTTTTCGGATTGCCACGGAAAATATAGAAACCGAGAATTATCGCTGGCCCGAAAATCATCCATTCACAGAACAGCAGAAGTGATGCGACGTCCACAAGCACAATCAGGATTATTTTCTTTTTAAACGAGTAGTCCTTTTCCCATATTGTAAGTACAATCACACCGAGAAACAGCGTGAAGAAAATGTTCAGGGTAGTGAAAAATTCCGTGGTGAGAAGCGTGCCGTTGTTGGCAATACAGAACGGTATTTGTGTGATTACAGCAAAAATCAACAAACGGATTGCGTAGCTTTTCCGTGAGTGCGTGTAGTGGAATCCCTCGGCTATGAAAAAGAAGAATATCGGCGGTGCGATAAGCGACATCTGAGTGAGAAGTTTAAGCCACAGAGGTGCAGGGGAAAGTGTCTCCCAGTCGGGTACATAAGAGAAAAAGTGCCCGATTGCCATTGGAATTATAGCGAGGTATTTTATCGCGTCACGGTTAAGAATTTTCAGCTTCTGTAATTTTTCGCCCATAGCAGTCACGTCCTTGTATTCACTTATTTATAGTATTATTTGCCACCGTAAAATTCCTTAACAACCTTTTCAGCAGGCTTCATGTAAATGTCGTATCCGCCATTGATTTCAGCGTTTTCATACTGCTTCCATGCCCAGTCCCAAACAGCAAAGCCGCTTACCCAGTCACGCTTGGAACAAGCATCAAACATAGCCTTGTACCAGTCCGCCTGCCCCTGTAAATCAATTTCTCCACGCACAGACCAGTCATTCGGTACAAGATTTGAACCCTTTACTGACATACAGCCGCACTCCGCAAAGAAAAACGGCTTGTTGAATTGTTTTACAACCCTTTCAATTCGGTTAAGCTGATTTTCCCAGTCGTTGATAGGGTAGTACCCGCTTGACGAAATCACATCAACAGCGTCCCACCATTTTACATTGTGCTCCTGATATTTGTCAGTGTTATATGAAACAAGTCCGCTGTAACGTTGACGGATATCAGCAATCATTTTCCTGCACTCAGCTTCACGACGCTGAGCCTGTACCATTTCACACCCTGCAATAAACATTTCACAGCCGCATTTCTCAGCAATCTCGGCAAAGTGCACCTGAAATTCCGTGTAACTTGCAAACCAGTTGCACCACTTAGGCTCGCATGGGACGTCCTCATCAAAGAAGTTGATGTGTGCACGCCAAGTTCCGTTTTTGCAGTTTACTGTTGGTTTCAGCGCAACACGAAGTCCCTTTGAGTGAGCGTATTCAATAAAGGCAATCAGCTCCTCATCACCCATAGTTGCCTCGGATTTGTAGTCTACAATCTCTGCCTGTGGGTGGTCTTGTAAGCCTGTAGGTACAAGTATGATAAAGTCAGCATTTGTGCGCTCAACAAGCCTGTCAAGACTTGTGTGTGCTTCGGTAGTTGAAAGCGCACCCCTGCGTGCAAACGGAGCAAAGGTAATTCCCTTGATATATTTCATAAAAAGCCTCTCTTATCTGATAATTCTGTAGCCTGCAAACTTACCAACCTCAGCACGAAGTCTGAAAACAGCCTCGCCGTTTTCCTCATAAAGCGGAGCAAATTCTCTGCTGTCAGAAAGCCTTGCGATAGCCTTTGCACCCTTGATACAAACTGTGATATCGCTGTCAAAGGTGTTATTGTCAACGTAAGGATAAACGACAAAAGTATCATTGTCATAAGCGAAAATGCTTATCTGACCCTTGCCTTCAATACGGATACCGTTTACAGCAAATTCCTTCCTCATTCTGTTCAGCACGGTTTCGGAGTAATGCTTGATATCAGCAAATGTTTCGGGAACAACAAAAGTGTACATCTGTCCGTCGCCGTAGGTATCGACCGCAAACAGCGTGCAGGCTTCCTCCTCGGAAATACCCTTGCAGATTGCGCCCCATGTAGCATTATTTCTGAATTCAAGCACAGGGACAGTTACAGCCTTTGCTGAGCTTTCTCTTTCCCATCTGTTGAATAAAAAGGACATCTCAGCAGCATAATCCTTGACAGTCATCTTTCTGTTTCTGTCACGGATTGAAGTCAGACGCTCAATTCCCTTTCCGAGAGTTTCCTTGATGAATCCGCTTGTTACGATAGCCTTTCCACCGTTTGCAACATATTTTTCAAGCTTGTCAACAATATCCTTGTCATAAGCAGAAGAAGCCGTCAGAAGCATAGCAGGTGCATCTGCTTCAAAGTTCGGAGTCGGAATAACAGGGAAACCGTTCATACCAAGGAAATCCTGTACATTGTCCTCACCCTGTGAAGCGTTGGGAACGTAGCAAGGCACGCCAATCGGCTCGCCAAGACCGTCAAGAAGCGAGTCAAGCTTGTCCAGCATAAATCCCAGCGCAGGAACATTTACCGTCTCTGCAAGCGCTTGGAAACAGAACATCATCATTTCCTTTGGCTTGGCAAATGCAGTAAGGTAAGCCTGCTCAAGATAGTAGTCCAGCATTCTGCAGTCAAATGGGTCAAACCAACCTCCGCCGTTTCTGTCAGGTGCCATCTTGTCCATATACTTCATAAGGGAGTAGGAAAGATATCTTGGCAGATGCTGGTCGGTGTTCATTGGGTCACGGGTTTCAGTGCCTGTGTAAATGTAATCAAAAATTTCTTTCTGAGAAGCAGGGTCATAACCTGTTTCCTGATATGACTCCATCCAGTTCGGATATTTTATCGTAATCTTGCAGTCAGGATTTACAGCCTTTGCAGGACCAATAACATACTTTTTCGAAGCCTCATACATAAGATGAGTGCGGTAAGCCTGCCAGCTTCCGTCAGTAATTCCGTGTTCAGTGTTGTATTCATCTCTGCCAATTCTGCACTTTTCACAGGTGCAGTTTGTAAAGAAGAAATCGTCAATGATGAATCCGTCAAAAACACGTGCGTTCATTTCACATACCTGTTTCAGTGTGTCCATCATTACCTCGTCATTGTAGCACATTACATTGAACAGACGTTGTTTAGGCTTTGCACCCTCAGGGTCAGGAATACTTGTAGTGATACCGCCTTGTGCCTTTATGCCGTTTTCCTCGAAAATTTTCTTGCAAAGACGAAGCTGTTCCTCGCTTGCAAAACAGCCGTCACGGAAAGGTTCAAGGTAAACCTTGTCAATGCGCATATACTTTTTAAAAAAGTCAATCTGTTTGTTAAGCTCAGCTTCGTTTACGTTCTTTACACCGTGAGCAATAAAATAAACAACCAGTTCGAAATTTCTGTAATTACCCATTAATAAACACCCTGCTTTCGCCTTAAATTTGCTAACAGTATAACATAAATATTTAGGTTAAGCAATACGGAATTATGAGTAATTTTTCTACAATTTATTTGTATAATGCTGACAAGAGGTGCAGCAAAATATAGAGAAAATAAACACAATAAATGGAAATGTATTGAAAGGCTTGATGCGTAATTTCTCTTGTGATTTTAAGTTTGTTGAAAGGTAAAAGTATATAAGAAAACGAATACATTCCCTAAATTACGTTATTTGTGAGATGTCGATATAATTTGTTTATATGTAATAATGCTTTTAGTTGGCATTTGTGCAAAATGGCAATAAAACTGTGACGGCTTTGTGAAATAAAGAGAATTACTTTATAAATTAGCTAAAAACACTTGATTATTTCGCTAATTTATAGTTTAATTATTAACAAGGTAAAGCAAACTTTACTTACTTGATTTTTGTTAAATGCAAGATGTTATGCTTGTAATTTTAAGGGAGGAAATTAATTATGAAGGTAAAAAAGATTCTTTCTGCTGCAATTTGTCTTGCTATGACTGCAACAATGTTTGCAGGTTGTAGTGAAGAAGGCGGCGCAGCAGACAACGGCGGTGCAGCTGACGGCAAGATTCTCAAGTCCATTGCTGACATCGACACAGAAGCTCTCAAGGGTACTTCCATTACTCTTTACACACACGGCGGTAACAGAGTTCTCGGTGAAGAAAAGAAGGATGCTGACGGTAATACATACCGTGACGAATCCTACGCTTACCTGAAGCACCTTGCTGAAAAGTTTGAAGGCGAGTACGGCGTTCACGTTGACCTCCAGGTTAACTCTACAGAAGACGATATCCGTCCTCTTCTCCAGACAGCTGACCCATCTATCGATATCTACACATCTCCTAACTGGAGCATCGAAGAATGGCAGCAGTATGCTGAACCATACTGCACAGTTGATGAAGCTAAGGAGCTCTACGGCGACTACGCTGAAACAATGTACAATGACGGTACATACATCTACGCTCTTATGCCTGCAAAAACATACAACAACGCTGTAGTTTACAACGAAGAAACAATAAAGAGCGTTGGTTAAGATTCTATTCCAACAACACAGGCTGAATTAGAAGACCTCTGTAC
>JAFTWI010000182.1 GCA_017465345.1 Oscillospiraceae bacterium
AAAAAGGCTTGACAAATGTAAAAACATCTGATATAATAATTAAGTCGCTGAGAGATGCGATACAATAAATGGAGAAGTCTCCTAGCCCGGTTTATGGCTCACGACTGGAACTCGTGTATGTGTTAATAGCTCATCGAGGGTTCGAATCCCTCCTTCTCCGCCAAAACAAAAGCATCGCATTTCAATGCGATGCTTTTATTTTTTATCATCAGGAGGTAACCAAAATGAACATTCTCGTAATTGGCGGAACAAGATTTTTCGGAGTGCATATGGTCAACGCATTGCTTCAAAAAGGACATAAGGTTACCATTGCAACAAGAGGTACAACCGCAGATAATTTCGGTGACAAAGTAACCCGAATAATACTTGACAGAATAAATCCCGATAGTATTAAAAAAGCACTTGCAGGCAAGCATTATGACGTAGTAATTGATAAAATCGCATATTGTTCCAATGACGTAAAATATCTTGTGGATGTTGTAGATTGTGATAAGCTTATTCATATGTCAAGTACCGCAGTCTACGAGCCAAAGCATATTGATATAAAGGAAAATGAGTTTGAGGGAAACAATAAAAAGCTCGTGTGGTGCAACAGACCCGATTTCCCGTATGACGATGTTAAGCGACAGGCTGAATGTGCATTGTCACAAGTGTATAGTGATAAAAACTGGATTGCCGTTCGTTATCCTTATGTTGTTGGCACAGACGATTACACAAACCGATTATTGTTCTATGTTGAACACGTTGTAAAATCAATCCCTATGTACGTTGACAATCTTGATTACCAGATGGGATATATTCGTTCAGATGAAGCAGGGGAGTTTATGGCTTTTCTTGTCGAACAGGATTTTTCAGGTGCAATAAATGGCTGTTCACACGGTACAATTTCCATTAGAGAAATAATTGCATATGTTGAAGAGAAGACAGGAGCAAAAGCGATTTTTTCTTTAGACGGAGAGTCTGCACCTTACAATGGCGAAACCGAATACAGCATAAATACAGAAATAGCAGAATCGCTTGGCTATAAATTCAGCAACGTGAAAGACTGGATATTTGATTTGTTAGATTTCTATATCGATAAGTTGAAATAATTTTTTTCCCTCTCCTGACCGAGAGGGACATTTTTTACCCGAAAATCTGCATAAACAGGCGATTTTTTCTAATTATATATTGCAGTTGCAAATCTTTTGTGGTATAATACTATGGGTGTTTTGTAACCAAACTTAAGAAAGAGGAAAAATATGTTTGTAGATAAAGCGAAAATTAAGATAAAAGCAGGTGACGGCGGCGACGGTGCCGTTTCGTTCCACCGTGAAAAATATGTAGCGGCAGGCGGTCCTGATGGCGGTGACGGCGGCAAGGGCGGCGATATCGTTTTTCAGGTTGATGACAACTTCTCAACACTCGAAGACTTCCGCTATAAGAGAAAATATATCGCACAGCGAGGTGAAAACGGTTCTTCAGGCAACCGTACAGGCAAGAACTCTCCCGACCTTGTAATCCGTGTTCCAAGGGGCACAATTATCCGCGACGCACAGACAGGCAGAATTATGGCTGATATGTCAGGCGACGAGCCTAAAATTCTTGCCAAGGGCGGCAAGGGAGGTAAGGGTAACGCTCGTTTTGCCACACCAACTAGACAAATTCCGAAGTTCGCAAAGCCAGGTTTTTTAGGTGAAGAATATGAGGTAACCCTCGAACTGAAGCTTATCGCTGATGTTGGTCTTGTAGGCTTCCCTAATGTTGGTAAATCCACGCTTATTTCTGTTGTTTCAGCAGCTAAGCCAAAAATTGCCAATTACCACTTCACAACTCTGACACCCGTTCTTGGCGTTGTTCAGATTGAAGAAGGCAAATCCTTCGTAATGGCTGATATCCCAGGACTTATCGAGGGTGCAAGTGACGGCGTAGGTTTGGGACACGAGTTTCTCCGCCACGTTGAACGCTGCCGATTGATTGTCCACGTCGTTGATGTGTCAGGTATCGAGGGCAGAAACCCCGTTGAAGACTTCGAAATCATTAACCGTGAGCTTGCTAATTTCAGCGAGGATTTAGCTGAACGTCCTCAGATTGTTGCCGCAAACAAATGCGATATGGCAACACCTGAACAGATTGAAGCCTTCAAACAGTATGTAACAGAACAAGGACTTGAATTCTTCGAAATTTCTGCTGCAACAACACAAGGCACAAAACAGCTTGTGAACGCAATTACAGCTGAGCTTGACAAGCTTCCGCCTGTCAGAGAGTATGAGGCTGAACCTCTCACTCAGCAGGAACTTGACGAGCGTGCAGGAATGGGCGAGAAGTTCGACATTACAAGAGGCGACGACGGAGTTTACTATGTCGAAGCCGCTTGGCTTGAAAATATTATGCGTACCGTGGATATGGAGGACTATTCCTCTCTCCAATATTTCCAGCGTGTCCTCCGCAACAGCGGTATTATCGACGAGCTTGAGCGTATGGGCATTGATGAGGGAGATACAGTCAATATCTTTGGCTTTGAGTTTGATTTTGTATTCTAAGCAATTCAGCAAGGAGTGTTTACAACGGAAAAGAAAGACGCTAACCAGTACAGCCCTCTTACACTTGCATTTCTCGGAGATGCAGTGTATGAGCAGCTTGTCCGTGAAAAAATCGTGCTTACGGCAAATATGCCCGTAAAGAAGCTTCATAAAGAAGCCGTTGAAAGAGTCCGTGCAGCGTATCAGTCAAAGGCTGTTGACGTGATAATGCCGCATCTTACCGAAGAGGAAGAAGCTGTTTTCAAGCGCGGACGCAACGCAACAGGCAATACAGTGCCGAAAAGCTCAAATCCCGTGGAATATAGACGTGCAACAGCCCTTGAAACCCTTTTCGGATATCTCCACCTTACGGGAAATTCAGAAAGAATAGTTGAATTATTCGACTTTATATGGTATAATGTTAATTTGTCAAATGAGGAAAATTAATATGAACTTGGATAATGTTAATCTCATCAACTGCGATAACACCAACTGCTACATAATCAGAGGTACAGACGGCGATATTCTCGTTGACACAGGTATCCCGAAGTATCGTGACGAAATCGAAACATGGCTACTCAACTACAACGTGAAGCTTATCGTACTTACCCACGGCCATAACGACCATATCGGCAACGCTGCCTATTTTTCAGAATTGTACGGCGCACCAATCGCAATGAGCAAGTATGATGAATTACTTTCCGAGGATAACCTTTGCAGACATTTTTACTCAGTAGGTGCAGCAGGAAAGGTTATCGCCGCACTTTCAAAAAAGACAATGAGCCAAAGGTCGGAGCTGTTTGAGGTAAATATTTACCTTGAGGACGGTATGGAGCTTGGTAAAGAGTTTGGTGCAGATTGTAAAGCTGTAAAGCTTGACGGACACACCAGAGGCTCATTCGGCTTTATAAACGGTACGGATTTGTACCTCGGCGATGCGGCAATGAATTACATAGCACCCGCATTTCCCGCAATATGTGAAAGTCCGAAAGCAGCAAGAGCATCCCTTGAAAAAATCAAGAAGCTGAAAACCAAAAGAATTTTCTTCGGTCACGGCGAACCAATAGAAACAAAGTCTGCGGCATACCGCAGAATGTTTTTAAAGTAAAATAAATTTTTTATATAATTTGAAGGAGAGTTTTTATTATGTCAGGACATTCCAAATGGAACAATATCAAGAGAAAAAAGGAAGCAACAGACGGTGCAAAGGCTAAGATTTTCACCAAAATCGGACGTGAAATCACTGTTTGCGTAAAGGAAGGCGGCGCTGACCCAAACAACAACGCAAAGCTTCGTGACCTTATCGCAAAGGCTAAGGCAAACAACGTTCCTAACGATAACATCGACCGCGTAATCAAGAAGGCAGCAGGCGGTGCTGATAAGACAAACTATGAAGCCAACGTTTACGAGGGCTACGGTCCTAACGGTGTTGCTGTAATTGTTGAAACACTTACAGATAACAAGAACCGTACAGCAGGTGATGTTCGTCACTACTTCGATAAGTTCGGCGGCAACCTCGGTACAACAGGTTGTGTATCCTTTATGTTCTCCAGCAAGGGTATCATCGTTGCCGAAGCTGACGGCAAGGACGAAGACACAGTTATGGAAGACGTGTTCGATGCAGGTGCTTCCGACTTCACAATGGAAGACGATATGATTGAAATCGAAACAGAGCCTGCTGATTTTGCAGCAGTAAGAGATGCTCTCACAGATAAGGGCTACAAGCTCGTTTCCGCTGATATCGAAATGATTCCTGCAACATATACAGAGCTCACAGACGAGGACTCCATCAAGAAGATGAACCTCCTCCTTGAACACCTTGAAGACAACGATGACGTTCAGAAGGTATACCACAACTGGGATATGCCTGATGAAGAGGACGAGGACTAATACGTAATTTACCTTTGAAAGGAAGTTTTGAAAATGAAATGGACAGGACTTAACGACCTGCGTGAAAGCTATCTTAAATTCTTCGAGAGCAAGGGACACCTCAGAATGGACTCTGCTCCTCTCGTACCACAGGGCGACAACTCTATCCTGCTTATCAATGCAGGTATGACACCGCTTAAAAAGTATTTTCAGGGTATCGAAGAACCCCCTTGCCACAGAGTAACAACCTGTCAGAAGTGTATCCGTACACCTGACATCGAAAACGTTGGTAAAACAGCTCGTCACGGTACTTACTTTGAAATGCTCGGTAACTTCTCCTTTGGTGACTATTTCAAGCACGAAGCAATCGCTTGGGCTTGGGAGTACCTCACAAAGACACTTGAAATCCCTGAGGACAGACTCTGGGTTACAATCTACGAGGAAGATGACGAAGCAGGCGAAATCTGGGCAACAGAGGTAGGCGTGCCAAGAGATAGAATTATCAAGCTCGGCAAGAAGGATAACTTCTGGGAGCACGGCAGCGGTCCTTGCGGTCCTTGTTCCGAAATTCACTTTGACAGAGGTGAAAAGTACGGTCCATTCGAGAACTTCGAACAGGCTTCCGACTGCGACAGAATTATCGAAATCTGGAACAACGTTTTCACACAGTTTGATAACGATGGCCACGGCAACTACACACAGCTTGCAACAAAGAACATCGACACAGGTATGGGTCTTGAAAGACTTGCCTGCGTAATGCAGGACGTTGACAACCTCTTTGAAGTTGACACAGTCCAGAACATTATGAAGAAGATTTCCGAGCTTACAGGCAAAACATATAAGGCTGATGCTAAGGAAGATATTTCTATCCGTGTTATCACCGACCACATCAGAAGCACAACATTCATGGTTGGCGACGGCGTAATGCCTTCCAATGAAGGTCGTGGCTACGTTCTCCGCCGTCTCCTCAGAAGAGCTGCAAGACACGGCAGAATTCTCGGTACAAACAAGCCATTCCTTTATGAAGTTGTGGATACAGTTATCAACGAAAATGTATGCGCTTATCCTGAGCTCGACGGCAAGCGTGATTATATCAAGACAGTAATCAAGAAGGAAGAAGAAGCTTTTGCAAAGACAGTTGACAAGGGCTCCCAGATTCTTGACCAGTATATCGCAGATATCGAAGCTAAGGGCGGAGAAATGATTCTCGGCGGCGAGGAAGCATTCAAACTCCACGATACTTACGGCTTCCCACTTGACCTTACAAAGGAAATCTGCGGCGAAAAGGGTATCTCCGTTGACGAAGAAAAGTTCCAGGAATGTATGAAGATACAGAAGCAGACCGCACGTGAAAACAGAAAGCTCGGCGGCGGCTGGGACGACGCTACAGCAAGCGTTCTCACACAGTATACAACAAAGTTTGTAGGCTA
Source organism: Oscillospiraceae bacterium (assembly GCA_017465345.1). Classification (GTDB taxonomy): domain Bacteria; phylum Bacillota; class Clostridia; order Oscillospirales; family Ruminococcaceae; genus RGIG8773. Next base: position 5,801 of record JAFTWI010000182.1, read on the forward strand.
TACTGACCTTACAGCTGAAACAAAGCTTCTCGCTATGATTAAGAACGGCGAAGCAGCTGATATGTGCGAAGAAGGCGACAGAGTAACAGTCCTCCTCGAAACAACACCTTTCTACGCAGAAAGCGGCGGACAGGTAGGCGATAAGGGTACAATCGAAAGCAACGGCAACGTTATGGAAGTTCTTGATACACAGAAGCTTACAGGCGGCCAGTTCGTATGCGATTGTGAAGTAACAAGCGGAGGCTTTACAACAGGCGCAGACGTTACTGCAAAGGTTAACCCTGAAACAAGAGCAGCTGTAATGCGTAACCATACCGCTGCACACCTCCTCCAGGCTGCACTCCGCAGCGTTCTCGGCGACCACGTTCACCAGGCTGGTCAGCTTGTAAACGACGAAAGAGTACGTTTCGACTTCTCCCACTTCGAAGCTGTAACAGCAGATGAGCTGAAGAAAATTGAAGCAATCATCAATAAGAATATCCTTGATGCAATCACAGTTACAATGACAGAAATGCCAATCGAAGAAGCAAGAAAGCTCGGCGCAATGGCTCTGTTCGGCGAAAAGTATGGTGACGTAGTTCGCGTTGTAAATGTTGATGGCGTATCAATCGAATTCTGCGGCGGTACACACGTTGATAACACATCCAAACTCGGTCTGTTCAAGATTCTTTCCGAGAACTCCGTAGCAGCAGGCGTAAGACGTATCGAAGCAGTAACAGGCGCAGGTGTTCTCGCTCTCATCGACGAGTATAAGACAACAATCACAAGTGCTGCACAGGCTGTAAAGGCACCAAACGCTACAGAACTTGTTTCCAAGTGTAACGCTATGGCTGGCGAAGTAAAGGCTCTCGAAAAGGAAATCTCCGAACTCAAGAGCAAGATTGCCGCTTCTCAGCTTGACGCACTTTTCAACAACGCTGAAACAGTTGGCTCCGTTAAGGTTATCACAGCTGTTCTCGAAAATACAAAGCCTGACGTTCTAAGAACAATGGGCGACCAGATTAAGGACAAGGCTTCCGATGCTGTTGCAGTAATTGCCGCTACAAACGAAAACGGCGGCTCAATCATCTGTGCTTGCGGTAAGGATGCTGTCGCAAACGGTGCACACGCCGGAAAGATTGTCCAGAAGGTTTCAGCCCTCACAGGCGGTAAGGGCGGCGGACGTCCGGACAGTGCTATGGCAGGTATGGGTGACGCTTCCAAGGCTGCAGAAGCTATCTCAGCAGTAAGCGGAATAGTTGCTGAATTTGTAAAGTAATCGGGAGGAAATGAAAATGTCTGATTGTCTTTTCTGTAAAATCATTGCAGGGGAAATTCCAAGCACAAAGGTGTACGAGGATGAGTTCGTGTACGCTTTCAAGGACATCAATCCTCTCGCTCCCGTTCATATTCTCGTAGTGCCAAAGAATCACATTGCAAGTGCAGCTGAAATTACAGCTGAAAACTCTGCATACGTCGCTCACATTTTTGAAGCAGCTGCAAAGATTGCAAAGGAGCAGGGTATTGCCGAGGAAGGATACCGTATCGCAACAAATATCGGCGAAAACGGCTGTCAAAGCGTTAAACATCTCCACTTCCACATTCTCGGCGGAAGAAAGCTCAACGAAACAATGGGCTAAGTAAATCGAAAGGGCTGACCTTTTATGGTGCGGAAAATGGCTTATATAGGTTCATCTTATCTTATAGGGCTGTTTTCCGCATCTTTTTTTACATACAAAATTAATTTCTGTCTGTCGGTAGCTCTATTTGCAGCAGCCGTTATGTCAGCAATAATTTTCAGAAGAAAAACTGTAAAGTATTCCGTATGCTTAATAAGTGCCTCAGCAGCAATTTTAATTTACAGCCTTTACGATATGAACGTGTATCGGAATATTGTCAAGTATGACGGTTATGATGTGGAAATCAAAGGCGTTGTAACTGCTGTAAGCAACTATGACAGCGATAAATCATCATACACAATCAAAGGCAAAATAAATGGTGATATCGAAGCATATGTAACCTGCTATACCGATTCATACGATATTGAAATCGGTGACAGCATAAGTGTGCTTGGGAAAGCCGAGGAGCTGAAAGACAGCTATAAATTTCCCACTAAAACTTATTATAAATCAAAAGAAATCTTCCTAAGACTCAGTAAAGTCTACAAATTAAATTACACAGAAAATAACGGGTTTTCAATAAAGAAAACTCTTTTAAAATACAGAGACTATATCCTCTCGGTAATAAGCAGAAATATGAACAGCAAATACAGCGGAATAATGACTGCTATGCTGTTTGGAGATAAAACAGGAATAGAAAGCTCAGAAAAGACCCTTATGTACCGTGCGGGAATAGGTCATATTATGGCAGTCTCAGGCGTCCATTTGTCAGTAATATGTTCATTTATATGGTTGATTATTTCTCATATACCGATGAATAAATATCTTCGTTTTATTTTGCTGCTGATACCTGTTTTGTGTTTTATAGTTCTTGCAGGAATGTCAAATTCGGTAATCCGTGCCGCAATAATGATACTTATTGTTTACAGTGCAGAGCTTTTCAAACGTAAAGCAGATACCTTCAATTCATTGGGAATAGCTGCAATCCTTCTGACAGTAACATCCCCATTTGCAGTAAGGGACGCTTCATTCTTGCTGTCAGTAACAGGTGTTTTCGGAATAGGAGTTATAGCGCCTAAAATAATAAAGGATATCCGAAAAGAATATTCTTTGAGCAAAGTCGCGGAGTCACTGATTTCATCAGTTTGTGTTATGATTGTGGTATTCCCCGTAACAACATTGTTTTTTGATGAAGTGTCTGTAATATCACCAATTTCAAATCTGATATTGCTTCCAATATGCGAAATTGTGCTTATAGGCGGTGTAATTGTAACATTGACAGGAGGAATACCGTTTGTTGCTGTCCCGATATTGAAATTATGCGAAATATGTTGTATGCTTGTTTCGGTTATTTCAAAGTTTATCGGAAGCCTCCATTTTTCTTATATACCTCTCGGAAATGAAAATACTACAGCCTTAGTTGCCTCAGCACTGATTATAGGAGTAACAGCTTCATTTCTCTGTAAGCGTACAAAAACAACTGCCGCAGTAATAATAAGCGTGTTTATCTTTGTTATAAGCTTTGTAAATGTCCAGCATTATGTGTCAGAAAATACAGTAACAATTACAGTGCTGAAGAATAATTCTTCTGTCTCCGCAATTGTTCATGATAATAAATCAGCTTGTGTAATTGACTTGAAAAAAGGTGGTAAAACAGCAGAATATGCTGTAAAATATCTCAATAGAGAAGGTATACGGAAAATTAATTCACTGATTATGCATACTGATGCAGTATCTTCACAGGTTATATATGATAATCAGTTTGATATATTCAAAATTAAAAAATATATGGTTCCTGAAGCAGATAAAAACTATGTCAGGTCAGAAACCCCAAATATGTTTTATTATACCGATGGAAGTATAATTGAGGCAGGAAAATATACAATTGAAATTAATGAAGATATTATAGTTATCAGTGTGAAAGATACTGAATTTATGTTCTGCACTTCTAAAAGTGATATTTCAAACTATACAGATTGTGAAGTTACTATACTTTACAGTGGTAAGAAGTTTAATTGTCAGCCCACTTCTGAAAACATTATAGTGTTGAATGAACACCCCGAAAAAGATATGTTGCCAGATGCATTGTATATTGATGAAAGCATAAGTTTTGAATTTAACGAGTACGGAGAAATTATAACAAAAGTAATTAAGTAAAGGAGAAAAGCAATGGCTGTTGTAAATGAAAATGATATTAAAACTGCGGTGAAAAACAATAACTACAGCCGTGCATACTATTTTTACGGCAAGGACGCTGTAGCTGTTGAAAAATACACAAAAGCACTTTCTGCACGCCTTGTCAGCAAGGATAGTGAAACATATAACCTGCATAGCTTTGACGGAAAAAATCTCGATGTTGAATTACTTTCCGACTCCTGTGAAGCACTTCCTGTGTTTGCAGAATATGTATGCTGTACAGTTTCTGACCTTAACGCCGAAACTCTTACAGCAGACCAGCTTAACAGTATTATAGACATTGTCAAAAATCTTCCCGAAAGCACAGTATTGATTTTTTACTATACTTCTGTGGACGTTACTGACGGTAAAAAATACCCTACAACCAAAAATAAAAAGTTGATGGACGCTGTAGGTAAAAATGGAAGTGTGTGCAACTTTGCACTTAAGACTCCCGACACTCTTGCTAAAGAAATTATGGCAGCCGTGTCAAAATCAGGCTGCGGAATTTCCCGTGATGCAGCACGATTTCTTGCGGAGCAGTGTTCCTGCAATACAATGCTAATTTCCAACGAAATAGCAAAGCTCACATCATATGCGCAAGGCAACGAAATCACAATGGACATCATTCGTCAGCTTTCTCCAAGACAAATTGAAACCACAACCTTTGACCTTGCAAAAGCAATTATGCGAATGGACAGAAAAAACGCAATGCGTTTATTCAATGACCTTGTTGAAGAAAAAATCGAACCTATCGTCATCTTATATACAATTACGGGCAATTTGCTTGATATGTACCGTGCAAGGGCAGCAATGTCTGTTAGAAAAGGTCCTTCTGATGTGAAGTCTGATTTCGGATACGCAAAAAATATAGAATTCAGAGTTGACAATGCCTTCCGAGATGTGCAGAAAATATCAATGCCCCACCTGAGAATGTGTATCCAAACTCTTGCAGATACCGATGCATTAATGAAATCCTCAAAAACCCCACCACAGATTTTATTGGAAGAAGCACTTGTAAAAATGCTTACCTTCAGAAGATAAAGAAAGGTGCAGAATATGCTACATCTGAAACAGGCTGTTATTGTTGAAGGTAAGTATGATAAAATCAAACTTTCTTCAATTATTGACGCAGTGATAATACCTACCAATGGTTTTAAGATTTTCAAGGATAAAGAAACTTTGAAAATTATCAGATATTATGCCTCAACAACGGGAATAATAATCCTGACAGACTCCGATACGGCGGGCTTTAAAATTCGTTCCTACCTTAAAGGAGCAATCAAAAACGGAAATATAACCAACGTCTATATTCCCGATATTTTCGGTAAGGAAAAACGCAAAGCCGAGCCGTCCAAAGAGGGAAAGCTGGGCGTCGAGGGAATTGAAAAAGAGCTGATTCTCGAAGCATTTGCAAAGGCAGGCATTGTATCAGAGGAGTGCCCTGAAAATTCTGACCCGATAACACGAATTGACTTCTATGAGTGTGGCTTCAGTGGTATGCCGAATTCCTCAGCAATGCGTAAAAAACTTCTTTCGGAGCTTAATCTTCCTGAACTTATGTCAACAACAGGAATAATTGATATACTTAATACGCTTATGACAAGGCAGGATTTTTTTACTCTTGCCGAAAAAATACAAAATGGAGAGGAGCAAACGGATAACCCGTAAATTATGGTATTTTCAAGCTTAACGTTTTTATATTACTTTCTCCCTATAGTAATGATAATCTACATTCTTCTTCCCGATAGATTCAATGTTGGAAAGAAAAAGCCGGTTGTAATTCCCGCAAGAAATTTGCTTATTCTGCTCACAGGCTTCTTTTTCTACGCATGGGGAGAACCTTTCTATATGATTCTGATGCTGTTCTCAACAGCAATCGACTACTTCGCAGGACGTTTTATGGCAAAGTATGACGATAACCAGAAAAAGCGTACAATCTGTTTGCTTGTGTCCGTAATAATGAATGTAGGTCTGCTTGCAATCTTTAAGTACAGCGACTTCTTCATTGATACAATCAATTCGATTTTCAAGAGCGATATCACTAACCCAATTATCCTTGTCAACCGTTGGATAAACGAAAATATCTACGATTTCGGCTTAACAGAGGACAGGGTAGCACTTCCAATCGGTATTTCCTTCTTTACCTTCCAGTCAATGTCCTACACAATTGACCTCTATCTGCGTAATATCAAGGTGCAGAAAAGTTTCATCGGCTTCACTTCCTACGTAACGCTTTTTCCGCAGATTGTTGCAGGTCCGATTGTACGTTATGAGGACGTTGCAGCTGAAATCGAAGAACGTACTGTAAACATCAACAAAATCAGCGAGGGTATCGGAAAGTTTGTAAAGGGACTTGCCAAAAAGGTTCTCCTTGCAAACAATATCGGTATCATCTGGACTCAGATTAAAGCCATGGACTACAGCGAAATCAGCGTAGCAACCGCTTGGATTGGTATTCTCGCATTTACATTCCAGATTTATTTCGACTTCTCAGGTTACTCAGATATGGCAGTAGGTCTCGGTAAAATGCTTGGTTTTAACTTCCCTCAGAACTTCGACCACCCATATATGTCAAAAAGTGTCAGCGAATTCTGGCGCAGATGGCATATTACCCTCGGAACTTGGTTCCGTGAGTACGTCTATATCCCACTTGGAGGAAATCGTAAGGGCAAGGGCAAAACCCTCCGAAATCTCCTTATTGTATGGGGACTCACAGGTCTCTGGCACGGCGCAAGCTGGAACTTTATCCTTTGGGGACTCTATTTCGGAGTATTGATAATTATTGAGCGACTCGGCTGGGGCAAAGTCCTTGAAAAGCTTCCAACTGCCGTAAGTACGCTTTATACCTTCCTGCTTGCAGTTTTCGGCTGGGTGCTTTTCGACACTAATACACTTTCCGATGCGTTCCGCTATTTTGGCGCAATGTTCGGTGTAACAGGTGTCCTCACCGATAGTACAGCAATCTATATGTTCACAACAAACATCGTAATTTTTGCACTCTGTATCTTTGCCTCAACCGATTGGTTTATGACCATTGTGGACGTTGTAAAAAAGAAAAAAGAGAAAATAGTAACCTATGCAACACCTGTCCTTATCGTTGCAATGCTTCTTCTCTGTACCTCTTATCTCGTTGACGCAACCTATAACCCATTCCTGTATTTCAGATTTTAATGAAAGGAGAAGCATATGAAGAAAAATAAAAAACTCAATGTAGTAAATCTTGTTACCTGTATAGTTTTCTTCGGAATAATCATTGCTTTTCCTATTGTAACAGCCTTAACTCCAAAGGAAAGCTTTTCCGATATAGAAAACCGTACCCTCCAGTCTATGCCCAAGGCTTCAGCAAAAACAATCTATGACCGAAGCTATATGAATAAGCTGGAAACTTATATTTCTGATCATTTTGTAGGCAGAACAGATTGGATTAAAGTAAAAACCGCTGTCGAAACCTTCGCAGGTAAATATGAACGAAACGGAATATATATTCTCGATGACCGACTTGTGGAAAAGGTAGCAGAACCTGATTACACCCTCATCGACAAGAGTGTAAGCGCAATCAATCAGTTTGTGGAAAGCAATAATGTTCCTGTGTATTTTATGATGGTGCCAACTTCTTCTGAAATATACCGTGAACAGCTTCCAGAAAGTGCACCAAATGCAAATCAGCGTGACCTTATAAACTATGTCTATGGTGGTCTGTCAAAAGCAGTTTCCACAATAGATGTGTATCCTACAATGCAGGCTAAAAAGTTTGATTATATCTATTATCGTACCGACCATCACTGGACAACTCAGGGTGCATATCTTGCATATGAAGCTGCAAGTAAGAAAATGGGATATGTCCCCGTTCCGCATGAAATGTATGATGTGGAGCACGCATCTGACTCTTTTCAAGGCACTCTTTATTCAAAAGCTCTTTATGACGGAGTAGAAAAGGACAGCATTGATATTTATCATTATACCTCAGGAAGCAATGTTACCGACGTCCTTATTACATCAGAGTACGGTAAAGACCCTGAAAGCTATGACAGTATGTATTTCAGAGAGTATCTTGATGTAAAGGATAAGTATTCCACATTCCTTGGAACAAACCAGCCTCTTGTAACAATAAAAACAGACAGCGACGGAGGAAAACTTCTTATGTTCAAGGATTCATATGCACATTGCTATGTACCTTTCCTCACCCAGCACTACTCTTAAATAATCCTCGTGGATATGCGATATATCCAGATTTCATATAAAAATGTCGTAAATCCCGAGGATTACGACCA
>JAFTWI010000183.1 GCA_017465345.1 Oscillospiraceae bacterium
AAAAGCTGCTGATAATTCTGATTATGTACCTGCTGATAAAGGAAAAAGCCGACATAAAGCTGATTGCTGCACTTGCATATCTGCTGCTGTAAAAGGAGGAAAAATGAAGCTTTTACATAAAAACGAAGTTCCCGAAAACAATTTCCGCAAACAGCTGTTTAATGATATCGAACATGTCGAACAGCGTCTTGAGCGTGTCCGTGAAAGCTTTGATATGACAGACGAGCCTGAGCTTGTGGACGCTCTGATTTATGAGGAGCTTGCACTGAAAGCGAGGTACGCTTACCTGCTGAGAGTTGCAAAGGAAAATGATATCAGCTGCAAAATTTCCATAGGTAAATAAGCTGTACTATTGCACAAAAAAATAAGCGTTGAGGGATAATTGTGCACAATTTATTTTCGGTGCACCGAAAAATTATTGATATATCGTTCTGAATGTTATATAATGAAGGCAATATATTCAATGGAGGAATTTGAAATGGTTGAATTCAGATATGATACACAGCTTCTTATCGAGGGCGAAAATCTTGATGAGGACGCTATCAATGATTATTTTGTTGCAAACTTCAAGGGCGACAGCCTGCTTGCTGTAGGCGACGAGGAGCTTATCAAAATCCATTACCACACCAACGAGCCGTGGAAGGTGCTTGAATACTGCGCATCTCTCGGTGAAATCTTCGATATCGTTGTTGAGGATATGGACAGACAGTCACGTGGACTTAAAGGCTGATAACAAAAAAGCTGTACGAAATGTACAGCTTTTTCTTTTGTTCAGTGAATATAATTTTAATTCAAAGCATATCATAGTACCAATAAACCTATGGGGGTACGCTATGAAAAAACACAACATTTCCGATATGCTGATTTTTATTATTTCAGCAGAAATCATCGGGGCAGTTTCAGCACTTCTTTCGGGAGGCTTTTCCGATTTTTTCGAGAAGTATAAGGAGCCTCCGCTTCTTCCGCCTGCGTGGCTTTTTCCTGTTGTATGGACGATTTTATACGCTGTTATGGGATATTCCGCATATCTGATTTATCACTCCGACGCTGACCCTGCGCAGAAGAAAACCTCGCTGATAATCTACTGGGTACAGCTTGCGCTTAACTTTATGTGGAGCATTATTTTCTTCCGCTTTGAAGCGCTGTGGCTTGCATTTGCGGAAATAATTGCGCTGTGGGTGATGATAATTGCAATGATTGTCTCGTTCAGAAAGATAAGTCCCCGTGCAGCTTATATCAATATTCCCTATCTGCTGTGGGTAACCTTTGCCGCTTACCTCAATCTTGCAACAGCACTCATAAACTGAAAAAATCTGCACTTTCAACCGAGAGTGCAGATTTTATTTGTTTTTCAGAAGCCGTTCAAGACACCTTCCAAATGCTTCATCCTGTTCGCGAGTGCGCTTCGGCATACCCTTCATACGTCCGCCGCCTCTGCGGATTTTCTTGTTTATCGCACGGAATTCCAGCAGCCCAGAAATGTTGTCCGCCGTGTACTGCTTACCGTCCTGATTTATGACAATTGCCGACTTGCCAAGGCACATCGCCGCTAAACCGTAGTCCTGCGTAACTGCAATATCACCGCGCTGAACAAGGTTTACCAGCCTGAAATCCACGCTGTCAGCACCCTTTTCCACCACAATCGTCTGCACACCCTCACGTTCAATTCTGTGTGACGTGTCGCAGAGTATCACGCAATCCACTCCGTATTTCGCCGCCAGCCTTACCGTAATATCCACCACGGGACAGCCGTCTGCGTCTATGTAAATTTTCTTATCCAAGCGTAAACCTCCACTTGCAGCAGCATTCATTATCCGTAATATCAGGGTAACAGCTTACACATTCGCAGGTGAATCTGTTGTCGATAACCCTTGCAAATTCGCTGTACTCAATAATTCCCACCGACTTGCAGGGGTGAAACGGCATACCCTTTCTTTCCCTTGCACGCTGAACACGGCAGTTTACGGAAGTATACGTCAGCGTGTTGCCCTCAATTTTAATTCTGTCCTCATTGATGTTAGCATAAAAACGAAGCCTTAACGCTTTTGCCAGACCCTCAACTCCCGAATTGTCAGCAAGCTTCAGGAACTCCTTGATGCGCTTTGCCTCAATAACCGTAAAGCGCCTCCACGCCTCTGCGTCGTGATACATAGCCTCGTCCATGCCAAGCTTACGCTCAACGGACTGAAACCACACGCCGTCCATTGCCAGCCAGTTCTTCGAATATATTTCAATAAGTTCAATCAGCTCGTCCTTTGAAAGCTGAGACAGAGTTTCGTAATTATTCATAGCACACTCTCCTGCAATAAAATCACTTGCACCATTATACCATACCCTCCGACAAAAAACAACATCCCGTCCGAAGCTCACTCAGTCACATCATCATGCAGAACAAATCTGTTCTTCTCAAACTCAAGCATGCCCTCATCACGCATTTTACAAAGCTCGTTGGACATTGCACTTCTATCAACCGACAGATAGTCAGCAAGCTGCTGACGATTGAACGGAATGGAAAATTCACTGCTGTTGCTGCGTTTTGCCTCCTCGGAAAGATAAGCAATAAGCTTTTCACGGGTAGTACGCTTTGACATGAATGTAAGCTTCTGCACAAGCTGTCTGTTCTTTTCGGAAATTGCAAAAAACAAATTCTGTACCACCATTGAATGAAACCTGCAGGCTGTTGGACAGACCGTAACTATCCGCTTTACATCAAATAAAATGACAATGCTGTCCTCCACCGCAAGCACGTCATTCATCAGCGCACCGCTTTCGGGAGCAACATATGCCTCCCCGAACATTTCACCAACGCTCACCATATTGATTATGCTTCGGTTTCCCCAGTAATCATCACGCTGGATATGAAGCTTGCCCTCAGCAAGCACCATAAGCGTATCAGTGTGTTCACCCTGACGAAGAACATACTCACTCTTTTTATATGCGCAAAGACGTGCCTGCAAGCAATTGAGCATTGCTCCGATTTCTTCCTCGCCAACTCCTGAAAAAAGCTGTGTCCTTTTCAATATCGGAATATATTTCTTCATAAAGACCTCTTTTCTGTTGTAAAAACAACAGACTTGTTTCAAATATTATAGTATAATCATCTCAGAAAGTCAATGACTTTCACGCAATGAAAGGAGTAATTACTATGTTAAGAAAAATCATAAAGATAGATGAAGAAAAATGCAACGGCTGCGGACTTTGCGCAAAAGCTTGCCACGAGGGAGCAATCGAAATGATTGACGGAAAAGCAAAGCTTACACGTGAGGACTACTGCGACGGATTAGGTGATTGCCTGCCTGCGTGCCCCACAAATGCTATCACCTTTGAAGAACGTGAAGCACCTGCATATAACGAAGCTGCCGTGCTTGCAGCAAAACAAGCGAAATCGGGCGATACTCTCCCCTGCGGCTGTCCGGGAACAAACTCAAAGGCTATCAAGCGTGAAGCGACACCCGCTACTGCGTTCTCTGCACCTATAACAAGCCAGCTTCAGCAGTGGCCTGTACAGATTAAGCTTGTTCCGATTAACGCACCATATTTTGACAACGCAAACCTGCTTGTTGCAGCTGACTGTACCGCATTTGCCTACGGTAATTTCCACAACGAATTTATCCGCAACCACATTACACTTATCGGCTGTCCAAAGCTTGACGAGGGAGATTACTCTGAAAAGCTGACACAGATTATTGCAAACAACAACATAAAAAGCGTGACCATTGCAAGAATGGAAGTGCCCTGCTGCGGCGGAATTGAAAACGCTGTGAAGCGTGCATTGCAGGCAAGCGGAAAGTTTATTCCTTGGCGTGTTGTAACGATTTCCACGTACGGAAGAATTGTTGATTAAAAAAGCAATGCCTCCTCATCTGAATGGGGAGGCATTTTGCTGTCTGATTATAATTTGTAAAAACATCACTCCTTGCCCTTGAAGAAAAAATATGATATAATTTTCAAAAACCTATTGACTTTGACGTTACGTCATAGTATATACTCATAATCAAGGAGGGATAAAAATGCACATCAAGGAATTTGCAAAGCTTACAGGTGTAAGTGTGCGCACACTTCACTATTACGACGAAATCGGACTGTTGAAGCCGTCCGCTGTTGACGAACAGAACGGCTACCGCTTTTATGATGAGCGCTGTCTTGAGCGTATGCAGGAGATTTTATTCTATCGTGAGCTTGATTTTCCGTTAAAAGACATTCAGGCAATTCTGTCCTCTCCCGATTATGATAAGCATAACGCACTCAAAGAGCAGAAGCATCTGCTGACGCTGAAAAAGGAGCGTCTTGAACGGCTTATCACGGCTCTTGACGGTGCAATGAAAGGAGAAGATATTATTATGAACGTATTTGATAACAGCGAATTCGAAGCTCAGCGTGAGCAGTACGCAAATGAAGCAAAGGAAAAATGGGGTAACACCAACGCATACAAGGAAAGTTCCGAAAAAACAAAAGCGTACACCGCTGAAAAATGGAACAATGTAACCGCAGGAATGACCGCACTTATGGCTAAGTTTGCAGAGTGCAAAAGCGACGGGTTTTCTCCTGACAGCAAAGAGGCTCAGGCACTTGTAAAGACGTGGCAGGATTACATTACTGACAATTTCTACACCTGCACAAAGGAAATTCTTTCGGGATTAGGCGAGATGTACGTTTCCGACGAGCGTTTCAGGACTAACATTGACAGCTGCGGCGAAGGTACTGCTGAATTTATGCATGATGCTATTGCTGAATATTGCAGGTAACTATATTTTTATAAAACCGCAAAACCCGTGGCAGTACAGCTGCAACAATCATCGGATTATTTCTGAACTCGCCGCAAAGCCGTTTTGCCGCCTGAAAAGTACGCTCATCTGTTACGGAAATTTTCGTACTTTCATTTTCGCCACGGGACACGGACATTTCACTGTCAGCAGCACAGAAATACAATTACAGCATACCGATTTTAATTCGGTATGCTGTTTGCTTTTGAAGCGGAATATTGACAGCAACTGTCAGATCATGCTATACTATGCAGGTATCAAAGGAGTGTGACGGAATGAAAACCAAAAAGAAAATCATACCAATTATTATTTCAGCAATAATATTCTTAACAGGCTGTATCATCGCAATTATCGGAGCAAGTATGGACAGCGGAAAGGTTCAGACCTCCCCCTCACTTGACCCGTTCAATATTACCGATGAGGACGTGGGCAAAACCTTTACCGCCAGCGTCTACAGCGACGTTATGTATGCCGACGATACGGAAAACGGCTCGCTTTACCTTATGTGGATATACAGTACCAATACTGACGATTCCGATATGCTGGCTGTGGGCGGCGAGGACGATGACTCCCTTATGGTAATAGGCTTTGACGTGCCGAAAAGTGTTCTCTCCGTATATGAACAAGCAATGAGTACGGGAGAATACAGCGAGGAAACTCCATTGACCTTCAGCGGCACTGTACGCAAAAGCAATGATGAGATTACTCAGATATTATCCGACGGCATCACCGATTATTACAATTACCTGAAAGAGATTTACGGGGACACATCGGATATAATCAACGAAGAAGCCTTTACCGAAAGCTATGAAAGCATTTCTCCATACTATATCGAGGTTGTACCCGACACAAACGGTAAAATCTACGTATGGATCGGCTGTGGGGTTATGGCGGTTGCATTGATTGCAGTTCTTGCAATCCTTCTCGGCAGGAAATTCCTGATTGGTTTAATAGCAGTTGTTATACTTACTGTAATAATTTCAACAATTTTCCTTATTGGAAAATTCAGAACAATGGCATCCGTAACGAAAGTTTCCGACGGCTTCTACAAGATGACCTGCCACTATGACTACAAGTGCGATGAATTCATCAACGCGGATATCGACACTATTGACGAACTTATCGAGTGGGCTGCAAGGGAGCATTTCTTTGGTCTGCCGATAGAGCTTGACCCGAGCAATTTCGGCTGCTCAGCCTTTACCGCTGCAACTCCCGAGGGACAGCGTCTTTTCGGAAGAAACTTCGATTACGATGAAACCGATGTGCTTGTATTCTATACCGAGCCGAAGGACGGCTACGCTTCTTACGGTGTAACCGACCTTACCTTCTTTGATATCGGAACAAAGAATGGACTTGACGGAAATTCCCTTCCCGCAAAAGCATTTATGCTTGCCGCTCCTTACGCTACTATGGACGGCATCAATGAAGCAGGCGTGGGTGTAGGAATTTTGCAGCTTGACATTGACGAACTTCATCAGGACAACGGCAAGTCCGACCTTCTTATCTTTGCCGCTATAAGAGGTATTCTCGACAAATGCGCAACCGTTGACGAAGCGATTGCCCTGCTTGAAAATTACGATATACACTCCTGCCTCGACTGCTCCTATCACCTGTTCATTACAGACAGGACAGGCAAATCGGTAATTGTGGAGTGGACAGACGATGAAACCTTTATCGTTGAGGACACTGCCTGCACCAATGACGTAATGAGCAACAATGAATTCTACGACTCCGAATGGCAGTGCAAAAGATATGATACTATCAAGAAATGGCTTGCTGACAAGAATGGTGTTCTCACAGCCGATGAGGCTATGACCGTAACCTCTGATGCAAGTAAGGATACGAATGGTTACAGTACTGAATGGTCCTGCGTTTACAACCTTGACGAGTTCACCCTTGATATCTGCCTTGACAGAGATTACGAAACAAAGCATTCATTTGCACAAGAGGATTTCAGGTAAGAGCTTTCCACGGGTTACATCAAAAAAATTACAGCATACCGATTTTTTTAGTCGGTATGCTGTTTGTTTTAATCTCAATACTTATCAGTGGTCTGTATCTGCTTGCCACGAATACTCTTTTTAAAATGCACATAAGCCGCAAAGCACATAATAATCTGCAAAACCGTAGAGCAAGGTGTCGCAAGTCCGATAAGGAACAGCGAACCGTTGCCGATATGCTGCATCACAAACGCAACGGGTATTCTTACAAGAAACGCCCCAACTATACCCTGCACCATAACAAACTTCGTTTTCTCCAGACCGTTGTAGAAGCCTATGAAGCAGAACAGGAAACAGGTCAGCAGGCAATCAACAGCGTACGCCCTCAGGTAATCCCACGCGGCACTTACAGTATCAGGCCTGTTTGAGAATATTCCTGCCAGCAGGTCGCCGTGGAAGAATGTTACCCAGAACATCACAACGCCGAAACACATTGATACCGCAATTCCGCTTTTGAGTGCTTTTATAGCACGGTCGGTATGTCCTGCACCGTAATTCTGTGCAACAAATGCCGACATCGACTGCATAAAAGCGGCAGGCACAAGCATTATAAACGCACAAACCTTTTCCGCTACACCAACACCCGCAGACGCTGTTACACCAAGGCTGTTCACGATTGCAAGCATAACAAGGAAGGATATTCCCACAAGGAAATCCTGCAAAGCTATCGGCGTACCGATACGAAGGATTGTCCTTGCATACGCTCCCTCAATTTTAAGATGAGCTTTCTTTAGTTCAAAAGGAAGCTCCTTTTTTCTGATAATGAAAAATGAAATCACAACGCTGATAAGCTGTGCAATAACAGTTGCAATCGCCGCACCGGCTGCACCGAGATTTAACACGGCAACAAAAAACAGGTCACCAATAATGTTGAACGCACAGGCAATACCAACCGCAATCAGCGGAGTTTTCGAGTCGCCCAGACCTCTGAAAATACTTCCCAGCAGATTATATGCCGTGATAGCAATAAACCCGCCGCCGCATATTCTTATGTAGTCTGTTGTAAGGTCAAAGGCTTCTTCGGGGGCGTGCATTATTGCTGCAAGTGCATCTGCACACACAACGCTTATAACGGTAAAAACTGCTCCCGTTATTGCAAATATTATAAGTCCCGTGCCTATTGTCTGAGCTGCTTCTTCGGGACGCTTCTGTCCGATACGCTGTGCAACCGCAACGGTAATTCCCATTGCAAAGCTGACAATGAGATTTGTTATTGTCAGTACAATCTGCGAACCTGTTGACACGGCAGACACATCAGCGTCCGTGCCGAATTGTCCCACCACAAGAAGGTCAACCGCACCGTACATTGCTTGCAGAAACATTGCAAACAATACAGGCAGCATAAATTTCAGAAGCTTCGGCAGTATCGCACCCTCTGTAAAGCTGTTGTTTTTCATTTCCATACCTCCATAAAAAAAGCCGGATAAAACAGCAGGCATCTCAGCCTGCGGTCTTATCCAGCATTACATTTCCTTTGAATGTTCTGCCCTCCGAACCAGCGTTATGTATTATAGCACACAGTGCGTAAAATGTCAAGATTTTCATCCCAGACAAAAATCGGCACCGCTTGAAACGATGCCGATTTTTTATATAATAGTATTCTTACTGAACTTTGAAATATCCGATGAGGTCCTTGAGCATCTGTGCCTGACCCGAAAGTTCTTCGGATGCCGCCGCAGATTCTTCCGCTGTTGCAGAGTTTGTCTGAACAACTTCGGAAATCTGCTCTACGCCGACGGTAAGCTGTGTAATGGATTCTGCCGACTCTCTGGAACCTGCCGAAATCTTGCTGTTGATAAGTGCAACAGCACCTGCCGCATTCGCAACACCTGTCATCTTTTCAGCAACCTCATCAACAAGTGCGTTTCCTCTTTCAATAGCCGCAACCGTACCCTCGATAAGAGATGTTGTATTGTTTACAGCCTCTGCAGACTTGCCTGCAAGATTTCTTACCTCATCAGCAACAACCGCAAAGCCCTTGCCTGCCGCACCCGCTCTTGCAGCTTCAACAGCAGCATTGAGTGCAAGAATATTTGTCTGGAACGCAATATCCTCGATAGTCTTGATAATCTTCTGAATTTCGTCGGAGGAAGTGCTGATTTCGTTCATTGCTTCTACAAGCTCAGAAATCTTCTGAGTAGCTTCCTGCATTTCAGCACCTGCAAGATTTGTCTTGTTGTTTGCTTCTTCAGCATCCTCAGCATTTTCCTTGATCTGATTAGCGATAACTTCAAATGTTGCAGCAAGCTCCTGAACAGAAGAAGCCTGTTCTGTTGCGCCCTGAGAAAGGGACTGCGCACCTTCTGAAACCTGGTCAGCACCAACGGAAACCTGGTCTGAAGCAACATTGATCTGTGTAACCGTGTCATTGAGGTGACTTGTGAATGCACGCAGCTGCTGAAGTATTCCTGTGAAGGAACCTACATACATAGCTTCATTTTCAGTGTCCGTGCAAAGGTCACCCTCAGCAATGCTGTCAAGCATCTTATTGATATCCCAGATAACATTGTTTGTATTTGAAGCCATAGTTCTCATGGAATCAGCAAGGGAACCGAGCTCGTCCTTGGAGTAATATGTAATATCCACATCGAAGTTGCCTCTTGCCATTTCGTCAGCAGCATTTTCAACGTTTTTAAGTGCGGATACAATGCCCTTTGTGATAAGAAGTGCAATGAGTACGCCGATTACAATTGCTGCAATACCGATCACGGAAATGATAATGGCAGTCATACTTGCACGATTTTCAGCTTCTTTGTACATTTCCTCAGCTGTGATTTTTTCATATTCACATATATTCTGTGCAGCGCTCTGAATTGCCTGAAGTTCAGGAAGCATCTCGCTCTTATAAATCTTAAATGCAGCCTCAACATCGTGCTTTTCGGCAGCAGCTCTGAAATGCTGTAGAGTTGTTCTGATAGGCTCAATATTCTGTTCAATTGTCTCAACATCCGCCATATCACCCGAGTAGTGCTTTTTCAGTTCGGCAACTGCATTTTCCATTGCAGCAATATTCTCTTCCGCCATATTCAGACGTTCAGCTGTTTCAGCATCATCTGTGGAAGAAGAAGCAAACAGCATATTCTTAGCCGCAAGATTTACATCAAGCATAAATTCGTCAGCAATCTGAACATCTGCAAACGGTTCTTCATAAAATTCGGTCAGAAGATTCCCCACAGTCTTGAATGCACTTGCAGCGAAATAAACAATCACCAGCAGCAGCACAAGTACTGAACCAAATCCGACCAGCAGTTTCTTTGACATTTTTAAATTTTTCATAACATTTCCTTTCTCCGAAAAAATATTTCGGGTAAGTAATAGTGTGCACAGACTTTTGGCGTGTATTGCCAAAATTGCAAGAATTTCAGAATAATCTTGCAAATGCTATACGTTAATTATACTCTTATTTATTGTATTTGTCAACATTTTGAGAGATATTTCGCTTTATTTTAGGCGAATTTCCCACATTTTTTATATCAAATGTAGTAATTCAGAATATATATATCGTGCAAGTTCCTTATTGTCAACCCGCATATTTGAAAAAGTTGACTATCATTTTGAAATTAAGCGTGGCATTGATGTAGGCAAGGTTATTATGCGGCATATGGCGAAACACTGTGAAAACAACTCTTGACAGCCACAAAAGCAGCGGTATATTAAACCAAAGAAGCGTTAGATTGTCAGATAACTGTTAGGAACAAACTATAAATCTTGCAAACCACGATAAAGTCAATATTTATCGTATCAGCAAACACAAATTTCCAATCACCCCTTGACACCCCCGCCAATCCGTGATATAATAAAAGCACGGTACAGATTGTACCAATAAAAATTGAATTAAAGGGATATAGTTTATGGTTGTTTTTATACGACCGAGCTATGTCCTTTTTTGTTTTGCCCGAAAATATACGGTTGGACAAGGAGGATGAATGAACCTTGACAACCGTATATTTTTTGCTGTCTGACCAAAGTCAGATATCGTGACCGTAATCACGTCCAGTCATTACGGGGATGATTACCGACAATCAATAACAACGAAAGGGGTTGTTCTTATGGGAACAAAACTTGAAAAAATACTTGAAGATTCGCAAAAGGGATACATCGACAACAAGGCTGACGTTGACGAAATCATTCCCCGTGTGGCAAATATGAAGCTCAGCGAATTCGCTTGTCAGAACAGGGAAACACTGCTGAAGGACGTCAAGGTGCTTATGGAGGCGCACAATATGTCAACCGTAAATCTCCAGACGGTTACCTACAGAGAAATACTCTGCCTGCTTGACGCCATTCCAAATCTTGAAGGGGCTTCAGTACGAAATGGACATTGACGAGCGAAACGGACTCCGCACGGAGTACATCGCTGTCTTTCGCTGTGCTGTTTTAACAGCTGGCAGACGTGTTGGAGCAATCAAACTCTTTCTTTCGGTAACCGTCAAGGCTTACCTTGAACATTTCGCAGAAAAAGTGTACAAGGTAACAGGTACGACGGAGCTTTTCCCAAAGCTTCAGCAGGAAATGAAGGAACACGCAAATTTTGTGCTGACAGAAAAGACAACGATACAGGAGTTGCTGAAAACGCTTGAAAAGGTGCAGTGTGCCGCTTGGGTTCAATCAAAGCCTATTGCTGAATATGAAAAGCAACTGCGAAGCTGTGGGAAAATTCAGCACAGTTTCATTGTAGGGCATTTTCTGACGAGGTACTGCGAAACAATCAGCGATATGAAGAAAAAATACAGCAAGTTCAACCACTATATGAGCTACGGCTATGAAAAGTAAATGGAGGTAATTGATATGGCAAACATCTTAAAGGAAACTGTAAGAGGAATCGACTGCGTAAGAATTGAGGACGAGCTGCTTTCGGGCAGAGAGATTTTTCTCACCGAGGAGGTCAATGCGGCGACCTCAAACGAGCTGCTGAAACAGCTTATGTACCTTGACAGAAATGGTACAGGCGAGGAAATCACGCTGTACATAAACAGTCCGGGCGGCGACGTGATAAGCGGACTTGCGGTGTACGATTTCATCAGGCTAATGAAATCACCCGTAAAAACCGTCTGCACGGGTACCGCCGCAAGTATGGGTGCGATACTTTTCCTTGCAGGCAACGTGCGGCAGATGCTTCCCCATTCCCGTGTGATGATACACGACCCGTCCTACGGCAGAAATGACATCGGCGGACGCAAGCCACACGAAATCCAACGCGAACTTGACAGTCTAAACAGGACTAAACAAATTCTTGCTGAAATAATTGCTGAAAGGACTGGCAAGGACATTGAAGAAGTCTGCAAGGTTACCGCAGAGGACAGCTACTTTTACGCAGAAGAAGCAATCGAATTCGGACTTGCAACCAAAATACTGAAAGGAGAATGATTATGAGTAACATCAGATTTTTAGCAGAAGGCGTAGCAGTTTCAAACGACACAAGAATTACGGGACTCAACAACAACGACCTGATAATCGGCTCGTCAGGTTCAGGCAAGACGGGCGGTTACGTTATCCCCAACATTCAGAACATCAGCGGAAGTATGGTTGTTTCCGATACAAAGGGACGGCTCTATAAAATGTTCAAGCCCGAGCTTGAAGCAAAGGGGTACGAGGTGTACGTCCTTGACCTTGTTGACCCGCTGAAATCCTGCGGCTACAATCCGCTGAAAGGAATACGCCGTTACAGCAGCGGCAAATACCGTGAGCAGGACGTGCTGACCCTTGCCAACACGATTATGCCCACACTTTCGTCATACGACCCGTTCTGGGAACAGGCGGCGGCTGGATACATCGCTTTCCTCATCGCATACTGCCTTGAAGTTCTCGACGAAAACGAGCACACGATGACAAGCGTCTGCAAGCTTCATCAGGCTTTCATCAAACCCAACGGCGAGTTGCCTTTCCTGCGTTGGTCGGAAAAGCACCCCAACACCTTCGCTTCAAGAAAGTTCAACCAGATACGTTCCAGCTCCGTCGCTGAAAAGATGTGGAGCAGTATCGAGGAATTCGTGAACCGTGCTCTTGAGTCCTTTGAGTTTGAAGAAGCACGGAGCATTTTTGAAAATCCGAAATGCTTCGACATTCAGGACCTGGGCAGGAAGAAAACCGTTCTGTTCCTCAACGTCAGCGACACAGACAGAACCTTCGACCGACTTTCAAATGTGTTCTACACTCAGGCATTGCAGCTGCTCTGCTCCCTTGCCGATTCCAACGACGACGGCAGACTTGAAGTGCCCGTGCGGATAATAATGGACGATTTCGCTTCAAGCGCAAAGATACCCGACTTCGACAAGGTAATTTCGGTAATCCGCTCCCGTGAGATTTCCGTCAGCCTGATTTTGCAGAGTATGACCCAGCTTGAAAGTATGTACACTCCTGCCGAAGCGAAAACCATTGTCAACAACTGCGACCACCTGCTCTATCTCGGCTCGCAGGACATCGACACGGCTGAGTTCATCGGCTGTCGTGCGTACAAACAGCCCGAAGCGGTGCTGTGTATGCCCAGGGACAGCGCCGTGCTTATGACAAGCGGCGAAAAGGCAAGGGTTGTGAAAAAGATAAGACCTTACAGCACACTTGCGGGATGACGGCATAAAATTACAGCATACCGATTTTTAGTCGGTATGCTGTTTTTCAGTTTTCTCCGAATATATTCAATATATCAGAGTGATTTTGGCTGTGCAGTTATTACAAAATCATGCAAAAATAGTTGTATTTACATCAGCAATATGCTACAATATTTATATTATAATTTGAATTTGTTCCGCCGTGACTTGAAAAGTCAAATCTTTATCAGGGGGAATTATTATGAAAGTACGTAAAGTCGGAATTTTCACTCAGCTGTTTATATGGCTTGCAATTCTTCTGCTTGCAGGCAATGCTGTGCTCGGATTTATGGCGTACAGCCGTTCGGAAGCGGCTCTGTTCGGTCAAATCCAGAGCAACGCCAAGAACGTTGCACAGTGTGCGGCAATGAGCGTAACAGGCGAGATTTTGCAGACAATTGATGTGGGCGAGGAAGGCTCTGCGGAATATCAGCAGATTATCGATGAGCTTGCTGTGTTCAGGGACAACGCTGACATTGAGTATATCTACACTCTGCAGCAAACGG
Organism: Oscillospiraceae bacterium; assembly: GCA_017465345.1. Lineage (GTDB taxonomy): Bacteria > Bacillota > Clostridia > Oscillospirales > Ruminococcaceae > RGIG8773. The sequence continues at coordinate 13,857 of JAFTWI010000183.1, forward strand.
GTGATGAAAGCTTCATCTTCGTTGTTGACTCTGACCCAGAGGAGCCGGGTGCAATCGGTGACGAATGTGAAATGACTCAGGCTATGGCTGACGCTTTTACAGAAAAGGTTACAACCGTTGATGACGAGCCGTTCACAGATGAATGGGGCAGCCACGTTTCCGCTTACAGTCCGATTTTTGCGGGCGATGCAGTAGTAGGCGCAATCGGCGTTGACATCAGTGCAAACTGGATTGACGAGCAGATGGAAAATCTCCGTAATCTTGTTATACTTACCTGCATTGTTACATACGCAATCAGCCTTACTGTTCTTCTGCTTCTGATGATGAAGTTCAGACGCGGAATGAACAAACTCAACAACAAGGTCAAGGAACTTGCAAACGGCTCGGGCGACCTTACAAAAGAAATCGACATCAGAACAGGCGATGAACTTGAAGTTATTGCTGGCAATATGAATATGTTCATCAGACAAATCCGCACTCTTGTTGAAGAGGTTGTTCAGTCAGCAGATGAAATTGTTTCTTCGGGCGAAAAGATGAACACCACTGTCAGCAGTAACACACGAATTATGTCGGGTATGAACAGCGAGCTTGAAAGCATAAGCATCAATATGCAGGAAAGCGCACGCTCCAGCAAGGTGCTTTCCCAGCAGCTTTCGGAAAGTGCAGAGGAAATTGTTGCCTTTGCTGAAAATGTAAATCAGATTTGCACGATGATTGAAAAGGCAAACGAAAGCGCACAGACAAGCTCCGCAACAGCTGTTGAAAATCAGAAGAACACTCTCAACAGCATCCACAGTATGCAGACCCGTATGCAGAAGGCTGAACATGACGTTGAGAAAATCACTCAGGTCAAGCAGATTGCTGAAGAAATCAGTAACATTGCAAGTCAGACCAGAATTCTTAGTATCAACGCTCAGATTGAAGCTGCCCGTGCAGGTCAGGCAGGTGCAGGCTTTGCTATTGTTGCAACGGAAGTCGGTACGCTCAGTAACGAGATTGACCGTGCCGCAGCTGAAATCAACACCATCAACAACGAGATTATTTCTGCTGTTGAAACCCTTACAACCGTACTCAACGAGATGATAACCTTTGTTTCCACAGACGTTGCCAAGGATTACGACTCCTTTGCGGCTCTCGGTGAGGAATACGGCAGTACAACATCCACTATCCGCACACAGATGTCTGCAATCGGAAAGCAGAGTGCAAGCATTTCAAGGACAATTTCCGACATCAACGCAAGCGTAAAGGAAATCACTCATAATGTTGCCGTTGTTTCCGACAGCGCAGGCAAGCTTACAAAATCCACAAGACAGATTACGGAAAGTATGGACGGTATGAAATCCGCCGCACAGCACAACTCCGAACATTCCCGACAGCTCAGCAGTCAGGTCAGCAAGTATTCTATTTAAGGTGAATAAAAATTACAGCATACCGATTTTAAAGTCGGTATGCTGTTTGTTTTATATGAGCTTACCCTGCAATCAGCCTTACAATGTAAGCCAGCAACAGATGTGCAGGATAGAATATGTAGAAAAAGTATTTGGAGAACTTTGAATTCTTCCCCTTTTCACCGTTGTAGAAAAACGTAATAATTATCATCGGGACGGTGTACATAATTATGGATATAAAATTTATGGGTCTTAAAATTCCTGCGAGTCCGCCTGTTCCTATTATCATATACGCAATAATTATTATTTCATACACAACAAATCTCAGCAACGGACGCTCACGCAGAATATGAAGTGCAAGAATAATCAGCACGCCAGTTATTGACCATTCCGTAAAAAAACCTGCACCGCAGCAGAGTGCAATCAGCAGCAATCTCACGAGTAACGGAAACTTGCTCTCCCACACAATAAGAGCCATAAGCCCCAGAAACAGTGTCATTATCACGTTCCACTCCGTGAAAAACACACGCACATCAAAGTACATTTCGTGACAAAGCACATAAGCAAACTGCGTTGCTACCGCAAATCCAAGAAGCCGCAGTGCGTATTTCTTTTTTGATTTTGTGTAACGGAAACCCTCCGCTATAAAGAAAAAGAATATGGGCGGTGCCATATGTGCAAACAGAACGAGCCACGTGCCGACAGGTTTCAGCCTTACGGTGAGATGAAGCTCAGGAGTTGTGTACAGAATGAAATGCCCGATAAACATTACCGCAACAGCAAAATATTTCAGCATATCGCGGTTGATGAATTTAAGCTTTGTTTTGTCCATAGTTATGTCTCCTTTAATGTTTTACTGTTCTTCGTCAAGATTTTCCGCAAACCCGCGGATTTTCTCCGCTATAAAATCAGGTTCTTCAACGTGAACGTAATGTCCGCATTCAAGCAGGATATTTTCAACCGCTCTGCCTGTGTAACGTTCTGCAAGTGTCAGATATTTTTCAGGGTCACTCGGAAACATTACTGCCGCCATCTGCTTTGACGTAAAGAACAGCATCGGTACGTCAGGCACAGCGTTGCCCGAAATTGTTTCCATATTTTCCTTGCACCATTCCGCTTCGTGTATCAT
>JAFTWI010000184.1 GCA_017465345.1 Oscillospiraceae bacterium
AAAGGTTGCCGAGCTTGCACAAAAGGAAAAAGCCGAGCTTATCGTAGTCGGCTACCCTAAAAATATGAACGGAACAACAGGCGAGCGTGCCGAAAAGTGTGCCGAGTTTGCACGCCTTGCAGGCGAGCTTTCTGGCATCCCAACCGAGCTTTGGGATGAACGCCGCACAACCGTTACCGCACACAACTACCTCAACGAAACCAACGTTCGCGGCAAGAAGCGTAAGGCTGTTGTGGACGCTGTTGCCGCAACGATTATTCTTGAGACTTATCTCGCTTACCGAAAGAACCAAAAAGCTCTTTGACACCGATAAGCAGGATAAACCCCGCAAAAATCTTCCGCAGAAGCGGTGAGCCGATGTAACGTGCCAAAGTCGCACCTGCCAATGCAAATATCACTCCCGTCACCAGCGACGGGAGTATTTTTTTCCACTCAACAAGTCCGTTTCTGCTATGGATTATCACCGACAGCAATGCAATCGGCAGAAAGTAAATCAGGTTTATTCCCTGTGCGGAAAGTTGGTCGAAGCCACCGAAAACCGTAAGATAAATTATCAGCACCATTCCTCCGCCGACTCCGAGAGAGGCGAGGACTCCCGTCACGAAAGCCGCAATGTACGCCCAAATCATAGCAACAGCATCCTCCCTCCCGAAATTATCAGCAGCACTCCGAATACTTGCTTCAAAAGCTTTGTGGGTATCTTTTTCATCAGCAGACTTCCCAACACCGCCCCTGCAAGTCCTAGTGGTATAAGCTTCAGTGTGTATTCCCACTGAAAGCTGCCCTCACTTGCGTAGAAAAACGCCGACACCAGTGACAGCGGCAGGGTCAGTGCAAGTGATGTTGCGTGGGAATTTTTCGTTGGCACATCGCCCTTTTGTAACATCGGCACGGCAACAATCCCGCCGCCTGAGCCAAACAAACCGTTGCAGATACCCGTTACTGCACCAAGTATTGAAAAATAAAGCTTGCCCTTTTTCATAATAATCACCTTGCAGTATTATCTGCGGATTTGGGGATAATATGCAAATCATCTTTACTTCTATCATCTGATATGGTATAATTTAGAAAGTGATAAAGTTGATGAACGGAGGAATACCTATGCTTACCCACGTTGGAACAAAAACAATCGAAACCGAACGCCTTATACTTCGCAGATTTGAGTATACCGATGACGATGCAATGCTTAAATACTGGATTGCCGACGAGAAAATCCAGTCGCTCTACTCCGAGCCTGTATACTCAACAAAAGCCGAGGTAAAGGGCTTGCTTGACAAATATATTGGTTCATACGAGCGTGAGGATTACTACCGTTGGGCAGTAATCGAAAAGGCTTCAGGGGAGTGCATCGGGCAGATTGCGTATTTCCTTGTGGACAGCAAAAACCACTTTGCTGAAATTGAGTATTGTATCGGCTCAGCTTTTCAGTGCAAAGGTTACGCAACCGAGGCAACGAAGGCTGTTATCGCATTCGGTTTCAACGAAATGAATCTCCACAAGGTTCAGATTTGCACCAAAACCATCAATGTCCCCTCAAAGCGTGTAATAGAAAAATGCGGATTTACATACGAGGGAACGCTCCGTGACTATTTCTATATGAACGGCGAGTATGTGGGCAGATTGTATTTTTCAATTCTCAGAAGTGAATATGAAGCGTAAAAAAGACCTGAGAAGCACTCGACTTCTCAGGTCATATTTTTTATCAGCTATTCTTCGCACGTCTTAAATTTCTGCGTATCTGTCCGATAAATCCACCAGTAAGAATAAGCAAAATTCCCGCAGTAAGTATGTACACAAAAATCGTGAATACATTTGGAAGGATTGCACTTATAACTCCCTGCCAGATAACGCTTGCCGCAGTAACAGGTGTTGACGGAATTCCGATTGTACCGAAAATAGCAAGGCAGGAAACAACCGCACCTGCAAGTCCCGTTGCCGTTGCAGAAATTCCCGTAATTACAAGTGGAGTGCCCACGCTTCGGGAAAGTACACCGATAAGCACGATACATACAACCGACAGCACCGCAAAAATAATCAGTGCCGCAGGGGACATAGCAAATCGAATAAGCTTAATCATCGGAATTGAAGCCTCAATCTCGTTATTGGTCAGCTTTGAAAAAAGCTCGTCCTGCTCCTCAATAATAGCATAAATTTCGTCCTTGCTGTAGGTTATGTTGAAAGCACTGTCAATCTTGTCAGCGTTTTTATCGTAAAATTCCTTGATAATTCCGCTGTCAATGCCCTCAAGCCTCTCATCGTAAAGAACGAACGCCGCATAGTTGTAAAGATGTTCAGCAATCAGTGCCTCGAATTCGGTTTCCTCAGCAAGCTTGTAGATGTCAACAGGCTTAGTTGAGCTGTTTGCAAAGGCGATAAAGAACATCTCATAAAGGTTTGACTGGATATTGTCAATTGTAAGAGGGATTGTCATATAGTCGGTATTGCTGAGGATTTTATCAATATTTTTTTCGGTAACTGTTACTCTGACAATTGCAGAAACTGCTGTCACAATAATCATAACAGCAAGAAACAACGAAAGAAGAAGGCAGATAATTGCTCTTACAGCAGAAGGCATATTTTTCTTTTTTGGTGCAGCAACCTGCTGAGTTTCAACAGCAGTGATTTCTTCAGTCTGAGTATTCATAGCAAGTCGTCCTCCTTTCGATATCAGTAAATTTCAAAATAGAATGTGCCGAGAACTTCGCCTGTTTCAGCAAGTGTTACAGTAAAGCTTGCAGTACCTGTAGCTCCTATTTCAGGATTTTCATACTCAAAGCTTGCATAGCATGCATCATCGGGATTAACATATTTGATTGTTTCCTTTACAACCTCACCGTCAGGTGTAGTAAAATCGATATCAATCGTAATAGAGTTTGCGTTTCCGTTTTTGTTGGTAACAATAAAGTATACAAAGAAATCATCTTCTTTGGAAATACGGCGCATTTCGCCTGCGCTTTCAAAGTATATCGGGTGCACGTAATTTGTTGCATGACCCTCAACGGTCCAACCCGAATAGTAGGTTTCCTCATCAAGCTTTTTCTTAGCCTTTTCAAGATATTCAGAGCTTTCCTTGTAATCGCCTGATTTGCTGAAATGTTCAACAGCAGTCTGATAATCACTCGTGTTATATGCTCTCAGACCAAGCATGTAGTGGCACTGCTCAAGCTTTTCAGCTGAGTTTCCGTATCCGTCAGCTTTTTCGTACATTTCAATTGCTTTGCTGTAGTCCTTGTCATCGAGCAGGTCATTTGCAAGATGGTATGCACTTGAACAGCGCAGTTCAACAGATGCTTCGTCAGTTGCATCAGCAAGCACATCATAGGTTTCTGCAAATTGCATTTTGTTGTAAAGTTCAGCTGCATAGTTGTATACGATAATGTTGTAGGACTCAGAGTCATAAGCCGCAGAAGTATTCACCTCAGAAATTTTCTCATATGCTTCGTAGGTTTTTCCCTCCGAGGAAAGAATTTTTGCCTTAGAAACTATGGTGTCATTTACTACGCATGCACTGAGAAGTGCATCGGAAATCTGAGTGGAATCAGCTTCGGCAAGATTGTATTTTCCACCGTTAATAAGCACACGGCATCTTCCGCCGAATGCTTCATCAACATAAGAAGTAATGTCAGGATTTGAAGCGTAACCTTCGTTTTTCAGTTCGCTGAAAAGTGCAGCTGCATATGCATAATTTTCATTTTCAAGAGCTGTTTTTGCAATATCAAATTTTGCGTCAGCAGCTGCCGAATCGCTTGTCATCTTGTAAAGTGCAAGCGCAGTTTCAGGTGTACCTGTTTCAGCACACTTTTCAACTGCAGCAGGAAAAATCAGCTTCGGAACAGCAAATAAACCTATGCCTGCAACAATAGCTGCAGAAACTATATAGGTTATTGCAGAAGTAAGATTTTTCTTAGCAAGTCCCTTTTTCTTTGACTTTTTTTGGGGAATTGTTTCAGATGGCGGTACAGCTTCTGACTCCTTATCTTCTTTTTCGGGAGCCACAGCCGTGACTGATTCTTTGTTTTCTTCGGCGGATATTTCTTCTCCAGTAAAAGTTTCTTCAGCAGGGATAGCTTCCTCAATATGAGTAACTTCCTCAGCGGAAACAGTCTCTTCAGCAGGAGCAATTTCCTCAGAAATAACAGCTTCTTCTATGTTAGCAGCTTCTTCAACTGCCGATACTTTCTCAATAACAGCTTCTTCAGCAGGTGCAGGCTGAGTAGCAGCTACAGGCTTTCCGCACTGTGGGCAGAACCTACCTTTGTCGTGCATTTTTGCACCGCAGTATACACAGAACATTTTCTGTTTCCCCCTTTTAAGTATTGGGATAATTTACATATTATAATTATACCTCTTTGGTACTTTCAAGTCAATACAATTTAAAAAATAATGTTAATAAAATGTTACGCTGTTAATTTTATATGCCTTATTTTTTGTCAGAAAATGTGTTATAATAAAAATTGTTTTTTAAAATAAAGAGGAAAGATGTTCCGTGGGGAACACAGAAAGGACGGTATGTTTGGTATGATAAGAAAACTGGCTTCATGCATACGTGAGTATAAAAAAGACTCCATTCTTACACCGATACTTGTTTCGCTTGAGGTTGTAATGGAATGTATAATTCCGTTTATTATCGCAGAGCTTGTCAATCAGATTAAGGGCGGCTGTGAAATGGAAACAATCATTAAATATGGTCTTGTGCTGGTAGTAATGGCAATCCTGTCGCTGACTTTTGGCTCGTTGGCGGGAATAACCTGCGCAACTGCCTCATGCGGCTTTGCTAAGAATATGCGTAAGGATATGTTTTACAGCATTCAGGATTTTTCGTTTGAAAATATCGACAGATTTTCAACATCTTCCCTTGTAACACGTCTTACAACAGACGTAACCAACGTGCAGATGGCATTTATGATGATTATCCGAATGGCAGTGCGCTGTCCGTTCATGCTGATTTTTGCATTTGTAATGGCGTTTGTAATGGGCGGAAGAATGGCGTTTATCTTCCTCGTTGTTGCACCCATTCTTGCTGTTGCACTTATTATAGTTATAGCAAAGACAATGCCGCTGTTCAAGAGAGTGTTCAAGAAATATGACCGCTTGAACAGCTCAATTCAGGAAAATGTCAAGGGTATCCGTGTTGTAAAATCCTATGTACGCGAGGATTATGAAAAGGAAAAATTCAATACTGCTGCAGAGGACGTCTGCGCTGATTTTACAAAGGCTGACCGTATCCTTGCTCTCAACGGACCGATTATGCAGTTCTGCCTTTATGCAGTAATGGTATTCGTGCTTTCCTTCGGTTCATATACAATCATCACTTCAAAAGGACTTGACCTCGATGTTGGTCAGTTCAGTGCACTTCTTACATATAGCTTTATGATTTTGAACAGCCTTATGATGATTTCAATGGTTTTTGTAATGATTACAATGGCTTCTGAGTCTGGCAAGCGTATCGTCGAAGTTCTTGAGGAACAGAGCAGTCTTACCAATCCCGAAAATCCTGTTTTTAATATTGTTGACGGCTCCGTTGATTTTAATAACGTAAGCTTCAAATATTCCAAAACAGCTGAAAAGAATACCTTGTCCAACATAAACCTCCACATTGAGTCGGGTCAGACCGTGGGTATTATCGGCGGTACAGGTTCTTCCAAATCAACCCTTGTACAGCTTATCTCACGTCTTTACGACGTAACTGAGGGTGCAGTGCTGGTAGGCGGACGTGATGTGCGTGAGTACGACCTTGAAACCCTCCGTAACGAGGTAGCCGTAGTGCTGCAGAAGAATATCCTTTTCTCAGGTACAATCAAGGACAACCTCCGCTGGGGCAACAAGAACGCTACCGATGAGGAAATGATTGAAGCGTGTAAGCTTGCTCAGGCTGATGAGTTTATCGTTCGTTTTCCCGACGGATACGATACATATATCGAGCAGGGCGGTGCAAACGTGTCAGGCGGTCAGAAGCAGAGACTTTGTATTGCCCGTGCATTGCTGAAAAAACCGAAAATTCTTATCATGGATGACTCAACAAGTGCTGTCGATACAAAGACCGACGCACTTATCAGAGCAGCAATGCGTGAGTATATCCCCGAAACAACCAAGTTCATTATCGCGCAGCGTATTTCTTCCGTGCAGGACGCAGACCTCATAATCGTAATGGAAAACGGTACAGTAAGTGCCGCAGGTACACATGATGAACTGCTGAAAACAAACGAAATCTATAAGGACCTCTACGTCCTTCAGAATAAGACAGGAGGTGACAGCGATGAAGAATGATAAAAGACCAACCGTAAAAAAGGGAACAGCAAAGCGTGTTATCAAAACACTTTTTGAGTTTTATCCCGTGCTTATGCCGCTGACTCTCGTGTGTATAATCTTCAACGCAATTGTCAGCTCCATGCCTGCAATCTTTATGCAGAGAGTAATCTCCGCCGTTGAAACAAGTTGGCAGAGCGGTGACTGGGAAGGAGTAAAGGGTACAATTATCAGCACAGTAATCATCTTGGTTGTTTTCTATGTCCTTTCACTGCTGTCAGGTTTTGCATTCAATCAGATGATGGCAATTATCACTCAGGGCACATTGAAAAAGCTCCGTGAAAAGATGTTTAACAGAATGCAGGATTTACCCGTGCAATTCTTCGACACAACAAACCACGGCGATATCATGAGCCACTACACCAACGATATCGATACCCTTCGCCAAATGGTGTCACAGAGCTTTCCTCAGCTTCTCGTGTCAATTCTTACCGTAACAACACTTTTCTCCATTATGCTTTATTTTTGTGTGTGGATGGCAATTGTGGTTCTTATCGGTGTAATATTTATGCTCATCGTAACCTCAAAAGTAGGCGGCGGCTCGGCAAAATACTTCGTCAAGCAGCAGATTGAAATCGGTAAAGAAGAAGGCTACATTGAGGAAATCATGAACGGTCAGAAGGTAGTTAAGGTTTTCTGCCACGAGGAAGAAAGCAAGGCTGACTTCGACAAAATCAATGAAGCGCTTTTCCTTGCTTCTGAAAAGGCAAACAAGTATGCAAATATTCTTGGTCCTGTCCTCAACAATATGGGTAATGTACTTTACGTTATCGTAGCAATCGCAGGCGGTTTCCTTTACCTGAACAATATTACAAACCTCAGTCTTTCAGGTATGGCAATCAGCATCAGCGTTGTTGTTCCGTTCCTTAATATGACCAAGCAGTTTGCTGGCAACATTGGTCAGGTTTCTCACCAGATTAACTCCGTTGTAATGGGGCTTGCAGGTGCGGAAAGAATTTTCGACCTTATCGACAGAGAGCCTGAGGTTGATGACGGCTATGTAACTCTTGTCAACGCAAAGGAAGAAAACGGACAGCTTGTTGAGTGCACAGAACGTACAGGCATATGGGCTTGGAAGCATCCCCATCAGGCTGATGGCACTGTAACATATACACGTCTCCAAGGCGATATTGTTATGGACGACGTTGACTTCGGTTACGTTGACGATAAAATCGTACTCCACAATGTTTCGCTCTTTGCTGAGCCCGGACAGAAGATTGCCTTTGTAGGTGCAACAGGTGCAGGTAAAACAACTATCACAAACCTTATCAACCGTTTCTACGATATCGACGACGGTAAAATCCGCTATGACGGTATCAACATCAATAAAATCAAAAAGGCAGATTTGCGTCACTCCCTCGGCGTAATTCTTCAGGATACCAACCTTTTTACCGGTACAGTTATGGATAATATCCGCTACGGACGTCTCGATGCAACAGATGACGAGTGTATCGAAGCCGCAAAGCTTGCAGGTGCCCACGATTTTATAACACGTCTTCCAAACGGCTATAATACCGTGCTTACCGAAAACGGAAGCAACCTTTCACAAGGACAGCGTCAGCTTCTTGCAATAAGCCGTGCCGCAGTTGCGGACCCTCCCGTAATGATTATGGACGAAGCAACATCTTCAATCGACACCCACACCGAAGCTGTTGTTCAGCGTGGTATGGACGCACTTATGAAGGGAAGAACAGTTTTCGTAATTGCTCACAGACTTTCCACCGTAAAGAACTCCGACGTAATTATGGTTCTCGAACAGGGACGTATAATTGAGCGTGGCAGCCACGATAAGCTGATTGCCGAAAAAGGCAAGTATTACCAGCTTTACACAGGCGCATTTGAACTCGAATAAAAAATTAACCGCTGTACAATTGTACAGCGGTTTTTATATACCATAGAATTATTCAAGCCCCTTCATATATCCCTCAACAATAGCAGGGAACTTCCATGTGCAGGACAAACGGTCAAGCAGACCGAAGTTTTCGCCAGTACCGTTAAAAGCACAGTTGTCCCAGATAAAGCAGGGGATACCCACTTCTTTTGCCTTGCTGATATAAAAGGTTGCCCATTCAGCGCGAATATTCTCATTAGCTTTGCTTCTTGCGCCCGTTTCACCAATGATAACAGGAATACCCTTATCAAGGAAAGTTGTCTTGAGAGAGTTCATAAGATTAGTAACTTCCTTGCCATTTCCCTCGGGGTCAAACTCACGCTGAGTCATGTCGCCGCCAAGTGCGAAAGCGTAGGGGAGGTAAGCATGAATTGAAACAATAAGCTTGTCATCTCCTTCAGGAAGTACGAAATCGCCGATTGCTGAAGCACCAGAGTTTGCGGCATATGTAGGAAGCATAAGGTGACGTTTTGCATTGTTTCCGCCAAGACCACGGATGGTTTCAACGAAAGCAGCGTTCATCTGATTAACAACGTCGTGACCTTCCTTGTCTCCGCCATTCCATTCAAGTCCGGTATTTCTTTTTCTTGGTTCGTTCATACCCTCAAAAATCAGGCGTTCATCATATTCTGCAAAACGAGTACCAATCTGAGTCCAAAGAGTCTGAAGCTTTGCGATTGAAGCCTCTGCTGTATCATAGTAAGGGTCGTGCCAGTCTTCGTGATGAATGTTGAGAATTACAAACATATCCTGAGTGTAAGCGTAATCAACTACCTCCTGAACACGGTTCATCCATTCCTCATCAACCTTATTTTCAGCATCCATATGAGTGCCCCAGGTTACAGGAACTCTGATTGCATTGAAGCCTGCGTCCTTAACAACAGTAATCATTTCCTTGGTTGTTTTTTTGTTTCCCCACGCAGTTTCAGCGTCAATTCCGCTTGCAGTTGAGTCGAGAGTATTGCCAAGACTCCAGCCGATTTTGATTTCCTTTACAAGTTCTGTTGAGGAAATATCACGCATTTCATCGTGAACAACATCAGCCTCAGTTACCGTTGTTTCAGCAGGTGTATCTTCAGCGTTATCCTTGTTACAGCCCGCAAGGGAAGCAAGCATAATTGCCGCAGTTACCGCTGCACCAAACCTTTTCAGAATTTTTCTGTTCATAGTAATGACCTCCGAAGTGTAAATACATTTTTATTTTAACATATCCGAATTATGCGTTCAACAACAAATAATTAACAAATATGGCGCACTGTTTACAATTTGAACAATGCGCCATCTGAGTTTCATATTTTGAGAATTTTATGTGCAGAATTTTATGACAGCTCAGCAATTTCATGGTAAAGGTCAGCGTACCTGCCGTTCATTTCCAGCAGTTCATCATGAGTACCACGCTCAACAATCCGTCCCTTTTCAAGTACCATAATCGCATTTGACTTTCGTACCGTTGAAAGGCGGTGAGCAATAACAAAAGTAGTGCGGTTTTCCATAAGTGCGTCCATACCTTCTTCAATGTGACGCTCAGTACGTGTGTCAACGGAGCTTGTCGCCTCGTCAAGAATAAGAATAGGAGCACGGCTTATTGCTGCACGGGCAATGTTCAGCAGTTGACGCTGACCTTGAGAAAGATTTGCGCCGTCATTTTCCAGCAACGTGTCATAACCGTTTTCAAGCTGCATAATGAAAGTGTGCGCCGAAGCAACCTTAGCCGCCTCAATAACCTCCTCATCAGTAGCCTCAAGCCTGCCGTATCGGATATTCTCCATAACTGTACCTGTGAAAAGATGAGTGTCCTGCAGAACCATAGCAATGTTCGAGCGGAGAAAGTTCCTGTCAATCTTTTCAATGGGCACGCCGTCAATTGTAATCGTACCTTCCTCAATTTCGTAAAATCTCGAAAGCAGGTTTGTAACCGTAGTCTTTCCCGCACCTGTTGAGCCAACGAAAGCAATCTTCTGTCCGGGCTTTGCATAAAGAGTGATATCATGAAGTACCGTTACACCGGGGACGTAACCAAAATTCACCCCGTTAAGCACGATATGTCCCTGAATTTTATCCATAGGAACAATCTCAGCGTCCTGCTTTTCAGGCTCAGTATCCATAACCTGAAATACACGTTCAGCACCTGCAAGTGCCGAGAAAACCGTGTTCATCTGCATAGAAATTTCATTGATAGGACGGTTGAACTGACGTGTGAAATTGAGAGAAATCGTCAGACCGCCGATGTCAAAGCCGCGTACCGCAACAAGAATAGCACCCACACAAGCTGTGATACCGTAAACAACGTTGCAGAGCTGATGTGTAACAGGACCCATAATTCCCGCACGGAACTGCGCCTTAATCTGTGACTCGCAAAGTCTGCCGTTGAGAAAAGCAAATTCTTCCTCGGCAATTTCCTCGTGATTGAAGATTTTTACAACCTTCTGTCCCGAAATTGTTTCCTCAGCAAAGCCGTTGAGCATACCGAGATTTTTCTGCTGTTCAGAGTAAGCACCACGACTCTTGCTGATAATCAGCTTGCTCACCCACACAAGCAGGGGAGTCATAATAATCGTGATACCGCCCAGAATTACGTTTGTGTAAAGCATCAGAAAAACCGTACCCACAATCGTAATCGCACCCGAAATAATCTGAATAAGTGTCGTGTTCAGCATTTCGCCCACCGTGTCAACGTCATTCGTGAAACGGCTCATAATGTCACCCGCAGGGTTGCGGTCAAAGTAGCTAATGGGCAAATCCTGAAGCTTGTCATAAAGCTCACTTCTCATATGTGAAAGCGTGCGCTGTGAAACAGTCAGCATAATTCTCTGCTGTAACCATTGTGTCAAAACCGAAAGTCCGTACACAACCGCAAGAATAACCAGCCCGCCCGCAAGCCCTTTCACACGCTCAGTAATATCAGGATTAGACTCATCGAAATAGATAAACTTATTCATAATCGGACGAAGCATATAGCTTGCCGCAAGGGTAGTAACCGTCTGAACAACAGCGCAAATCATCGCAATCACAAGCAAAGCCCGTTCCTTGGCAAGATAGCGGAATAAGCGAAGTATGGATGCCTTCATATCCTTCGGTTTGCCCTTTGCACTGAAAGCCGCATCACGGTTTCCTCGTCCCATAACGTCCATATTTTTCTTGACTGTGCCGTCTTTTTTCACGCCGCTGTACTTCTTCAGCAAGCGTTCCTGTCTGGCTGTATTGTCCATAGCTTCACCTCCAATCAGTCTTTCTGTGAACGGTAAATTTCCTGATAAGCCACGCAGTTTTCCATCAGCTCATCGTGACTTCCGCAGCCAACAATTCTACCGTCATCAAGTACAACAATCTTGTCAGCATCAATAACCGAGTTGATACGCTGTGCAATAATAAGCTTTGTAACCTCAGGCAAACGCTCACGCAAAGCCTTTCTGATAGATGCGTCAGTAGCCGTGTCAACCGCACTCGTAGAGTCGTCAAGAATAATTATTTTGGGCTTTTTCAGCAGCGCACGTGCAATACACATTCTCTGTTTCTGACCGCCCGAAAGGTTTGCACCGCCCTGTTCAAGCTCCGTTTCGTAACCATCTGTAAAACCGCTGATAAAGGAGTCTGCCTGTGCAATTTTTGCCGCCTCAATGATTTCCTCGTCAGTAGCATTTTCGTTGCCCCAACGGAGATTTTCTGCCGCCGTGCCAGAGAAAAGCGTGTTTTTCTGCAATACCATCGCCACGCTCTCACGCAGATTGAACAGCGGTAATTCACGCACGTCAGTACCATCAACAAAAACCGTACCCTCGTCCGTGTCATAAAGTCGCGGAATAAGCGAAACAAGGGTTGTTTTACCACTGCCCGTCGAGCCGATAATACCAACCAGTTCACCCGAATTTATCTCAAGATTGATTCCGTCCAGCACCTTCTCGCTGTTGTTCTTGAAGTAACGGAAGCTTACGTTCCTGAACTCAATTCTGCCGCTGTTGATAGTGTGGTTTCTGTCCTTGATGTCGTCATCGTGAAGCGTGATTTCAGCGTCAAGCACCTCGGAAATTCTCCTGTCCGAAGCCGCCGCACGAGTGCCCTGAAGAACAATGTTAGCCATAAAGTTGAGTGCTGTCAAAATCTGCGAAAGATATGTAATGAACGCAGTCAGCGTGCCAAGCTCCATATCGCCCACCATAACCTGCTTACCCGAAACCCATACAACCGCAAGAGTCGTAACGTTTACGGCAAGGGCGGAAATCGGCTGCATAAGAAGCATCATTTTCAGCGCCGACGTGCTCTTTTCAACCAGCTCATCATTGACAAAACCGAACTTTTCCTTTTCAAAATCCTCACGCACAAAGGACTTGATAACACGCTGATTAGTAACCGTCTCACGTACATTGATGTTCAGCTTGTCAATCTGCACCTGCATTTTCGTGTAACGAGGGGAAGCCGTCACAATAATTGCCGCAATCAGAATTGCAAGAATAGGAATAACAATAAGAATAATCCACGCAAGGTCAGGATTGAGCATAAACGACATAACCATCGCACCGATAAGCATAATAGGGGAGCGGAATGTTCCTCGCAGAAGCGTCTGCGTGAAATTTTGCACCTGCGTGATATCGTTTGTAATTCTCGTAATCAGCGAGCCTGTTGTGAATGTGTCAATGTTTGAGAAAGAAAACTTCTGAATCTTTTTGAACACGTCCTCACGCACACCTGCCGCAAGACGTACCGAACCACGTACCGCAAAATTTGCACCAAGCACCCCCGTAATCATCATCAGCACCGCAATTATAAGCATCACGATGCCCTTGCGGATAATGTAGTCCACATCACCCTTTGCCGCACCATTGTTGATAACATCAGCGCTGACATACGGCAGAATGAATTCACCCGCCGCCTCCAGCGTCATAAACAGCGGACCAAGCAAAAAGCTGTACCAGTATTTCTTTATATATGGCAGATATTTTTTCATCGCCACGCCTCCGTTTCAAGTATTAAAGGGTATCCGCAAAAGCAGATACCCTTGATGTCATGAATTTTGATATACAAATTATAACACATTGTCAGCGACTTTGTCAAATACTTCCTTCAATTTTTCAGCAACGCTGACCATTATCTTTTCGTCAACTTTAGTAACCCGCCTGTCGTAGGTGAACAAACCGTTTGTCTCGTCCTCAACGTCACTGACCTGCGTAAGCACCGCCGCACACAATCCATTTTCAACCGCAGGAACAATCTCATCAAGGTACAGCTTTTCCAGTCCCTCAGTAAGCTTTTCAGCTGAGTCAAAGGTCTTGTAGCCGTAATTCCTGTCAAGATTGAAGCTGTGTCCTTCAACCTTGAAGGAGTACCCGCCGAATTCCGAAAGCACAAGAGGTCTGTCAGTAGCTTTAAGCTTCACAGGCTTGAAGTAAATGTGCTCACTTTGTACGTCGCTTTCCTTTTCCGTAAACCACCCCGAAGTAGCGTCCCATATTCTCGTCGGGTCGTATTGTTTCAGCACCCTGTACATTCCGTCAGCGTCAAACTGACCCCAACCCTCGTTGAAAATAGTGTAATAGCAAACACAAGGGTGATTGTACAGCACATCAACCGTGCCCTTTGCACATTTCTCAAACATAACTTTTTGCTGCCTTGAAGCCTTGTGCTTGATACCCTTACGCAATCCGATTGTTGGCAGTGCAGTGTCAATAAGAAAATTGTATCCACCGCTGTTGACCATATCCTGAAATACAATCATTCCCAGCTTGTCGCAGTAATAATAGAACAAATCAGGCTCAACCTTGATGTGCTTGCGAAGCATATTGAACCCCAGTTTTTTCGTCTCCGTAATATCAAACAAGTATCCCTCAGAGGTCGCAGGAGTGTAAATCCCATCGCTGAAATATCCCTGGTCAAGCAAGCCATGGAAGAAATACGGCTTACCATTCAGACAAATATACTTCTTTTCGCCACGGCTTTCAACCGTTACCGTGCGAAGCCCGAAATATGACTCAACCCTGTCATTTTCCGAAGTAACCGTAAATTCATATAAATGCGGATTTTCAGGTGACCACAGCACTCCGTCAGGAATTTCAACCGTAACCTTGTTACCGCTGAATTGTTTTACTAAATCACCATTGAAAGTGTGAACAGCAATTTCAAACTTCTCTGCAGCACTGACAACTTCAACAGTAACGCTGTCAAGTGACGGCGTAATCCGTAACGACTTTATATAATTCTCAGGCACACTTTCCAGCCATACCGCCTGCCATATTCCGCTTATGGGAGTGTACCACATTCCGCCGCGCTTTTCACATTGCTTACCGTAAGGCAAATCCTTGTCAAGTCTGTCCATTAGCTCTACTTCAATGATGTTTTCGTCCTCAGCAACAGCATCTGTTATATCAAATTCAAAAGGCAGATAACCACCAATATTTACACCAAGATACTTTCCATTTATTCTGACGCGGCTGATCTGGTCAACCGCACCGAAATGAAGCAGAATTATTCCTTTGTTGAAATCATCAGGCAGAATAAATTTCCTTCTGTAAATATATTTTTCATCTTTGCCAATCTGACGTTCTATACCTGAAATTCTTGATTCGGGTGGGTAAGGAACAACGATATTTCCAAGCTTTTCTTCACTTCCATCCAGTGCACCGAAATCTCCTTTGCGACAAAATAACTCCCATTCACCGCACAACGATATATATGAATCACGCCTCATCTGTGGACGGGGATATTCCTCCCACGTCAGTTTGCTGTTTTCAAATTCAGTGGTAAGCTGACAGGTTCTTATCTTTGACATTTTAACACCGCCTGTATCCGTTTTTAATATTGTACAATATTTTTCCACAGAATTCAACCATTTATGACAGTTGACAACAGTTGTTGTAATACTGTATAATTTAATTATTAATATATGTACGGAACAGAAGGTGGCAATATGAAAACAAGCTTGATAATTATGGCGGCAGGTATCGGCAGCCGTTTTGCTGACGGAATAAAACAGCTTTCAGCAGTTGGCGCAAACGGCGAAATAATTATGGACTATTCAATCCATGATGCCATTGCGGCAGGATTCAATAAAATAATCATTGTTATCAGAAAAGATATAGAGGATGATTTCAGAGAGATAATCGGTAGAAGAATAGAGGCTGTATGCGCAGAACACGGTGTGGAGCTGAAATATGTTTTTCAGGAGCTTGAAAATATCCCTGGAGATATACCCGAAGGAAGAATTAAGCCTTGGGGAACGGGACAGGCAGTATTAGCGGCAAAAAATGAAATTGACGAACCTTTTGCCGTGATAAATGCTGACGACTATTACGGCAAAAGAACATTTGCTGAGGTACACAATCATATTTGCACAGAAACATCAGACGGAAGGTATTGCATGGCAGGCTTTGTCCTGAAAAATACATTGTCCGAGAATGGCGGTGTAACTCGAGGTATATGTAATATGGACGGCGAAAACAATTTGGTTCGTATTACAGAAACAAGAAACGTGGTTAAGTGCGGAAATATCGCTAAATCTGACGAGCTTGAGATCGACGCAAATTCGGTTGTTTCAATGAATATGTGGGGATTTGACAAGAACTTCATGAAAAAGCTGGAGGAGGGTTTTGCGGATTTCTTCAGCAACGAAGTTCCCGAAAATCCTCTTAAGTCAGAGTTCCTCATTCCTGTTTTTATACAAAAGCTTCTTTCGGAAGAAAAAATAAAAGTAAGAGTCCTTCCAACAGAGGAAAAGTGGTTTGGGGTAACATATAAATCCGACATTGCAGGTGCAGCTGAGTTCTTCGGCAGACTGACTGCAAATGGTGTATACAAAAAGGACTTGTATTCAGATTTATAAGATGTTGAGATTATAATTAATGATGAAAAAAGACGTGTGAAGTAATTTCAGCACGTCTTTTTACTTGGATTAGAAAAATTAAAATACCAAAAAGTAAGGTCTGCCGCACCGTAATGGTGTGGCAGACCTTCAACTTTTTAATATTCAGACAGCCTATCCCGTCAATTCTTTCTGCTCTTCTTTTTGATAATGCAAAGTGCAGTCAATGCAAGACCTACTACAGGAAGAATAACTATAACTGGCTTTGTTCCTCCGATAAGAGAGTCACTCTCATCGAAAATACCTGAACCGCTGCTTACATCTTCAGGGTAAATAGTCTCTGAATTATCATCGTTGTCAGGTGTCTGACTTGTTGTTCCTGAATTGGAATTCGGATTATCAGGCTTAGGTGCTACAGTACCATGATTGTTATTTGAGCTGCCCGAACCGGGGAGTGTTGTTCCTGGGTTTTGATTTGGAGTATCAGTACCAGGAGTATCAGTGCCAGGAGTATCAGTGCCAGGAGTATCAGTACCCGGAGTATCAGTACCAGGAGTATCAGTGCCAGGAGTATCAGTACCCGGAGTATCAGTACCAGGAGTATCAGTGCCAGGAGTATCAGTATCAGGAGCATCATCACCTGGATTTTCAGGTTCCTGCTCAGTAGATTTCTTCTTATCCTTCATAATAACAATGCCGTCTGTAGCAACATCAACAATACCTGCATCAGTAATTGTGAATGTAATAGAATCAGCAAGCATATATCCGCTTGGAGCTGTTACCTCAGTAAGAGTGTACTCGCTTGCTTCAAGACCTGTTACAGTCGTAACAGTGCCGTCTGTAGTCCATTGATGGACAACATTTCCGCTGTTATCGGAAAGTTTAAGCACTGCACCGCTGAGCTTTTCGTTCGTGTCAAAATCCACCTTGCTGAACTTTACTTCAAATGTCTGAGGAGTCTGGATTTTAGCGTCAATCATTTCAACAGTATCAACTGTTGAGTTGTTAACTGTAACTGTTCCATTGTCTGCAACAGTAAAGTTGATTTCAGCAGCAATGTCATATCCTGTAGGTGCAGCTGCTTCCTTGAGTGTATAATTGCCGGCTTCAAGAGCTATTACTTTAACCTCTGTACCTGTTGTCCAGTAAGTAACTCTGTCATTGCCCTTGTAAATTTCAAGTGTAGCACCCTCAAGAAAAGTGTTTGTGTCAGAAGCAATTTTCTTGAATTTTACATCATATGTATCAGGAGCTACGACAATTTTAGCGTCAACCATTTCAATTTCGTCAACCGTTGTAACATTGTTAATCTTAACTGTACCATCAGTTCCAACTGTAAATGTGATATCATTAGCAACATTGTAATCCGTAGGTGCAGTAACTTCATGAAGCGTATAAGTAGTGCCTGCTTCAAGAGAAATTGTCTTAACAGCACCAGTTGTTGTCCAGCTTTCAATCAAATCCGTACCCTTGTAAAGTTCAAGCTCAGCACCTGAAAGTAAGCTGTTTGTATCAGAAGCGATTTTCTTGAAATCCACATCGAATTCAAGAACCTCATCAACCATTACAATCGTTTTGTTTGTCACTTCTTCTGAGCCGATGTAAATGTCACCGCCGCGCTCAATTTCAAATGTGATATCAGCAGCTGGATTATAACCCGCAGGAGGTGCAACTTCAACAAGCGTGTATTCTCCTGCCTTGAGATTTGAAATTTCCTTTATATCAGCAGTTGAAGTCCATGCCTGAACATCGTTGCCATCGCTGTCAACAAGCTTGAGTGAAGCACCTGCAAGATTTGCATCATAGCCGTCTGTCTTTCTGAACTTTATCGAATAAAGCTCTTCTTCATCGTACATTTTGATTATTTTGTCAGCTATTTCATCATTACCTATAGTAACCTTGCCGTTAGCATCAATTACAAATTCAATAGGGTCAGCAGTCTTGTATCCTGTAGGAGGATTTGTCTCAGAAAGTACATAAGTACCTGCCTTGAGACCGCTTACCTCATATGGAGAAGCTGCACTTTTCCATTCCTTGATAATTGTTCCCGTAGCCTTGTCAGTGAGACTGAGCTGTGCACCTATAAGAACCTCATCAGTATATGAACCAGTGTCAATATCCTTGATGTACTTCTGGAATTGAACAGTGTAAGTCTGAGTAATGGTTTCATTGTCATACATTGTGATTAAATTGCCGTTGCTTAAAGCAGAAGCTGGGGTAGAAGTAATCGTACCATTGGAATCAATTTCAATTGTGATAGGGGCAGCAATGTCATATCCTGTAGGAGCAGTTGTTTCAACAAGTTTATATGTGCCCGCAGCAAGACCCTCTACAGTGTGTGTTGCGTCAGTTGTAGTCCATGTGTCGACAACTGTGTTTTTGCTGTTATAAAGAGTGAGTGTTGCGCCTGCAAGGGGAGTAGTAGTGTCCTTAATATATTTTCGGAATTCAATAGAACTTGTTGTTTCGTTTCCGACCTCATTCTCAATCATAACAGTAGAGCCGGCAACATAATATTCAATTGTTACATCGTTAGGCTTGTACTGAATGCCTGACTTGTCCTCAAAAGATGTATTTTCCTCGCCGGGATTTTTGATGATGATATATTTTGGTTTCGGGTCAGCCTTATACCCCGTCGGAGCCTTTGTTTCTACCATCTGGTAAAGAATACCTTCAAGCTGGAGATTTTCAATCTTGTTGTCACCAGTGGTACAATTAACCGTATCAGTAATTATCTTATGCAAAGTCTGATTTGGGTATGGTGTAAATACTCCGCTGGTGTTGAAATAACCTGGGATAAGACGGAATTCAGCACCGTCAAGAAGCTTATTGTTGTTCAGGTTATCACTCTTGTTGATAAAAATGTGACCATAATCATATTTGATTGTGGCATTGCCGCTTGAGAGCATAGCATACCATGTGTTTGAAAGAGTAAAGTCATCACCGCTGCTGTAGTCAAGAGTTACATTGTTTGTAAGCTTTGACTTGTCAACATTTGCAGCGTTATCCATATCAACATCAAGACCTGCTGAGTAGCTTACAATCAAAAATCTCTCATCAGGAAGAGTCATAACAAGCTCGTTTGTGGAATTGCTGTATCTGTAGCTCCATTCAGTGTCCGCAAGCTCAGCTCCTGTTTTGCCGTCCTTTACAGTAAGAGTGGACGGAATCAGGTAAAGAAGCTCACCCATTTTGTCAGTAAGCGTAACAGTATCTGTATTGCTGAGGTCAAGCAGCGATTCGTTTATATTAACCGTATAAGGAGCAACATAACCGCTCTGATAACCGTTATATTTGTAAAGAATAGTACCTGTATTCGGATTCGCATACGTTGTTCCTGTAGAACTTCCCGCAGGAACAGCAGCTCCGCCATTGGGATTATATGTAGCTGTAACAGTATTTGCGTAGTTCGAACCAATAATCTGATTTACGTCAGCAAAGTCCATTCTGTATCGGAATGTAAACCATTTGAGGTCATTAATCATTTCGTTTGTAATGATAAAAGTAAATTTGTTGGTTACACTGTCAAAGTTGATGTTAGCAAGACAGACATTTGTAAGATTAGGGTCATTGCTATTTGTTTCACCGTAGTAAATTTCAGTAAATGTCGGCAGCGGAGCACTTGGGTCAGGGGAATATGTTCGTTCCAGTTCGTCTTCAAGAACGATTGTATCACCTGCACTCAGAGTGTGACCTGCCTTTCTGATTTCATCAAGGTCAATTTTAATTTCCCACGCAAGCTTGTTGTAAGTATCACTGTAATTGCTGCTTTGTGATTTGGTAACGGCATTGATTGTGTCAATTTCGTAAGTTGCCGCAGGGCTTTCCCTTTCAATTACTTCGCTGTTTTGTGTGTATACAGCCTTTGCAACATTTGTAAATGTACCTTCTGTTGTAAGGTCGCCGCTTGCCTTGGTATTGTATGTTATAACAATGTCCTTACCTTCATTAGCGGTAAGTACGCTGCTGTCAAATGTAATATCATTTCCTGAAACGCTGTATGCAGTGGTGCTGCTGCCGCCAACAGTTACAACAAAAGAATTTGCAACAATACTGTGGCTCTTACCACTTGTAGCAGTCGGGATATCAGTAATTTTAAGAGCAGTTGTGCCTGTCGGAATAGTGTAGGTAACCTTCCATTCCATTTCATTGTCAGCATTCAGTCTGGTTGCAGTCGCTGCCTTTGTAATAGGATTTGTTCCATCAACCTTTACAGAGCCGACAATATCACGCTGTACCCCATCAAGCGTGACAGTCATTGTGTTTACATATTCTCTGTCAGCAGTTGTATTTTCCTCATCAATTTTGGTCTTGTAAGTATATGTGTATACAGGATCCCATGTTGCACCGAAAGTAGCATTTGCTAAGAAGTGGCTCAAAAAGTCAAAGTCATCTGCTTTATATATGGAATCCACAAAATCATGGTTGCCTGTAAGAGTATCACTCATACTTGTCAAAATAGTTTTGTCATGGTCAATATTACCATTAAAACTGCCGTGTTTGATTTTTACAGTCCATGTGATAATTCCATTGGCATCAGGTCCCGAGCCCGTCTTACTTAACTCGGACCATACAGGTTTAGGTGTAGCAGAAGCAGACTTCTGATAAGCATCATTATATTTAATATTTGCATTGTTGCCATAATTCCAAGGCTCATTAGATGAAAAAATGCTGTCATCAACAATCATTCTGTATTCAAGAACAATCTCTGAGCCAACAGGCATTGTTGCATTTGCAATCTGGTCAAAGCTGTCGTATGTACCCGAAGTAACTCCCGTAACATTTCCCGATGTTGTAACATTAATTCTGTATGCCGAGTCAAAACTGCTGAGATTAGAATCCTTTGGTGTATCAATAATCTGATTAAGCTTTGATTCTGCAGTACCATCAGCCTTGATAGTTACCTTGTAATTCTGATAGAAATTTGTTCCGTCACCGTAAACATTTCCGTCAGCTGATTTTGTAAGAGAAAGTGCCCCCTCAGGTTCAACAGTTACAGTTTCATTGATAAGAGTAGAAGAGTCAAAAACAGCTTTAATATTAACCTTGTTTCCGTCCTTTATGTCATCGTTGTTAAATTTAACTTTACCGCCGAAGTTACATTCACCGCTTATGTTGCTGTTTTGGAGCAGGTCCTCATCAAGTGTAAAAGTAACCGTGTTTCCGTTTGTAATGCTGTAAGTACCGAGAGTTTCCGTGTTGCTGATAAGAGGGCCGGACATATAGTTAAGTTCCATGCCGTTAAAATCGAACTGAATTACAATAGGATTATCAAACGGCTCGTTTGTTTCAATGCCCTTGTCAATTTTCCAGTCAAATGAAAAGCTGACATTGTCATTGTTGTGAAGCACCTGATTGGTAACGCTCTCACCGTTTACAGTAAGTGAAACATTTTCCAGTGTAACGTGAGCACTTACCGCAGAAACATCAAGTGTTCCGTTCGGAACAATAAACAGCGTAAGAATCAATGCCGTCATTAACGCAGTAATTCTTGAAAACAGGTTTTTTCGGCGTGTTAATTTTTTACCTGTCATACAATTTTCTCCTTTTCTTTAAAAACAAACAATAATTATTTCTGAATTTATATGTTCTAAATATTGTAGCATATCAGGTTGAAGAAATCAACATTTAAAAGCTGAAGTTTATAAATAATGTCTGAATAAATTGTTGATGACGCAAACATAACTTACAACTATTTGGAAAAACACTCACTGAAAGCATTAATCTACGAATTAGTGTCTGTATATACTGCTAATGAGTGATTTTCTGAAATAACGGACAAACAACGGACAAAACCGGTTTTTGAGGCAAAACAAAAACCTCGCAAACGCCTATTTTACGGGCTTTTACGAGGTCTTATATGGTGCCGCTAACCGGACTTGAACCGGTACGGTATCGCTACCGAGGGATTTTAAGAAATGAAAAACACTTGGAATACTGTGAAATCCCAAAGAATTATTGAGTACATTATACCCATCAAACCCTGATATTACGGTGTTTTTAAGCAATTTGACCCGTAAATATCATAATTAATGTTTAAGAAATTTTCAATTTGTTTTGTGCCGTTTTTGTGTCGTTTCTGTAAGTATAAAAAATATTTTTATTAAAAAATTCAATTTCAAATCAAATTTATTATTCTATTCTGAAAATACATAAAGAAAAATTTATGTTAAATACTTGACAAATCATTTGAGTTGTGCTATGCTAACTCCGTAAGCTAATGCTATTTACTTAAAGAGGTGCTTATGCCAAAGGATAAAACTGCAACTCACCAAAAGCTCTACAAATGTATGCGGCGTGAGTTTCTTGAAAAAGGCTTCGAAAAAGCTTCGCTTAACAATATAGCAAAACAAGTCGGGATAACTCCTGCGGCGGTATACAGACATTATCCAAGTAAAGAAGCTATGTTTGAAGCACTTGTAAAGCCTGTTGTAGATGATTTCAATAATGTATTCAACGAATATATGAAGGATATGACAGAGGATGATATAAAAGGGCATATAAGCAATGGTTATTCAACCTTTGAAGACGGTTTTCTCGATTACATCTACGAGCATTTTGAAGAGATTAAACTGCTTATGGTCTGCTCAAAGGGAACTAAGTATGAAAGCTTTTTTGATACCCTTGTAAAGACAGAAGAAGAATCCTCGATGCATATGATAAAGATGCTGAAAAAATCAGGATATGAATGTGCGGAGCTTACCGCTGAACAGCATCACATCGCCGCAACAATGTATATGACAGGCTTGTATGAAATAATCCGTCACGATATGCCGAG
>JAFTWI010000185.1 GCA_017465345.1 Oscillospiraceae bacterium
ATTACACAATAGCGAGGGTTGTTGAAAAAGGACTTGAAGCAAAGCCCAATTTTCTGTTCTATGCCGACGAAGCACCCGAAAGCTGTCCGTTCAGATATATGCTTGCAATGGAACCTATGCCCGAACGCACTTCAAGAAGCAGTGGCGGACTTTTAAGTCATATGCACTTTCAGTACGCAAGCTCTTCAGATTTGCTTGTAAAGGATGGACAACTCTGTAATCCTATGTGGTATGCAACTATGTGCGACGGCAAAGGCAGTTTGCTTGAACAATGCAATATCGTCCGTTCTATGCATAGATTGGAGAAGTGGGATAAACTTATCTTGTGTTTATAATAAGTTGTATGATTTTCGCTTAATTAAAACAGTTGAGATTATAACTTAATTCACACAAGATATTCTTGTACACTTTTTGTCCATTAAAGCTGCGTTAATCTACATAAAAGTACCATAAGCATTGAATATCTCACAGAGCATATCAGTGCAAAGTTCTCTGAGATTGCGGATTATTTGGAATTAAAAAGCTCCAGAACCCGTGACTATCTCAAGGAGTTGATTGCAGATGAAATTGTTATTGCCGAAGGCAGCAATAAAAACAGGGTGTATAAGCTTAAAATGTAAGTATCTTATGTAACAAAAATAAGGACTGATTCCGTAAAAATCAGTCCTTATAGCATATCTGTATAGGTCAAAACTTGTCCGCTATTTGTCCGCTAAAGTTATAAAAAAATACGAAAAAGCATGTATTTTGCATTTGCGTAACTTTGCTTGAAATGACGTATCTACGCGATTTACTGGCTTTTGCGGGAATGCAGAAAAATCGTGTAGGGATTTTCAATTCCCGTACGGGTCACCACACCTTAATAAAGAAGAACACTCATCAATTGGGTGTTCTTTTTTTATATCCTCATTCGAATCATCAAAGCGAATAGTTTTCTCTCCGCCCTTGAAGTTGAGCATAATTACGAACTTGTCATTATAAAGAAAAATGCTGTTTACAAAGAAATCAATCAGTTTCTGTTTATGCTCGGATGTGTTAAGCTTGATTTTTGCAAAGCTTAAAATCCAAGCTTCAATCTGGTCAGCAGGTACAACAGCGTTGTTGATTTTCTCTTTTGCAATTTCCGCTTCAATAGCTTCCTGCTGGTTTTCAAGACGTTCAAGCTCTGTTTTGGTGGACTTGGTAAAAAGTCCTGCCTTGATTGCATTCAGCAGATTATCAAGCTCCTTCTTGTTCTGCTTCTGTTCCTTCTGAAGTGCAGAAAGCTTCGTACTTTTCTGTTTCTGAAGTGCAAAGCAGGTTTTGCTTATCCTTTTAACCAGTGGCACGTCATTAAGCAGTTCAAGTACAACCTTAACTACCAAATCTTCAAGACGCTTCTTGGCAATCATTTTGTGAGGGCAATTCCGCTTCTTTGCAGAGTTGCATTGATAGTAATGATACACCTGTGTACGTCCCGTGCCGCCTGTGCCTGAAACCGTCGTGCCGCAGTAGCCGCAGAAAATCTTACCCGTGAGAATAAATCTGTCCTCAATTTTTCTGTAGCTTCCGCACTTGTGCTTGTTTGCATCAAGCCTCTGACGGCAGATTTCAAAAATTTCCGTTGTAGTAAGCGGAGGGATAGCACTGTCATTTACCACGTCCTTGAAACGGTACTCGCCGAGATATCGGCAGTTTTTCAAAAGTCCGTCGATAAAGTTATAGGTAAACTTCTTACCCCGCTTTGTAAGACCCCTTCCGCTTAAATCAGCAATAATTTCAAGAATAGTCTCGCCGTCAGCGTACCGATTGAAAATTTCAGTAACAATCGGAGCTTCGGCAGGATTTTTACGGAAAAACCTGTCCTTGTCAATGGAGTAACCGTATGTAACAGAACCACCATTGAACTTCCCCTTAAGAACGTTCTCCACCATACCCCTTGTAACCTTTTCGGAAAGGTCGGCAGAGTAATATTCCGACATTCCTTCAAGAACGGATTCAAGGATAATACCCTCTGCACCCTCCGAAATTGCCTCTGTTGCAGAAACAACCGATACATTGTTTTTCTTCAACGCAGCTTTGTATCTTGCCGAATCGTAGCGGCTTCTTGAAAACCTGTCCAGCTTCCATACAATAATTATGTCAAATTCTTTTTTGGCACTGTCCTTTATCATTCTCTGAAAGTCGGGACGGTTGTCGGTTTTCGCGGAAATAGCTCTGTCGATATATGTATCCACAACAATGTAGCCCTTGCGTTCAGCAAAAGCCTTGCATTCTCTGAGCTGTCCCTCGATAGATTCTTCACGCTGATTGTCGCATGAATAACGTGCATAGATTACTGCTTTTGACAATAAGTTCACTCCTTATTTTCTTGGAGCATTTGCAGTAAAGCTTGCTTGAAACGAGCATTGGCAGGTGACTTCGGGTCAAAGCACATATCAATGAATTTTTTCATATCATCGTCTTCTTCAATGATTTTTGGCTGATATTCATATAGCTTACCCTGTGGGTTGTCAGTGCGTCCGAAGATGTAATC
>JAFTWI010000042.1 GCA_017465345.1 Oscillospiraceae bacterium
CCTTCATTATTTTCAAACATATATGAAACCCCGCCTGATAACCCAAACATCTCACAGTTATTAAGCGACTCAACATCAAGCCCAGCAAACATAGCATTAAATACGCTCAATAAATCGCCGTGGGAAACAATAATGATATTTTCCTCATTATTTGACATTATTTCGTCGAAAAATGGTTTCAGCCTGTTCCATTCGTCACGGCGGCTTTCAGCGTCGGAGAAAAGTCTGTCATCAATAGTCTTTTCTTGCTGTTCAATGTTTTCACGAAGCCATTGAACAGATTTTCCACAACATTTTCCAAGATTTCTTTCACGCAGTTCCTTGCGTAAAATGGGGTCAATTTCAAGAAATTTGCCGACATTTTCAGCAGTTTGTTTTGCACGCTTCAAATCGGAAGAATACATAACAAAATTTCGTCCAGCCAATTCAGTTTTAAGCTTTTCACCAATCTTTTCGGCTTGCTTAATGCCCAATTCAGATAAATCCCAATCAGTCCACGAACCGACCATTCCGTTTGTGTGATGAACGGATTGAGTGTGCTGAATAGTAATTATTGTTTTCATACTTATCCTCCTAACAAAATAGGGGGGAACTCAACAAGTTCCCCCCACAAATTCATCCTCAAATCTTCTCAAACGCCTGCTTAACGTCCTCAAGAATATCCTCAACATTCTCAAGACCAACGGAGAATCTGATAAGACCGCCGTCAATGCCAGCCGCAACAAGCTGTTCGTCAGTAAGCTGACGGTGAGTTGCGGAAGCAGGGTGAAGCACGCAGGTACGGATATCAGCAACGTGTACCTCGTTGGAAGCAAGTGTCAGGCTGTCCATGAACTTGACAGCTGTATCGCGTCCGCCCTTGATGGAGAAGGAGATTACACCGCTTGTTCCAAGTGGAAGATACTTTTCAGCAAGTGCGTGGTACTTGTCGCTTTCAAGTCCTGGGTAAGAAACAAAATTAACCTTGCCTGTGGACTCAATGAACTTAGCAACCTTGATTGCGTTTTCGCAGTATTGCTTCATTCTTACGTGGAGAGTTTCAAGTCCGAGATTGAGCAGGAAGGAGCTGTTTGCAGCTGGGTAACAGCCGAAATCTCTCATCAGCTGCATTCTTGCCTTAACAATGAATGGAGCGAAAGCATAATCCTTTGTGTAAACAATGCCGTGATAGCTTTCGTCAGGCTCAGTCATACAAGGAAACTTGCCGTTTGTCCAGTCAAACTTGCCGCTGTCAACAATTACACCGCCAACCTGTACAGCGTGACCGTCCATGTACTTGGAAGTGGAGTGAATAACAATGTCAGCACCCCATTCAATCGGACGGCAGAGGATAGGTGTAGCAAATGTGTTGTCGATAATGAGCGGACAGCCGTGTGAATGTGCAGCCTTTGCCCACTTTTCAATATCAAGTACAGTAAGTGCAGGGTTAGCAATTGTTTCACCGAAAACAGCCTTTGTGTTGTCCTTGAAAGCAGCATTGAGTTCTTCTTCGGAAGCATCAACGTCAACCCAGATGCACTCAATACCCATTCTCTTGAGAGTTACGCCGAAAAGGTTGATTGTACCGCCGTAAATGGAAGAGGAAGCAATAAAGCTGTCGCCTGCCTCACAGATGTTGAGAATGGAGAGAAGGGAAGCCGCCTGACCGCTTGATGTGCACATTGCAGCAACACCGCCCTCAAGAGCAGCAATCTTCTTTTCAACAGCGTCAGTTGTAGGGTTCTCAAAACGGGAGTAAATAAGGCTCTTGGTTGGGTCGTCAAAAACAGCCGCAACATCGTCTGTGGAGTCATAAACGTATGTAGTACTCTGCACGATAGGCATTACTCTCGGCTCGCCGTTCTTAGGTGTGTAGCCTGCGTGGAGGCATTTTGTTTCAATTTTAGCGTTTGGATTAAGTTCTTTCATAGCATTTATTCCTTTCCAGTAATAAAATTCCAAAAATAATTATACCACATCTTGCACATCATTGCAAGATTTTTCTTTGTCAGCAAAATAATCTTCACGAAGTATCGAGCGATAGCTTATGTCAAGCAGTTCACCCGATGTTGCACGGAAAAACTGTTTGAACGTACCATCAAGTGTAAGACCGCACTTTTCCATAACCTTTCCCGAAGCAGGATTTTTTACAGCGTGTGCCGCACGAATCTGGTTGAAGCCAATTTCCTCAAAAAGGTACTTTATAACAGCCTTGAAAGCCTCCGTCATAATACCCTTGCCCCAGTGCGCCTTTCCAATGCAGTAGCCAATCTCCGCCGCATCAATATTAGTGTGAATGTGGCAAACATCAATGCTGCCAATCGGCTCGCCCGTTTCTTTCAACACGATAATCCAGTTGTAGCGTGACAATTCGTTGTACTGCGACACCCACAGATTTATAATAGCCTCCGTGTCGGAAATACTGCGGTGAGCGTTCCATGTCAGGAACTTCGCAACCTCACGGTCGCTTGCCCAATTCCTGAACATCAGCTCAGCGTCAGTGCTCCTGTATTGCCGCAAAATCAAGCGGTCTGTTTCTATAGTCTTGCTTCCCTTGTGGTTAAGCATAAAATCATCTCCTTGTAATTCTGTAAATCAAATCTGGCAGAACAACCCTTCTCGCCCTGTCGTAAATTTCCTGTACCTCATCGCTTCTTCCAACCAACGGAATACCCGTTGCAGAGTTATCCGAAACAACAAGCAAAGCAATCGCAGGTATTTCCATAAGCTTTGCAACAGCATAAAATACCGAGGTTTCCATCTCAATCAGGTCAGTGCCGAATGAGCGGATTTCATCAAGATGTGTGTACTCCATAACAATTGAGTCCGTGCAGAAAACGCTTGCTTTTTTCACGGTGTAGCCGCATTCCTTTGCCAACTCAACAATACTGTCAACGTACTCCGCATCGGGATGAATCTTCTCAAAAGGTACGTAATCACGCAGGCTGTCTTTGAGGTAAGTATTTGCCAGCGTGCCTGCAATTGAGTAACTCGGCGTGCAGATGTCACCTATGTCAAACTCCGATTTCAGTGCACCAACCGCACCTACAAAAATAAGCTTCTTGAAGCTGAGTTCAGCACAAATCATCAGATAATCGAGCATATTGCAGCCGCCTGCCGCAGTTTTTATCCAAGCAATTTTCAGTCCATCACGCTCAACAAGATAACCTGCACAGTAACTTTTCGAGCCAAGCTCGGTAATTTTAAAGCTGTTGTCACGGATAAGCTTGTACGGTGTAAAGGACGGTGCAACAACCAGTGCATCATACTCAACACTGATGTCAAGACCAAAGTTTATGTAGGCAAGGTCTGCTGTGTTGTATTTGTGACCTTTGTCAAGAATTTTTCGTATTTTGTCTGTTATAATAATCCTCCCTTTCCAACTCCATCTCAATGCACTTCCAATCTTCACCAAGAAGTTCAATTGAGTAATATTCGCCTGTTTCGCTAAAGCCTGCCGCCTTGTAGCAGTGATAAGCAGGCGCATTGTTTTCGAAAACTCCAAGCGTAACCTTTTCCGCACCCATAATATCAAAGGCAAGCTTCAAGGTCAGCGTCAGCATTTCTTTTCCGTAACCCTTGCCGCGTCTTGTATCGTCAACAATTACAAATCCAAATCGCAACACCTTTCTTTCCTTATCGGTGTAACGCAGAATAAGGTGTCCAACAACATCATTTTCGTCCAAAGCAGTAATAGGGTAAAAGTTGTCAGCATCGGGGCAATCCCCGTTGTTACCGAAATATTTTTCATTCATATCCTCAGCCGTGATAGGGAAGTGTGTCCATCTGTCCGAACACCACTTTCTGAAACTGATTTCGTCCTTGCACCAAGCAACAATCTTTCCAGCGTCACAGCCCTTGTATTGTCTTAATCTCAACATAAAAAATTCCTTTCAATTCCGCATTACGAATTACGAATTCCTAATTAAATCTTTGCTTCCATCG
>JAFTWI010000186.1 GCA_017465345.1 Oscillospiraceae bacterium
AGTCAAGCAGTTCAGCAGCCATAGGAGGCTTGATGTTGCCGCTGCTGGAAGCCTTCTTGTCAAGGAAAAGAATGTGGTGATTAGCCACAAGAATAGGCATCTGAAGCTCGCCCTCGTCAGGTGTACAGCTGAGCTTTTCGCCCTTCTGGAGAGCCATGAACATTGCCATTTCAGCAACGCCGTAGAAGTAGATATTATCCTGACCTATGAACTGGTAAACCTGTGCATCCTTGGAACACCAGAACTTCTTCCAGTCCTCACGGTCACGTCCGATTGATTCGAGGTAAGTTTCTGTAAAGGAAATAGGTGCCCAGAGAGATTCCGGCCATACCCAGATTGTCAGCGGGTCTTCACCCTCAAGAACAGGAGCAGGTGCACCCCACTCAATGTTACCTGTAAGGCGGAAAGGAACGAGAGTCTTACCTGTTCTGAAACGGATTCCTGCGCCTGAAAGGACTTCGCAGGACTTTTCACGGTCAGTAAGTGTCTTGAACACGATTGTGAAGGAAGTTTTCTTAGGTTCCTCAACAAGCTCATGAGCTTCAAGCTTATCCTTTACGGATTCATAGCTTTCCTTGTAGTCGTTCATAATGTAGATAACAGGCGGTTCAAGGAACTCACTGATTGTCTTGTGCACAACAGCTCTTACGTTTTCCTTCTGACGGATATCAGCCGCATATTCACGGAGAATATCGTAGTGGTCAGTGAGCTTGAAATACCAGTTGTCAACGTTCTTCATAACAGGTGTTTCGCCTGTGAGTGTACTCTTAGGGTCAATCAAATCCTGCGGCATATACTGGTGACCGAGGTCACACTCGTCAGCGTAGCCCTTTTCGGACTGACAGCCCTGAACAGGACACTTACCAACAACCTGACGGCCGTTGAGGAATGTTCCAACCTTTTCGTCATAGAACTGTGCAGTGGAAATTTTCTGAAGCTGACCGTTCTCGTAAAGCTTTCTGATAAACCAGTCGGAAACCTCATCGTGAATTTCAGCACTTCTGCCGAGACCTGACGCACCGAAAAGGTTAAGGCTGATACCGAAATCGTCAAGAGTCTTCTTCTGTGCCTCATGATTTTCTGTAACAAAATCCTTGATAGTGCCTGTGTAACCCTGCTCCTCTGTAAGCTTTCTGTAGCTTTCAGCGATAGGTGAGCCATAGCAGTCTGTACCTGAAACAAAGATTACATTTTCGTTGCCGATTCTGTCACGGAGAAAACGAGCGTAAACGTCCGCAAAAACGAACACGCCGCCTACGTGACCGAAGTGGAGCTTCTTGTTTCCGTAAGGCATACCGCCTGTAATAACCGCTCTCTTTGGAAATTCGGGACGATTATCTCTTGAAATTCTCTTCTTGTTGTACATCTCATTGTTATTGTTGTTACCCATAACAAAAATCATTCCTTTCAGAAATGTATGCAATACCAAAAACACAGCGAACATACGAAAGCTCGTTTGTCCGCTTGCATAAAATCAAATTAGCTGAGTGTGAGTGTTGCCATATCGCCGTTATTGCTCTGACCTGAGTTTCTTACAGCCTGAATAACGGTTTTCATAAGATTGCTGTCAGAAGCTCTGAGAGCAGAGTCAAATGCACTGATTGCCTTTACAAAATCGTCCTCTTCCTTACCGGGCATATAGCATGTATAAAGAATTTTTATAGCATTGTAAAGTGAGCAGAAAAATACGAAGTGATCCCAGAAATTGAATGACGGAGAATTTAATGGAAGAGAATAAGTCCATACATAGCTTACAAGTACATTCTCAATAAGAGCAGCTCTATCCCCTGCCATATCCTGAGAGAAGACCTTTCTCATCTCGATATATTTCTTCATATCAATCATATTCAGCGTCTCAGGACCAGACACGCCAAGGTTTTTGTAGATGGTATTAATAACTTCTTTATATGCCGCATTAGGCTTTTTCAGCGACTTGATAAGGGAAATACCATCAGCAAGAGAATATCCAGGATTTGGACGGATACTCTTGAAATATCCCATAACAGGAGCATAATCACTCAAGGAAGTAAATTCATCAATAAACTGAGGAATACGGTCAGGCTGACCATTATCAATCATACCCTGAGTTGCCTTTACAGCATAGTTGAGAAGCAGCATACGATTTTCAAGGCTAACGCTTCTATTCTGAAGCACGCTTATGAAAAGAGTACGCATTTGCCAGTAATATGCGGCAGAAGGATAAGCCTTGATGATACCCTGACTCTGCTGAACAAACTGTTCACTTTGTTCGTCGGGAAGGTTAATCATACTGTAGGAAAGAGACTCCTTTTCAGTAAGAATAGCCTTTGCAACCTCAATATTTTCAAGCTTGGGAGCATATTCAACAGCCGCAACAGAAACTGCAACATCGCAGAAATCTTCTGGAGTAAGCGGAGAAAGCTTTTCTTTAAGTTCTTTAAGGGAAGCAGGTGTTATTATTGGAAATCCCATGATAATTCATACCTCTTTTAACTTAGTTTTAATTCTGCACCGACCAACAGAATCCGATGCAAATACTGCATATTATTATACCACAAACTTTTAGAAATTGCAATAGGAAATTGCGAAAACACCACATTTACGTCAATTTGAGCAAAAGCAGCGTTAGGATTTATTTATATATACGCTTGCAGACAGATAAAAAATGCGTTATAATATATGTGTATGTTATATTTTTACCCGAAAGGACGCTGCCGTATGCTTGAAAATGCGCTTACCAACAAAAACAAATCCTTTGATTACAAGGAACTCACTAAGGAGCTTGAAAAAAATCTCTCCGTTTTGCAGCAGAAAATCCGTGACAAAAAGCTTCCCGTAATAATCCTGCTTGAAGGCTGGGGTGCTTCGGGAAAAGGCTCTCTTATCGCAGATATGATAAAAATGCTTGACCCGCGCTTTTTCAAGGTTTACTCAACAATGTCCGCAACCGAAACCGAGCGCCGCTATCCGATGATGAAACGCTACTGGGAGAAAATTCCCGAGAGAGGCAGCCTTGCTGTGCTGGACAGAAGCTGGTATCAGGAGCTTGCCATTGCTAAAATGGAAGAAGATATCTCCGACAGCGAATATGCTCAGCGTATCGCTTCCGTCAACACCTTTGAGCGCCAGCTTTCTGACGACGGATATGTTATCATAAAATTCTTCCTGCACATCTCCCAGAAGGAGCAGAAAAAGCGTTTTCTCAAGCTTAAAGAAGACAGCACCACAAAGTGGCGTGTTACCGAGCTTGACAAGAAACGAAACAAAAATTACGATGCCTACTACAAGCAGTTTGACGATATGCTCACCAAGACAAACACACCACATTGTCCTTGGAAAATTATTGACACAACTGACCGCAGCTTCACACGTTTTCAGGTGTTCAACATTCTTGTAAGCCAGCTTACAAACGCTGTTAATATCGAAAAGCCTGCACCTGTTATAGAGGAGACAGCTCACACCTTCAAGCTTGCTCCTAAGCCGAAGCTTTCGGAAATCAGCCTTGAAAGCAAGACTATGCAGCCTACCAAATACGACGACGAACTGAAAAAGGCACGCAAGGAGCTTGCAAAGCTTCACGGTAAAATCTATAAGAAGAAGCTTCCTGTTGTAATGGTATTTGAGGGCTGGGACGCTGCTGGCAAGGGAGGCGCAATCAAGCGTATTTCCTATGCACTTGACCCACGTGGCTACGAAGCTGTACCGATCGCCGCTCCGGATAAGCACGAGCTCAACCGTCATTATCTGTGGCGCTTCTGGAACAAGCTGCCAAAGACAGGACACATCACCATTTTTGACCGTTCCTGGTACGGCAGAGTAATGGTTGAACGCATAGAAGGCTTCACCTCGGAAGAGCGCTGTGCAATGGCTTATCGTGAAATAAACGAGTTTGAGGAAGAGCTTACAAAAGAAGGTGTTGTCGTTCTGAAATTTTGGCTGCACATTGACAAGGACGAACAGCTGAAGCGCTTCAACGAGCGTATGAATACTCCGGAAAAGCGCTGGAAAATCACTGATGAGGACTGGCGTAACCGTGAGAAGTGGGACGAATACGAAAAGGCTGTTGACGAAATGATTGCCAAGACTTCCACAGCTGATGCGCCATGGAATATCATTGAGGCTAACAGCAAGCTTTACGCAAGAATAAAGATTATGAACATCATAATTGACAAGCTCAATGAACAGCTTAAAAAAGCAAAGTAAAAAGAAAAGCTTCCGTACCGAATACGGAAGCTTTGTTTTTAGTAACCCTCGCTGCCTTCAATTGACTCGTCACGGTCAATCCAGCTTTCAACGTTGATTGTGGTGTATGTATCCTTTGTGTTGCGGATAATAACTGTAGTAATTCCCGAATTGATAATCATTCTCTTACACATTGAGCATGGCTCGACATCGCCGTAAAGCTCACCTGTCTTAGCATCGTGGCAAGCAAGATAAATTGTTGCACCAATCATATCCTTACGGGAAGCGGCAATAATCGCATTGGCCTCAGCGTGCACACTTCTGCAAAGCTCGTAGCGCTGCCCCTTCGGAATATTCAGCTTTTCACGGGTGCAGTAACCCAAGTCAACGCAGTTAGCACGTCCTCTTGGTGCACCAACATAACCAGTAGAAATAATCTGGTCATTGTTTACGATGATTGCACCGAAATTTCTTCGGAGACAAGTACCTCTTTCCAGCACGGTTTCAGCAATGTCAAGGTAGTAATTTATCTTATCGCGTCTTGTATAATTTTCCATTTACTTCAGCCCTTTCATAAAAAATAAGGTCTGTATATTATTTTAACAGATTTCAACACATTTTGCAATAGGGTTTTGTGAATTTACATAATATAAATCAATTTAAGGTGCATTGCGCTGAATTATCATTTATTACTCAAAACATCAAGAAAAGGAAACTGTGCTGTGTTAAAATATAATTACGATATCGAAAAAGAATAATGGTGACCATTATGAACAAGTTTGAAATTCTGTCTGTTGCGCTTGAATATGTTGAGGAAAATCTCACGACGGGGATAACTCCCGAAATGTGTGCTGAGAAGTGCAGCTATTCGCTGTCCAATCTTCAGAAGATGTTCAGCTGTGCATTTCACATTGGTCTGAGCGACTATATTTCCCGAAGAAAGCTTACCCTTGCCGCACGTGATTTGCTTGAAACCAACCAATCTGTGCTGGACATAGCACTGAAATACGGCTACAACTCCCACGAGGTGTTCACACGTGCGTTTATGCGGCTCTGGGGCGTTACACCCTCCAAGTACCGCAAAAACCGCAAATTCAGCGAGATTTTTCCAAAGCTCAGCGAATCGACAAACGTTTGCGACGAGAAAGGAAAGGTTATCATTATGAGTAAAAGAACATTTGATGTTTCGCATCTTTATGATTTTATCAAGTCCAGAAGCGGCAAGTACGTGGTTTGCTTTGATATGGTGCATCTGATGTGGATAAACGACAATCTTGGCTCTGCAGCAGGTGATATCGCCATTGCAGAGTGTCTGCGCAGAATTGATGAGGAAGCTGACGAAAATATGCTTCCAATCAGAATCGGCGGAGATGAATTTCTTCTGATTACCGACTGCGACAATGAAGCTGACGCAAAAGCAGCTGCCGATAAAATTCTTGCCCACAACGGTGAGACTGTCAAGTACGGTGACAATGAGTTTGAAGTTTCCATGCGTGCAGGATTTGTGGTTATCCCCAATGGCAACCTCAAGTACAATGAGCTTTTCAACGCATGTGTTATTGCAGGCCGCTGCAAAGACGAATAAAAATCAGGGTATCGGACTTTACCGTTCGATACCCTTTCCTTATATGCCGCGGATTTTTCTCAGCTTTTCCACCGTTTCCGCAGTCTTTTCAATTATATAATCCACCTCGTCAGCAGTGTTCCTGTAAGAAAGCGTGAACCGCACCGTCCCCGACAAATATTTTTCCTCAACGCCAATTGCAGTCAACACATGAGACGGCTTATCATCACCTGTTGTGCACGCCGAACCGCCCGAAGCACAAATCCCTGCCGAGTCAAGCATCAACAGCACCGCTTCGCTTTCAACATCTGCAAAGCTCACATTCACATTTCCGCAAAGTCTGTTTTCACGGCTGCCGTTAAGACGTGCATCGGGAATTTGCATGAGCCCGTCAATAAGTCTGTCACGAAGCTTTCGAGTGTACTCAGCATTTTCCGTCACCCTTTCGCAAGCCAGCTTGACCGCCTCGCCGAGTCCCACAATCGCAGGAACATTTTCCGTCCCTGCCCTGAATCCAAACTCCTGACTTCCACCGTGAATGAAAGCTTCAAGGTTAGTGCCCTTGCGCACATAGAGGAAACCTACTCCCTTCGGTGCACCGATTTTATGCCCCGAACAGGACAGCATATCAAACTTCATCTTCCGCACATCAATCGGAATATTTCCGATAGCTTGAACAGCATCGGTGTGGAAAACTACACCCTTTTCCCTGCATATCTGTCCGATTTCTTCAATCGGCATAACCGTTCCGATTTCGTTATTTGCGCAAATAACCGACACCATTGATGTGTCCTGATTTATAGCCTTTTCAACCTGTGCTGCTGAAACAAATCCCTCTCGGTCAGCAGACAGATATGTAGTATTGCCTCGGATTTTACAGCTGTTCAACACTGCCTTGTGCTCAACATTCGTTGTTACAATTCCGCCCGAAGTACATTTTATTGCCCAGTTGTCAGCCTCGGTTCCTCCGCTTGTGAAATATATCTCGGAATAATCAGCACCAATTGCCGCTGCAATTTTACGTCTTGACTCCGCAACAGCTTTAGCCGCCATCCTTGAAGCACGGTGCACTCCAGACGGATTTCCGAAGCTTTCCGTGAAGTACGGCAGCATAATCTTCAGCACCTCATCACTTACAGGTGCTGTAGCTGCATAATCAGCGTACACAAATTTCTTTTCCATTGCAAACCTCAACTATTGTGCAAACCTGTCCCGTTCCATTACAGCAAGTTCGTCGCATCGCTCATTCTCAGGGTGTCCCGCATGACCTTTGACCCAAACAAATTTAACATTGTGCACCTCAAGCAAATCCAGTAGCTTTTCCCATAAATCAACATTCAGCGCGGGCTTCTTGTCAGACTTAATCCACCCCTTCGCCTTCCAGCCCTTTGCCCAGCCCTTGGTAACGCTGTCAACAACATATTTACTATCCGTTGTCAACACCACATCGCAAGGATATTTTAGTGCAGAAAGAGCAGAAATTACTCCCATAAGCTCCATACGGTTGTTGGTTGTATTCGGTTCACCGCCTGAAATTTCCTTAACATGCTCACCGACTCTCAATATTGCACCATAACCTCCGGGACCGGGATTTCCCGAGCAGGCTCCGTCTGTAAAAATCTCTACTAACATCACTTTATACCACCTGTTTTTCCTTATTATTACCATTATAACTGATGTTAATCAGCTTTTCAAGTGCCTTTCAAAATGTCTAAAAGAAGTAGCTGTTTTTGTTAATTGTATACGATTTTATTGGTTAATTGTTGACTTTTTTAATAATATATGGTATAATGTTTACAACATACAAAGAAGATGGTATGTTTTAATTTTTGTAAAATAATGTAATCGTTTGCACAAGCTTACTTATTGTGCAAACCAATTTCAAGGAGGTAATCTCGTGAACAAGACAACAAGCAAAATTCTTGCAGGAATTCTTGCAGCATCTACTCTCGTTTCCCTCACAGCCTGCTCAAGCGATGGCGACACAAGCGATGCTCCAATCACTGAAACTACTACAGCTAAAACTGAATGGACAGGCGACAATATTGAAGTAACTGTTGCTGAAGACGCTGTTGACAGCTCTCTCAACATCGAAGGTCAGACACTTAAGTGGATGGGCTTCTATGACCTTAACCCTACAAACGATGCTCCTGAGCGTTCTACAGAGCTTGCTCTTTTCGAAGATACATACGGCGCTAAGGTTGAATATATCGCTACAACAAATGCTACTCAGTTCGATGACCTCGCTACTGCTATCATCAGCGGC
This sequence comes from Oscillospiraceae bacterium, assembly GCA_017465345.1. Lineage (GTDB taxonomy): Bacteria > Bacillota > Clostridia > Oscillospirales > Ruminococcaceae > RGIG8773. The sequence goes on from JAFTWI010000186.1 coordinate 7,992, forward strand.
GACTCCCCTGATATCTTCGTTTACGACTGGCGTTCCTTCCCTTACGATATCAATAAGGGTCAGTATCAGCCAATCGACTCCATCGTTGACTGGGAAGACCCAATGTGGGCTGACGTAAAGGATCAGGCTGATATGTTCACATGGAAGGGCGAACATTACGTTGCACCTTTCGGCTACGGCTTTAATGACTTCCAGATTCTTATGTATAACCAGTCCGTTGTTGAAGGTCTTGGTATGGACGATCCATATGAGCTTTACCTTGAAGGTAAGTGGGATTGGGACGTATTTGTTGACATGATGAAGACATTCCAGGGCGGCGACACTTCAAAGTACGGTATCGCAGGCTGGTGGGCTAACGCTTTCGTTTACACTTCCGGTGATACACTTGTTAAGTACGATGGTAATACATTTACAAACAACCTCTACAGCCCACAGGTTGAAAAGGCTCAGCTCATTATCGAAGATATCTGGGCTAATCAGCTTGTTAAGAGAGGCTGGACAGACGGCTCTCAGGCATTCGTAAACAACGATACACTCTTCTACTCCATGGGTACATGGGCTTATCAGGCAGCTCAGAATTCTATGCCTGACGATGTAATTCAGATTGTTCCATTCCCTAAGGATCCATCTTCCGATACATACTATATGAATAAGAGAATTTTCTCCCACATGTGGGTTAAGGGCTCCGAAAACGCTGACTGCGTAAAGGCTTGGTTCAATGTAAACCGTCTTGTAAACTATGACGAGCAGTACACAGAAGTTACAAAGGAAAAGTTCCTTACTAACAACGATGCTTGGACACCTGAAATGTACGATATCGTTATGAGCTTCTATGATGACGATAAGTTCGCACTTGCTTATGACTATGGTTACGGTCTCTCCGAATATATGAACTCCGACGTTATGTCCAAGCTCTACGAAGGTATCGTAAACGAACAGTTCGAAAGCTGGGTACAGGCAAGAGAAGAATACATGAACATTGTTGACCAGGAAATCGCTGTTTATCAGTAATGCTTTTAAGGCAGACAAATAAATATGCCTATATATTTTCAGGGACGCTTGCGAAAGTGTCCCTGAATTTTTTATTGATATTTCCTTGAATATGGTGTATAATAAAAACATATTCCGTTGAAAGGAGTAATGCAATGAACCGAAAAACATCAATGTTTGCTGCGTCAGCTGCTTTTGGTACAGCCTTTCCTAAAGTGTACAGTGAAATGTCAGCACCTGAGGTTTCACATTACAATATAAACTCCCAGCTGCTTCCCAAGAACTTTTACGGATTTAAAATTGTGCATCTATCTGACCTGCACAATAAAGTTTTCGGTAAAAACAACGCTCCACTGCTTAATCTTATTGAGTCTGAACAGCCTGATATTATCGTTATGACAGGCGATATGATAAGTCATAAAGCACCTTACACCGACCAGTTTCTTACACTTGTACAAAATATGAGAAAGCTTTGTCCCGTGTACTATGTCAACGGCAACCACGAACTTTCTGATATTGATAGCGAAGAATTCAATCGTGTTACTGAAAAAATGGCAGAATACGGCGCAGTATGTCTGGACAACACTTCTGTCGAAATTCACCGTGGAAATGAACACATCCGAATTTGCGGACTATGCTACACAGCAGAATACTATCGTGGAGTGCGTGAATATAAACGAGGCTGGAAGGCTTTTATGCTGACGGATATGATTGATTATATGGGAGTCAAACAGCCCGATGAATACACTATCCTTCTTGCGCACAATCCCCTCGACTTTGACGTTCATGCAGAATGGGGAGCTGACATTTCCTTCGGAGGTCACGTCCACGGCGGACTCATCAGACTGCCAATAGTGAAGGGTATCTTTTCACCTGAAAGACGCTTCTTTCCTAAGTATAAAGAGGGCGTATATCAAGTTGGCAGTTCATTCCTTGTAGCAAGCAGAGGACTGGGAAAAATCCGTATAAACAACCCTCCTGAGGTGGTTTCGGTTACGCTGAATAAAAAATAAAGTGTATCGGAAGCAATAAGCTTCTGATACACTTTTTGTTTAAGAAGATGCTCCATTCGACACCGCAGCATCAGAAAGAAGCGGATGACACCCTCTCGGTGTACTGGTATGAATTGAACTCTTTACATCTGCCTTAGTAAGCTGAGCAACCGAATTTGCCGAAATCGGATATTGGCTCCACACCGCATACACGCATCCGTATCCCTGAGAATCCGTCATAAAAGCAAAATATCCTTCAAAATCTTCACCAAGATAGTTAGTTAAATCACATATATTACCCGTTCCGTTCGGATAAGCAATGCAATCATCTGAGCCTGTATACACACAGTTTGGCAGAACATCAACCTTGCCAACATTGCTATCAACAATAGCAAGCTGTGCACCGCTGTAAACGGTTTTAGCATTAGCATTCAGATTAGAAACTCTGCTGTTTTCTACATACCCCAATATACTTGGAACTATAATTGCTGCAAGAATACCAATAATTGCAATTACAACAATAAGCTCAATGAGCGTAAAACCTTTTATTTTCTTTTTCATAAAAGCACCCCAAAATGCAATTTTCGTACATTTATTTCCCTAATTATTATAGTACCATAATTACATTTTGTCAATAGTTTTTATAAATATATACCAGATTTTTTCCAATTATTCTGCGAATAGTCCCCAAACATAACAAATTTCGGGAGCAAGCTCCTCAAAAGTCCATATTTTTTCGCTTCTTTCAGCGCTTGCAGGGTCATTTATGATAAAACCCTCGTCATTGTAATCGACAGCAAGCAAAGCGTGTCCGCCGAAGGTCTCGCCGAACATACCAAGCATAACAACTCCATCATTATCGAGAATATTTTTGATAACACTTGGATCATCGCATGCAGGCTCACCGTTTGCGATATCGTAAAAATGAGTTTCGTGTTTCATACCCATTGCATCAAAAATATTTTCAATTCCGACCTCGGAAATGCCACCCCACTGACCAAGCTGACCATACAGCTCTGCAATTTCCGCAACTTTTCTTGGATCCATATTTCCATCGTGGAAAAGACCTATATCAGCCATTGTAAGCGCAACTGTCATACAGCCATCAACAAATATATACCCACCGCCGATTTTTTCATAAGCCCATCTGTAATCGTGCATATAAAGCCTTGGCGGAAGTTCAGAATTGAGTTCCTCAGCTGTAAAAGCCATAGTATCATAATCGTCCTTGTGAAAAGCGTAGTTGTACAGCATATCAAAATATCTGTCATTACTATAATACATATAAATCAAATCGTCGGGATATTCGGAGTAATGCTCTACAACATATTTCGCACGCTCATCTGTCTTTGCCATTTTTCCAAGCTTGCCATATTTTTCTTCAATTATATTTTGATTTTCTATTGGTATTATAAGGAATAAAGTTATGGTTACAGCCACAAAAAATATAATGTAAGCTATAATACCCTTATCTTTGAATTTTTCCATTTGTCTGTATCCTCCGAATTCGGGATTTCAAAAAAAACGACGGGAAAAACCCGTCGTTTTAATTTGATTTAATTAATTTCTGTATTAGAAATTAGGAAACTGCAACTGGAGCAGCTGTTGGGTAGCAACCGTAGATAGCGCCGGACTTACAGTCTGTCTTCTGCTGCTGTTCTGTTACAGGAGCAGTAAGAGTCTTAGCTGTAGCACCGCTCTGCCATGTAGCGAAGGAAACGGAACATGTAGCAGGGTTGAAGGAAGCCCAACCTGTACCGGAGAAGTTTTCACCGAGGTAGGAGATGAGATCCCATGTTTCGCTGTTAGCAGTTGGTGTGATTGTAGCATTGCAGTTTACAGTGATTGAACCACCGGAAGCAGCATTAACTGTTACAGTCTTGTTGCTAGCATATGGGTTGTTAGAGAAAGAGTAGTTGCTGATGCTCATCTGTGTGAGAGCGGAAGAAACTGCTGTGTGAACCTGCTTAGCGTTAGCGTTAGCCTGGGAGATTCTGGAGTTTCTTACGTAACCAAGCATAGATGGTACGAGGATAGCTGCAAGAATACCGATGATTGCGATAACAACGATGAGCTCGATAAGTGTAAAGCCCTTAACCTTTGAATTTCTCATTGGAAATTCCTCCTTTTTAAAAATTAAAATATTTTTTATTAAAAAGCGTCACAAAGTACAATGTGAGGCACTTTTCCGAAAATTAAGATGTGCTGTAACCCAATTCCATTATTGTTGGATATGCACCGAGGTAAATACCTGTATACTTGACACATTCCTTCTGCTTATTATTTGAAATAAGTATTCTGAATGATTTATTTGCATTGGAGACATATTTGTTTTGAACGTAAGTCTTAAGGCTTTCATAGAATGCTGTTATAGAATCAGCATCAGACAAATCAACATTGAAGAACTGATTTTCTACATATATTGCAGAATCTACGGTATAATTCTCATAGTCGATAAATACCGACATACCACCTTCAAATGTCGCATCCATATTTGAGAGAATTTCCTTCTCAAGCTCGGCATACCATTTCTTGGTTACTGAATTATTTCGCATTATAGCCTGTGATAAAGAATTCGGAACATCTTTATATGTACTGATAACATTGATTGTGTCACCGATTTTGCCGTCCTTCATGCTGAAGTGGACCTGAGCATAAATCATATCTTTATCAGCATAACTTGGATCAGGTTCACCCGAAGCATCAACCTTATGAGCATCAACATCGAACAATTCTCTGTCCTGCTTGATTTCGCACTTGATTACCATATTTTGAAAGCCTGTATGAAGCATCTGTGCCTTGTTATTATCAGTTTCAAGTCTTGAATCACGCTGAAAACCCTGAATCAAAATTGAAGCCATACCTGCAATAATACCAATAATCGCAATAACTATAAGCATTTCAATCAAGGTAAAACCCTTAACCTTAGAGCCAAACATTTTTGAATTCATTGGACTCTCCTCCCATAAGTTTCAACCATCGCTGGCTGTACCTTACTGTAATTATATTATATATCCACATTTTGTATTTGTCAATAGAAAAATGATATTTTTATCGCTAATTTTATGAATTTGTGCACTTTTTCGCCAAACCTATAATTTAATGAATTTTTTTCAGCAATTTGACTAAAATATGTACACGCACACAAAACCGACTAATAATCAACAATCATTTTTCTATGACAAAGTTAATTTTGTGTAACTTATCTAATTGCGCTTACGCCGCCGCTATTCTTGAAATAACGCTCAAACTCGTTAATATCAAGGGACTTTTCACGAGCGTGCATTTCTGTGATAACGCCTTCCTTTACAAGACGTGCAAGCTCCTGGTCGAGACAAACCATGCCTTCCTTCTTACCTGTCTGGATAGCTGTCTGAATAAGGTGAACCTTGTTATCACGGATCATAGCCTTGATAGCGTCTGTAGCGTTGAGAATTTCAAGAGCAGCAACTCGTCCTGTACCGTCAGCCTTTGGAATAAGAGTCTGGGCGATGATACCAACGAGAACTGTTGCAAGCTGTGTACGAATCTGGGACTGCTGGTGAGAAGGGAATACGTCGATGATACGGTTGATTGTGTCGGCAGCACATGTTGTATGAAGTGTGGACATTACAAGGTGACCTGTTTCAGCAGCTGTGATAGCAGCGTTGATTGTTTCAAAGTCACGCATTTCTCCGACGAGAATAACGTCAGGGTCTTCACGGAGTGCAGCACGAAGTGACATCGCGAAGGATTCAACGTCGTCGCCAACTTCTCTCTGGTTAACCATACATCTCTTATGCTCATGAACATATTCGATAGGGTCTTCTACAGTAATAATGTGTGCAGAACGGTTGATATTTACATAGTCAATCATGCCTGCAAGAGTTGTAGACTTACCGGAACCTGTAGGGCCTGTTACAAGAACGAGTCCTCTTGGACGGAGAGCGAACTCACCGAGGATTGGCGGCATATCGAGGTCTTCAAGAGTTGGGATATCATTACGGAGAAGACGGATAGCGATAGCCGTGTCGCCTCTCTGGTGATAAACGTTAACTCTGTGACGGTAACCTCTTCTTGTTACATAAGAGAAGTCGGTATCAACCTTATTCTTGATATTTTCAAGGTTACGTCCGCCTGTCATCTGCTCACAGATTTTCATAATAGCAGCTTCTGTCATTTCAGGATAGGAGCTGAGCTTACGGAGGGAACCGTGAAGTCTTACAACAGGAGAAATTTTTGTGGTGAAGTGAACGTCGGAACAACCGAGTACACGAGCCTCATCGAGGATTTTATCAATGCTGATAACAATTTTTTCCTGGGGTTTGTTCTGGATATCCATTGCACATAATTCCTTTCAGTTATTTATACTATATTAAACATTAAACTGCATATGTAACTCTTACGAGTTCGTCCATAGTTGTTCTGCCTTCGAGAACCAGCTCTGTAACGTTGTCACGGAGAAGCTTAGTACCCTGCTCACGACAGAGCTTGGAGATTGCGTCAACCTTACCGTCATTAGCAATAAGTGCACTCATTTCAGGAGTACAGAGCAAAATTTCATGAATAGCAGTACGTCCTGTATAACCTGTATTGTTACACTTTGGACAACCGCAAGCATCATAAACCGTCTGATGCTCTGTTACACCCATCAGTCTATCTTCCTCATCAGTAGAAAGACGTGGTGTTCTGCATTCGAGACAAATCTTCTTAACAAGACGCTGAGCAACGATACCGATAAGAGATGTAGCAACCATGTATGGTGCAACGCCCATATCGATAAGACGGGTTACAGTTGAAGGTGCATCGTTTGTATGGAGTGTTGAAAGAACCAAGTGACCTGTGATAGCGGCTCTGATAGCGATTTCCGCTGTCTCCTGGTCACGCATTTCACCGATCATTACGATATCAGGGTCCTGACGGAGAATAGAACGAAGAGCAGCAGCAAATGTCATACCCGCCTTAGCGTTAACCTGACACTGGTTGATACCTTCGATGTTCTTTTCGACTGGGTCTTCTACCGTAATTACATTTACGTGAGGCTTAGCGATTTCACCGAGAGCAGCATAAAGAGTTGTTGTTTTACCGGAACCTGTAGGACCTGTTACAAGTACAACGCCCTGAGGAACCTTGAGAATTGAAGCAAATCTTTCGTAGTTGTAAGCGGTCATACCGAGGTCTGTAATCTTTCTTACGCCAACATCACCTGTTGAAAGGATACGGATAACGACCTTTTCGCCGTTAACAGTAGGAAGGTTAGATACACGGACGTCAAGAGTTGTACCGTCAACAACCTGTGTGAAACGGCCATCCTGAGGGATACGCTTTTCAGCGATGTTCATGCCGCTGATAATTTTCAGACGTGTTACAAGAGAGTTATGAACAACATTGGAGATATTCATGAGCTCAATAAGGTCACCGTTTACACGAATACGGATTCGTGTATAGGACTTAAATGGCTCGATATGAATATCCGTTGCGTCCGCACGGAAGGAGTTTTCAACGATTGTTGTTGCCAGTTTAACGATAGGTGCGCTGTCGATTCTGTCTGCGGATTCCTCATCAATACCGAATGCGTCATCATCAGAAAACTGGTTTTCCACGCTGTCAAGAAGCGAGGAAGTATTCTGCATGGAGTAGTTCTTACCGATAGCCTTGATAATTGCCTGTTTTGTAGCAAATACAGGAACAACGTCCATACCTGTAGTAACCTTGATATCTTCAAAGATATAGAAGTTTACAGGGTCGTGAGTAGCAACTGTAAGTCTCTTACCTGTAATCTTGATAGCAATGATAGTATGCTTCTTAGCAAGGGCCTCAGGAATTTTCTTTACAGCCTCGACATTAATAACAAATTCAGGGTCGGCAAGGTCTACAAAAGGAACGCTGAGCTTCTTAGCAAGTACCTGACCGAACTGTGCGTCAGTAACGTAGCCGAGTTCTACAACATAGTCACCGAAGAACTTACCGGGTATGTTTTCCTCCTTCTTCTTATCAAGGACGTTCTGAAGCTGTTCTTCTGTAATAACGCCCTCATTGACCATGTACTGACCAATAGGAATATTTTTCATTCTAAAGCCCCATTTCTCCGCAGAATTTTAAATAGCAAGGGATTTCTCTGCGGCAAAATCCATAACAGCAACTGCAAATTGCAGATTATGTACGCCGTTGAAAATATGTGAACATCACTTGATGTAAGCACCTTAATTTTAATAACTATTGAAATTTTAAAAAATATATGTTAAGATATAACTATCGAATTTTCAAATTTAATACAAAGGAGTTTTTCTATGGAACATCTTTTTAATTCAGGTGGTTTGCTTGGATACTACATAGGAATTTACTTTATGACTTTCCTTTTCGGTATCACAATCGGAAGCTTCCTTAACGTTTGCATCTACCGTCTGCCTGCAGGCGAATCTCTTACCAAAAAGAATTCACACTGTATGACCTGCGGAGCATATATTAAATGGTATGACCTTATCCCCGTGTTCAGCTGGCTTTTTCTGAGAGGAAAGTGCCGTGCCTGCGGTTCAAAAATTTCCGGAAGATACATTCTTGTTGAAAGCCTTACCGGTATTCTTTTTGCAGCAACATTTGTCCGCTTTGACGTAATTGTAGACGGGCTTATTTATCCTGCACTGCTTTGTCTTTTTATCGCAGGTCTCATTGTAATCGGTTTTGAGGATTATGACACTCAGGAAATGACTCTCGGTGTTCTTTTCTACCTTACCGCTGTTGCAGCCGTTGCACGAATCTGTTCAACTCTTTTTCCAACAACATTTCGCGGGAACGAGGTACCGCTAATTGATGGAATTATCGGAATGTTCAGCGTAAGTGTTCCGTTCCTTATTTTCGGATTTGTTCTTACACCGCTTATTTACTGCTTCATAATCAGCGAAGACCACAAGGCAGCAAGAAAAATTAAACGCCGACTTAAAAAGGAAAAGCTTAACGAAAAGGAAACTGAAAGGCTTCAGAAAACCCTCGACAAGCATCTTGAAGAAATCAAGGAAACTGGCCCTGTATACGGCTTCGGAATGGGAGACGTAATTCTTATGGCAGCCGGCGGACTTATGCTCGGCTGGAAAGCAACAGTAGTTGCAGCATTTATTGCAATTATTCTCGGTGCAGTTTATGCACTTGTGCTCAAGCTTAAGGCTAAGCATAATGATGAAGAGGGCGTCAAGGCATTTGCCTTCGGACCATTTCTTGTAATAGGACTTGTTCTTGCATCATTCTTCGGAACTCAGTTAATGGATTTGTACATTGACTATCTTACAGTTCCTCAGGTACCCGATTACTACATCGGATAATTTAAATTATATTTCAGGGCGTGTTCTTCGGGACACGCCCTGAATTTTTTTATCAATATGTTGTTGTTATTTCGATTTCGTCATTGAGAAAGACAATATAAACCTTTGTATTCGCACCTGTAGCAGAACCTGAATCAAAGTTTACTGTGTCAAACATTCCGCCTACATCGCTCTGGTTCTTGCACATTACAAGACCTGTATCGGAAATAACCTTATTGGAGCGAAGACCATGCGATGCGTTTGAAGCAACAGTTACCGCAATGCCGTCATCAGCATCGCCCTTCTTTGTTGAAGCATCCTGAGTAACACCGAAGCTGATTGTATAACTGCTGTCACCATAATATGCTGCACCAAGTGCAAGTCTGCATTCATTGGAACCAGCTGTTTCAACAGCAGATGTCAATGGCTTATATTTTTTGTATTCAGGGTCCGTTGTTGCATTATAGCTTGTATCATCAACAAACTTTCTGCGAAGCACTCTGCCAGTGCAGAGTGAATTACCAAAATGGTACTTATTTGCTGTATTGTCAATGATAATAACCTCAGCAACATTTTTTATTTTTTTGAGAGTTGCTGTACGCTTTTGTGAATAATCCGAATCTGTCGTCTTTACATTGTTTGCTTCAAGGTATGCATCTGTAAATTTCTCCACAGCAGCTTCAGCACTTGAAACTTTGTTCTTTGTGTACAGACCGAGATCCGTTGAATAACGGATTGACTCGGTAATGTAGGTTACAACGCCATTCTGAGATGTACGCTGACTTTCATACAGGGTAGCGTCAACGTATGTCTCACGAACAGGTTTGAACATATTCATAATGGCTGTCATTAATATAGTTAAGATAGCCATTACAATAATAAGCTCAAGAAGGGTAAAGCCTTTTAATGTTTTTTTCATATTTCACCCTCCTTAATTCTTATGTCCTACAATGTACTTGTAACGAAGATTGTAATTGCTCTCTGCTTCACCGTCATAATTAGGGTTATCCGCCCATGTTTTTTCCTTTGTAGTTGGATTTTCGGTACAAATCTTCGGAGCATCACCATCCTGGTCACGGCTGTACAGAACATAGATATCAACAGGAAAGCTGTATGTCTGATTTGCAGCATGCTTAACCTTACCACCACCAGCTGGGTCAGGCTCGCATCTCTTGATTACTATGTAGTTGTTGTTTGACGCCTCATTTGTCTTGTGAGGAGGCTTTCTGTCAGCGCTCTTTGCATCAGCATCAGGTGTACTCTTGTTGGTTGCAAGGCTGCCAAAATAAATCGGAACAGCCTCAGTATCTGTATACTTTTCAACGTACTCCATCTGATCTGACAGGCTTGCGTTTACGAGATGATTATTTCTGTTTCTGAGGGAAACATTTGCGTAAATCTGAGCCATTGTAAGAGAAGCGATACCCAGAACAGCAAGGGCAACAATACATTCAATAAGGGTAAAACCTTTAACTTTTCTCATAGTCCTTACCTCCTTATTTTCTTACATACTGAGCAGCAGTAACACTAAGATGAGGTTCACCAGGAGTTACATCACCCGAATCAGAGCTCAGGAATATAATAGCTGTCTTGTTGCTTTCAGTAAATTCATCACAGAGAATAGAACCTACTACACCAACATTGCTTACATTTGTTGTTACTCCTGTCTTGTTTGTGTATTGCATATTACTTGTACCGTTGTTAAGGTAAATTTTCGCAGTAGGCATCATAAAATACGCTGCAAAGAAGCAGTTATTTGCTGTTGTAATATTAGCATTTGTACCTGCGTAGAAGAATACCTTAGGAGCCTTTGTTGTACCATCAACGATAGAAGTTGTGGTTGTTTTGATATATTCAGTCTGGATAGTTGAACCGTTAAAGGATACTGTAGCATTTTCAGGAACGAGGATAAACATAGTTCCGCTTGTTCCCTTTACAGTCCAATGCTTAAAGTCATAGTTGCCGCTTGCAACATAGAACTTATCACCTGATGAAAGGTCAATATCACCGCCGCTTGGCAAAGCCTCAACCGTATAATCCTTCTGACCGTATGTAAATGTTGTACCAACTGTCAAATCAGCAATTTGTGTAAATGCAGGCAACGGCTCAGATTCTTCCTTAGCAGAAGCAATATACTGCTGGAGCAGTGCTGTTGCGTCAACCTTCCACATATCCTTGTTACCGTCACTATAAATAACACTGTATGCTGTATCAGGGTCAGGACCGGGATTAACATAGCTGCTGTGCTTAACCATATCACCTGTTGCATCATCAAATGCATGTGGCATATAGTAATCAACAAAATATGCCTGTGCAGTTGGAATTGTAACAAAGGTCTGACCATTTACCTGGAATGGGAGGTCATACTTTCTGTAAATTCTGTAGTCATTGTTCTCTTCATCAATCATTATCTTTTCTACAGAATATGTATTGATATCGAAACCATCTACAGAAGGAGCAGTATACAATGTTGCAAGGTCACCAGGGTTATCAGCTGCTGTATTTTCTTCCCACATAGCAGGGAAATTATTCTTGGTATATATGATAGGGTCGCCTGTAACAGTGATTGTATAATCCTTACAGAGCTTAAGGTGCATATCAGAAGCAATTGCTCCGAGATTAATTTTTGTTATACCACCGCTGTATGTTACAAAGGCAGGGTCATTAGGAATAATAAGATTTTTAACGTAAGATATTCCGGTTACCTTTACCTTGCCTGGATTGTTAATCTGATAATCGAATGTATTAACATACAAATCGCCGTTAATCTTCATATCAGTTGCACTTGTTTTAACAATCTTGTCAGCTATAACAGGCACCTTATACGAACTTGGAATATTACCTGCGTCATCATCATAGCCAAAAAGACCACCGTTATTAAGAGTGCTTTCACCACCAAAGAAGGCAAATGTACCTTCTCCTGTTGTCTTAACGATAGTCGGGTTGCTTGAGTTTGCTACACCATCCATTGCAACTACCATTTCCTTTTTATTGAGAACAGTCTTTGCGCTAGATGTCCATTCAAGCTTACCAACTGTGAATAAAGAACCTGAAACGCTGTTACCGTCACCTGCAATAGAGGTACCGAAGTTCATTGTGGAAACACCGCCTGCGATACCAACCTGAGCACCTGAACCGCCGCTGAAGCTACCTGTTGTAGTAAGAGCGTTATCACATGATGGAGGAACAAGTTCCTTTGTTTCAAGAATTACTATAGCAACACCCTCAGTATCCATCATCTGAATTGTTGATGTAATCTTGATTTTCATATAGTCCTTTGAACGATTACCCTCAGCAATTGCTTTCTGAACATCAGCCTTACTCGGAATAGGAGGTGTAGCACTAGGATTACCTGAAGGATTTGCTATTGCTCCAAGAATCTGAGCTTCCGTATATTCAACGCTGGTATGGAACTTTCGGTCAAGAACTTCTACTTTGATTCTTGCAATCTGGTCATTGTACTCACCGTCTTTGTCATCATCATTCTTGTCAATATCAACAATTTTACCGTAGCTGCCGCTGGAGTTGCTTGCAGCTGCAGGGAAAGTGATATCATATTCAATATAAGGAAGACCTGTAGCATTATCAAGAGTATAAATAGTTTCCTCAGGTGATGTTGCACGGAATGTTCCATCAGCGAGTACAGGGTTTTCCGCCCATGATAAATCTACACCATCTTCATTTGAAGATTTAATCTTATACAAGTCAAGCTGGAGTGCAAGACCCTGCTTATAGAATTTATCATCCTTTACTTCCCACGTGCTGTCATCTTTTTGGACAGAATATTCGAATTTTCTTTTATTACTGCCGTCCTCATATGCATAGTAAGCAGAGTCACCAAGCAGGTTTTCAGTAAAAACATCAAGAGCTGAACGGGCTGTATAGTAAGCTTGATTTTCCTCAAACTTGGTGTATATACGCTGACCCGCAGTTGTAACAACAGTCAGAGTTGCCATAAGCATAATAATCAGCACAACCATTACAGTAAGTACCATAATAAGTACTGCACCGCGCAGACTCTGACGCTGTTTGCCTTTAGTCATTGTCAACCACCCTTTCATCAGATTTTCTCTCTTAAAATATTTTTTATTAAACATCAATAATCGGCTTAAACCGATAAACCATAATTGATTTATCGGTTTGTCCGAAATAGTACACATTATGCTGCAGGTGTTTCAGTTGTCTCAAGAGGCTTAACCTCATCAGTTTCCTCAAGAACCTTTTCCACATTAAGTGGGAATATGGAGTACATTGTAATTGTTGCAGAAATGTTTGTGTTTGTAGCTCCCTCAGTTGCTTCTGCACCTGAACCGACTGTATTGATAATAACTGCCTTTTCATCTTCAGCCATTCTATCAATAAAATCAAATGCATCATTGAGTTCAATATCGCTCTTGAAAGTTACATTCATAGTTGTTACACCGATGTTTGCAACCGGATATCCTGCTTTCGCAACACCATTCCACTGGTCATAAACCTCCTGTGGAAGCTCATTGTAAAGGTCAGCATCCATCTTATTCTTGTAAGCAAGAATGTTCTTGTTATTAACAATATATCCCTTAATATCGCTTGCCTTTGTATATTCAGTAGTCATACTTACTACTTCAATATCCAAGTCATTAAGGATTTCTCTGATATATGTTTCATTTACATATGGATGTCCTTCATCAAGGAACAACTTCTGCTTTTCTTCAATTGTCTTTGCAGATTCCTTAAGTGATTCGATAATAGTAGGAAGGGTCTGAATCTTCGCATCAATATTTGCCTTTTCTGTCTGCTTTGCTTCCAAAGTATACTTTGCTGAATCAACAGCCTCAAACTTAGGCTTGATAAAAAGGAAGAAGCCTGCAACAAGAACAAGGATAATCATTACTACAATAAAAATTACTTTATCTCTGTAAGAAAGTTTTAAACTCATTATAATTCACCCACCCTTTCTTAGTTTGCAGCCGCAGCGTCGTTTGCTGCTTCATCATTAGTTTCTTCCGCTTCAACTTCAGGAGCATCAAATGATAAGTTAAATGAATATGACTTAGCTGTTGCCACTTCGGCATTTGCATCGCCTTCTTCAGCTGCAAAGCCTGTATATGTAACATTCTTGAAAATATCCTGCTCAAAGAAGTTTGCAACAACCTGTGAAGGCTCATTATGGTCAGAAGCAGTACAGGAAAGTGTAATAGCACCATCACCGAAGGACAATACCTTCCACATAGCATCTGTACCTTCAAAATTAGCATCAATATTTTCAACCATTTCTGTTGTAAGCTTAGGCTTGGAGTTGAAGTTAGTGTAAGCATTTTCAGTTACTGTCTTAATGCTGTTCACTCTGTCAAGCTTGTTCTGAGCCGCATCTACAGCTGCAATCTGAGCTGCAACCTCTGGAGAGTCAAGATACTGCTGGATTTCTGCAGTTTCTGTCTTATAGTTATTTTCCTGAATGTTTCCGAAGAGCCATACAGCACCAACAACCGCTGCAGAAACAACAACAGAACCAAGTACTGCCATTGCAAATGAAGCACCTGCATTTGTACGGCCTGCAGCAGCGTCAACTTCGATAAGATTGATACGTTCTGTGTCCTTATTGGAACGGAACATAGCACCGATAGCGTTTGCATATTCCTTAAATTCAAAGTTTTCGTAGCCACCTACAGAGTTTGGTACACCGATAATACTTGTTGTGATATCCATCTGCTCAAGAGCGTTTGTAAGACGGATATATTCAGAAGTATCACCGTAGAATACAACATTCTGAATAGGATTGTCACCGTTTCTCGACTTCTGGAACTGGAACATTCTGAAGATGTTCTCATTAACAGCCTCGAAAACATAGTCATCGGAATTATCGTAGTCTTCAGGGTCAATAGAAGCAAAACGTGAGAATGTCAGCTGACCGTTTTCGTAAAGATTAAGGGATACGAAGTTAGGGTCAATCTGAACAAGGAGCATAGGCATCTTAGCCTTTGACTTAGGGTCGCTGAGAATAATTCTGGAAATGCTGTTACAGGATACTACTACGGAACGCAGTGCGATACCGAGCATTGAGAATACCTTTCTGAAGCAGTCAACCACTTCAAAAGGACAAGCTGTTGCGAGAACCTTCATAGCCTGAACGCCCTCTTCTTCAACCTCACCTGCAATAGTATAAGAAATTGAATAGTCATCAGCAATACCCATTGTATGCTGCATCTGGTTCTGTACCATAGTCAGAAGCTGAGCACCCTTAGCTTTAGGAATATGCAGCTCCTTAAAAATGATAAGGTTTGAAGAAATACTGATTACGGCTTCCTTGTCAGCCATTCTCTTGTTCTTGAGTTCAGTATTGATAATTGTTGCCATTTTTGGAATATCTTTAATATGACCATTAACAATCAGACCCTCTGCAACATCGATGGTATGAGCGTCGGAAACCTTGATTTTTCCGTGATTCTCTGTACCACGAATAATGCGAATGTGTCTGTCAGTAATATCAAATGAAAGCATACTCGTCACCTCACAAATTTTTTAATATAATAATGAACAGTTTCTCTGTTCCTTTTGTACTTTTTTATTACTGGATATTTTCCATAGAGTTGTAGATAGCCGGAAGGATACCTGCGATAACAAGACCGATGGCACCACCCATGATGATAATCATAACAGGTTCGATGATACCTACAAGACGCTGAATAGCAGAGTCCGCTTCGTCCTCGTAGAAGCCGGCTGTCTTTTCAAGAATTGTATCAAGCGCACCCGATTCTTCACCTACGAAGATGATGGAACAGAACATGGATTCAAAAATACCTGTTCTCTGAATGGAAACAGAAAGCTGTTCACCCTGCTTAACTTCATCAACAACGGTTTCAAAAGCCTTTTCAATGTATGTATTGCTAAGAATAGCAGAAGAACGCTGAAGTGCTTCAACCATCGGAATACCTGATGAGTAAAGGGACGAAAGTGTTCTCGCAAACTTACCTGTATAAACCTTTACAACAAGAACACCAACCTTAGGCATATTACATATCAGTTTATCAAATTTATACCTTACACTCGGAACTTTAAGCGAATACTTGACAATGAACACCACAGCAAGCACTACGCCCACATATATGTACCAATATCCCGTCAAGCTGTCTGCAAATGCAAAAAGCGCACCTGTAAGGCCCTTCATATCTTCCTCTGTGAGAAGATCCTTAAATGTAGGAAGAATAAATGTAAAGAGCGCAATTACGATAATAACACAAAGAACAGCAAGAATAATCGGATACATAAGAGCACCCTTGATTTTGTTGTTCAGCTTGTTCTGCTTATCGTAATACTCTTCAAGTCGTCTTACGATAACGTCGAGAGAACCGGAGGATTCACCAGCCTGAATCATCGAAACCATGAAGTTCGGGAAAGCACCCTGCTGCATTTTAAGTGCGTCGGAGAAAGCAGAACCCTTCTGAACTTCTTCGTATACTTCTCTGAATATCTGCTTCGGAGCTTCCTTAACCTGCTCCTTATAGAGAATATCCAGTGCTCTTACCAGTGTTAAACCTGAAGAGAGCATCGCACTGAGCTGACGGCAGTTGTAAGCCAGCTCTTCCATTTTGAATTTATGAAGTGTATTTGATTTCTTGTCGCTCGCCTCTTTGTAGCTTGAACAGAAAAGGCCTTTTTCATTTATTTTTTCAAGAAAATCATTTACGTCTTCTGCAACCATTCTGGCATTCTTTATTGTATTGCCCTGAACGTCCGTCGCAGTATAAATAAAGGTCTTCATAAATATTTGACACCTCCGATATGGATAAAAATTATCATAGGGCATAATTTGCCCACGATACTTTAAATATTATAACATTTTATTATAAATTTGGCAATATGTGATTTTTAACAAATTCGAAATGAATATTCGACCATTATAACAATTTTTTTGTGTAAATTAACACACGATTGATAAAAATACCTAAAATATAAAGCGTACTTTATGAACAAATTATTATAGAGTTATAATTTGAGCAGCCTTTCCGCATTTTTATAAGAAACAAGTTCCTTTTCCTCTGCTGTAAGCGGCAATCTTTCCAGCATAGCCTTCTCCCTTGAAGCAGGGTGCCACGGACAATCCGAAGCAAACAATATTTTATCCGCACCGTGATTTCTTATAATACGCATTGCCTGTTCATCGGAAATGGTTCCGTCGGTATAGGAAATATCAAAATAAACGTTACGTCCCACAAGATATTTTTCCACATCGTCCCAGCATAGAAATGCACCGAAATGTGCGAGAATAACTGTCAGTTCAGGCACCTTATCAAGTACCTGCACACTCAATTCAGGCGGACAGTGAATACAATTCGGTGAAACAACATCAAAGCCTGCATGAAAAGTTATCGGCAGTCCAAGCTCCGCACATTTTCTGTAAATCGGCATCAGCCTTTCATCGTTGACCATAAAGCCCTGATAATCAGGGTGAAGCTTTACGCCGTACAGTCCAAGCTCCTTGATACGCTCCAGCTCTTCAAGTGCGTCTTCAGCGTCGGGATGCACCGAGCCGAAGCAAAAAATTCTGTCAGACTGTATTTCCTTTGCCCAGTTATTTACAATAGTCTGTTGAGTAGGCTTTGTGGCAATATTCAGCACAACAGCCTTGTCAACACCCCATATATCCATTTTTTCCAGCAATTCACCGATTGTTCCTCTTGTTGCGGCAGGGACATCATCGGTGTAACCCTCAGCAAGCAATGTTCCTTCAAGCTTTGTTATAGCACGCTCAGCGATAACATCGTTGAAAGCGTGGGTATGAAAATCAATATACATTTCAACTTTCCTTTCAAAAAAGAATACTATTATTATACTACTCCGTATTATTCAAGTCAAATTTTTTGACAAAATTCTTTACAAGACTATCCTTTTATTATATACTATAAAATAATGAACCCAAATTTGACTTAATGGAGTGAACAAAATGAAAAAACAGCTTATCCCATTATTTGTAATGTCAGTTATCTCTGCTCTTTTCTCTTTAGCATCACTCGGTGTTGGTATATGGGCAATTGCAGCAGAAAAAGAACTGTCTGATACTGCAGTAGCGACAGAAGATGGGCTTCTGGCTGTACTCGCCATATTCGGCTCATTGTTTATTATACTGATGGTCGTAATAATGCTGATTGCATTTGCTGCAACAGCCTTATTGGCCATTTTCGGAATTATATGCGCACTGAAAAACGGACGTTTTTCGCTGGCGTGCCTTGTCCTCGGTTCAATAGGCACAGTGCTTTCGGCAACAAGTCTGCCTGCGATAATCGAAGAAATTGTCAACGACTTCAATCCGATTGTACTGATTCCAAGCTTGTATTTTATAGGATATACAGTATGTGCAGCAATTGCTTTCGCCTACAAGAAAAAAGCGATAAATGAACAGGTAACAGAAGCAGCTAATATTTAAGCATATACATTTGCAAATGTAAGGATAATATGATATAATAAATCTTGTGAAAGGAAGTGAAAAAATGTCTGTTGCAACCGAAGAACGAAGGTGTGAAGAAATATCTGTCCATACGGAAATCGGACGGAAAAACCGTGCGGAATTCCTCGACTTTCTCCGTGGCTTTGCGATAATCTATGTTATGCTTTACCACCTGCTGTATGACCTGATTTTCTTCGGTGGAATAAATATGCCCTTCTTTTTTACAGGGTGGTGGGAGGCTGTTCATCAGCTGTTTCTCATTATACTTTTCGGAGTGTCCGGTGTATGTGCAGGATTTTCAAGAAATGTACTGAAACGCGGTGCAACACTGTTCCTTATGGGTGAAGCACTTACCATTGCAACATCAATTTTCATGCCCGACAACATTATCGTTTTCGGTGTACTTTCCTGCTTCGGTACGATTATGCTCATATACGGCGTAATTTCTCCGCTGCTGAAAAGAATGCCGAATATACTTGTTTTTGTGTTATTCACGCTCCTCACGGTGGTATTTTTCGAGTTCCCGAAAAACGAAAGTATTTTCCTGCTTTTCAGGGAAGTGCGGCTGAACCTGCCCGAAAACGCAAACTACCTCTACCCTATCGGAATAACCTCTCCAAGCTTTCGTTCGGCGGACTATTTTCCGCTTGTTCCCTACGGTTTCATTTTTCTTGCGGGAACAGCTTTTTCCGATTGCGTAAAGAACGGTCAGCTTCCTAAGTTTTTCTACAAAGCCAAGCTGCCCGTGATAAACTTTCTCGGCAGGTACTCTCTTTGGGTATACATAATTCACCAGCCTGTTTTTATGGTGATTACCTATTTACTTTTCAATTGAAAGGATTTCTCAATATGGAGAATTTAACCAATATTAATGTTATCAAAGATATTTTCGAGCGTCACGGCTTTTCCTTCAGCAAAACGCTGGGACAGAACTTTCTTATCAATCCGTCAATATGTCCGAAGATTGCCGAAATGGGCAACGCCGCAGAGGGTTGGGGCGTGCTGGAAATCGGCACGGGTGTGGGAGTGCTTACTCACGAGCTTGCCAAGCGTGCTGACAAGGTTGTGGCTGTCGAAATTGACGAGCGCCTTATCCCAATTTTAAAGGAAACTCTTGCGGAGCACGACAACGTCACTGTCATAAACGAGGACGTTATGAAGGCTGACCTTGCGGCAATTATTGAGGAGCATTTCAAGGGATTGAAGGTTGCAGTGTGTGCAAATCTGCCATACTATATTACATCACCGATTATTATGATGCTGCTTGAAAGCCGTCTGCCTATTGAGTCGGTTACGGTTATGGTGCAGAAGGAGGCTGGAAAACGTCTCTGTGCCGAGATGGGCAGCCGCGATACAGGTGCAGTGACTGCGGCGGTAAGATATTATGCTGAACCGAAGCTGCTGTTCAATGTTTCAAGAGGCAGCTTTATGCCTGCTCCGAATGTTGACTCCTGCGTCATAAGGCTTGACGTGAACAAGGAGCCTGCTGTCAAGGTTGAGGACGAGGAATTCTACTTCAAGGTTGTAAGGGGAGCTTTTTCTCAGCGCAGAAAAAATCTTTGCAACAGTCTTTCCTCTGCGATGGGAATAGCAAAGGGCACAGTTACGGAGGCTGTCAAAACGGCAGGCGTATCCGAAAATGCACGTCCCGAGCAGCTTCAGCTTGCGGATTTTGCAGCTATTGCCGATGAACTGAAAAAAATTGTGTAAATTCAATTTCGTTGTGATATTGCACAAAAAACGCCTGTTGAATTTTCGCAAAAACCAAAAATATAAATAAAACACTTGTATTTATTTCGATTATCGGTTATAATATGTGTATGTTCTGAATAGTATTTATTCAGATGAAGATTTAAGAAAAGACCTGCAAATAAAAGTCAAGCTCACAAAGAGTGAATTTACAGATAATTCATAAGTCTAAAAAGGGTATGACAAAAA
>JAFTWI010000187.1 GCA_017465345.1 Oscillospiraceae bacterium
CTTCGGCTCAGAGAGAATTTTCTCAAAGAAGCTTAATCTTGAATAACAAAAAGGGTACTGGTTTCAGTACCCTTTCGTTTTACGTAAAAAGGGTACCGATTTCATTCGGTACCCTTGTTTGTTGATTTAATTATGCACGAGGCTGTGCGAGAGCATTATGCACGAGGCTGTGCGAGAGCATTATGCTCTGAGCTCTGCGCCGAGTGCGGAGAGTTCCTTCAGGACACGCTTTACAGCTGCGTCAGCCTGTTCATCGGTAAGTGTACCCTCGTGGGAACGCATTGAGATAGCGTATGCAACGGACTTCTTGCCCTCTGCAATCTGCTTGCCCTGGTATACGTCAAAGAGTGTAACTGTTTCGAGGATGCTGCCTACAGCCTTCTTGATAGCCTTTTCAAGCTTTGCAACAGGAAGTGCTTCGTCACAAACGATAGCGAGGTCACGTGTTGTTGCAGGGAACTTAGGAAGCGGCTTGTATGTCTTTGTTGCAACAGCAACCTCAAGGATTTCTGTTACGTTGATCTTAGCTGCGTAAGCCTTTGTGCCGATACCGTAGTTTTCGAGAGTTTCAGGGTGAAGCTCACCAACGATACCGATTGCCTTGCCGTCCTTTGTGATTACTGCGCATCTGCCAGGGTGGAAAGCGTCAGCTTCTGCGAATACTGCGCTGTCTGTGCAAGCCTCGTACTCGAAATCTTCAACGCCGACGTTCTTCAGCATTGCGTCAACGATACCCTTGATGTCGTAGAAATCACGGTTGCCGCCGTACATACCAACGCTGAGACGTACAGGCTCGTCAGGAAGCTCTGCGCCTGTAGGGAGGTACTCGTTGCCAAGTTCGAACAGACAAGCGGAAGCGTTACGGTTGTTGTAGTTTCTTGCGAGAACCTCACACATTGAAGGAATGAGGGTTGTTCTCATAACGGAAGTATCTTCGCCGAGTGGGTTTGTGATTACAACTGTGTTTCTCAGCTTGCTGTCCTCAGGGAGACGGATTTTATCGAAATACTTAGGGCTGATGAAGGAATAGGTTGTGATTTCGTAAGCGCCGAGGGAAGTCATAGCGTTCATAATCTTACGCTCAAACTTCTGCTTTTCGGTAAGCTCAGCAGCTGCAACACCACGAATGATAGTCTTTGGAATGTTGTTGTAGCCGTAAATTCTTGCAACTTCTTCAGCAATATCAGCCTTGCACTCGATGTCGATACGAACGGAAGGAGCGTAAGCCATACCGTTTTCAATCTTGAAATCAAGCTTTTCAAGGCACTTCTTCATTACATCTTCGGAAATGTCTGTGCCGAGGAAGCCGTTAATCCAAGCAGGGTTGAACTCAACACCCTTTGGTGTCTTGTCGGAGTGGTCAGCGTCGATGATTGTGTTTACAACCTCGCCGCAGCCAAGCATTTCAACAAGCTCGAATGCACGCATAATAGCTGGGTAAGCGTTCTGTGGGTCGATACCCTTTTCGAAACGTGCGGAAGCGTCAGTTCTCATACCGAGAGCCTTAGCTGTTGTACGAACGGAAGCACCGTCGAAGCAAGCGGACTCGAAAACAACGTCAACTGTATCGTCCATAATACCGCTGTACTCGCCGCCCATTACACCTGCAACAGCAACAGGGCTTTCAGCGTCAGCGATAACAAGCATATTTTCGGTAAGCGCTCTTTCTGTACCGTCAAGAGTTGTGATTGTTTCGCCTGCCTTTGCGTTACGGATATTGATTTCGTTGCCCTTGATGTAGCGGATATCGAAAGCGTGCATAGGGTGACCGTATTCAAGCATTACATAGTTTGTGATGTCAACGAAATTGTTGATAGGACGTACACCGCTTGCACGGAGTCTTTCTCTCATCCAGCGTGGGGACTGACCGATTTTAACGTTCTTTACAACACCTGCGATATAGCGTGAGCAGAGGTCTGTGTTCTGCACGTTGACCTTGAGCATGGAGTTGATGTCGCCCTCAATGCCCTTGTAGGTTGGCTCTTTAACTGTGTAAGGACGGTCGAAAGTTGCAGCAGTTTCTCTTGCAAGACCGATTACAGCGAGGCAGTCAGGACGGTTGGAAGTGATTTCGAACTCAACGGAAGTATCGTTGAAGCCGATTGCTTCCTTGATATCCATACCCAGTTCAAGCTCAGGGCAGCCTTCTTCCTGCTGCATGATGAAGATACCGTCAGCGATTGCGTAAGGGAAATCGTGAGTTGTAAGACCAAGCTCGCCGAGGGAGCAAAGCATACCGTTTGACTCAACGCCGCGGAGCTTGCCCTTCTTGATTTTGATGCCGTTAGGGAGTGTGGAGCCGTCCATTGCAACTGGAACAATGTCGCCTGCCTTAACGTTTGGCGCACCTGTTACAATCTGGATAGGCTCGCCGTTGCCAGCCTTGCCCACGTCAACCTGACACACTACAAGGTGGTCGGAATTTTCGTGTGGAACAACGGAAAGAAGCTTACCCACAACAACCTTGCTGATTTCTTCGCCCTCTGTCTCGTAGCGCTCAACCTTTGAGCCGCTGATTGTAAGACCTGAGCAGAATTCTTTTATTGAAAGGTCGGACACGTCAATATAATCCGACAGCCATCTCATTGATAAATTCATTTTATTTTCCTCCTAATATTTTTTAGGGAATAAGTTTA
This sequence comes from Oscillospiraceae bacterium, assembly GCA_017465345.1. Lineage (GTDB taxonomy): Bacteria > Bacillota > Clostridia > Oscillospirales > Ruminococcaceae > RGIG8773. The sequence continues at coordinate 2,637 of JAFTWI010000187.1, forward strand.
TTCAATACAATACCTTTGGTCAGCACGCAAACTGCCGATGTTTTTTCGTACACACAACACCAACAGTTACCAAGCAAACTACCGATGTATTTTCGCAACGCGAAAATACTCGGAAAGCAAGTGCACGACAGTGCACTTGGCTTTTAAAACTGACCCAAAAATCTCATATCGTTCTCGTAAAGCAGACGCATATCGTTGATTTCGTAGCGTCCCATTGTGATACGTTCAAGACCGATACCGAACGCAAAGCCGCTGTAAACCTCAGGGTCAATGCCGCAGCCTTCGAGAACCTTAGGGTGAACCATACCTGCGCCGAGAAGCTCGATGTAGCCCTCGTTCTTACACATCGGACAACCCTCGCCGTGACAGTTGAAGCACATGATATCAACCTCAGCGGAAGGCTCTGTGTATGGGAAGTGGTGCGGACGCAGACGAATCTTGCAGTCCTCGCCGTAAAGTCTCTGCATAAGAAGCTCAAGTGTACCGCAAAGGTCAGCAAATGTGATGCCCTTGTCAATTACAAGTCCTTCAATCTGGTGGAAGAGAGGAGAGTGTGTTGCGTCAACAGCGTCGGAACGGTAAACTCTGCCAGGGGAGATAATTCTGATAGGAGGCTTCTTGTTCTCCATTGTACGAATCTGTACGGAGGAAGTCTGTGTACGGAGAAGCACGTTTTCGCTGATGTAGAATGTATCCTGTGTGTCACGTGCAGGGTGGTGCTTAGGCATATTGAGTGCCTCAAAGCAGTAGTGGTCGGTTTCAACCTCAGGGCCTTCAACAACCTCGAAGCCCATACCGAGGAAAACTTCCTTAACTTCGTTGAGCACGGCTGTGAGAGGGTGAAGTCTGCCCACTGTCTGCACCTTGCCGGGGAGAGTAACGTCGATAGTTTCTTCCTTCAGCTTCTTAGCCGCAAGCTCGGACTTGAGAGCAGCTGTTCTTGCTGCAAGTGTGTCCTCAATGCTCTTTCTTACTTCGTTTGCAAGCTGACCGATAACAGGTCTTTCCTCTGCGGAAAGTCCGCCCATCTGCTTCAGAATAGCGGTAAGCTCGCCCTTTTTACCGAGATACTTTACACGGAGCGCTTCAAGCGCTTCGGCGGAATTGCACTCGGCAAGCTCTGCTTCTGCAAGCTGTCTGATTTTTTCAAGCTGTTCCTTCATTAAAAAACAATCCTTTCCTTATCCCGAAATTACGAGGAATTCTATGCAAAAAAATAAAGCCCTGCCCCTGAACGGGACAAGGCATAACCTTGCTTATAAACCACCCACAAAGGACAATCATCCTCTATGCCTTAACGCAGCAAATACGTTTCCGCCTACTTGCAAATGTTTCAGCAGAACCACTCGTGAGCGAAATTCGTCATACGGAGGTACAAAGGAGCTTCCAGCTTACGCCCCTCTCTCTGTGTATACCATTTTCCATACGCTTACTAATTCTGTATCCAAAGGACACAGCCAAAAAATTTCTAACGGAAAATTTCTTGGAGCCAAAGCATCGTAGATGCTTTGGGTTTCCCAGTCGTTGTGTTTCGGGATTTTATTTACATTTACTATTATATACAATCCCGTCACAAATTGCAAGTAAATTTTTCTTGAAAGTTGAAAAAAAGTGTGCTATAATATATTTTGTACAAAAACTAAATCAAAACAGGAGGCAAAAATGGACATTTTTGTTGAACAAATTGTAAAAAAGACCCCAAACGGTAAAGATACGGCAAAGAAAGTGCTTATCGTGGTCGGCATGTGCCTGCTTGCGGCAGTTCTTGCATTCGTAATGATGTTTATGCCTGCTTTTTCAGGTGTAGCGCTTCTTCTGCTGTTCGGTGCGCTGTATGGAGGTTACTATCTTATTACGGGTTGCGACGTGGAATACGAATATATCGTAACCAACGGTGATGTGGATATTGACAAGATTATCGCCAAGAGAAAGCGCTCCCGTCTTATCACCTGCAAGGTTTCTTCCTTTGAAGCTTTCGGTAAGTATGAAAGTGCACCCGATATCGACAGCAGCGTTACAATCGTAAGTGCTGTGGGAACAAGCCTCAGCGGCAATGAAACAGAGCTGTGGTATGCTGATTTCACCCACGCTTCAGCTGGAAAAGTACGTCTCATAATTTCGGCAGAGGATAAGGTTATCGAAGCAATCAGACCTTTCCTTCCAAGACAGCTCAAGGTTAATCTGAATAAATATTAAGTATAATTTCCAACACACATTAGTATAACCGAAAGGATGTTGTTTTTTATGACAATCGGCTCTTATCTTGTAGAACTTGACCGCTTTAAGAAACTTGCTGCCAAGCCAAGATTCCTGTCCAAGTATTATTCCCCTCAGGAAATGAAGTATCTGATGGAAAAACATTTCCCAAAGTTCACAATGGGTGAAATGTTTGCTACCAAATTTGCTTTCCTTAAAGCAATGGGCATAAGCTCCACAGGCATCCGTCTCAACGAAATTTCCGTGCTTACCGATTACAGCGGTGCTTATTATATCAGCCTTTCGGGCAGAGCAAAGAAAGCTTTTGCTCTTAAAAAATGCAGAATTGCTGTCAGCTGTTCACACACCAAAAACATTGCTTCGGGAATTGTTACATTCTACGAATAAAATGGGAGGAACGTAAATGATTTACCCTACACCCAAGCAAATGAAAACTATTGAGGAAAATTCCGAGAAGAACGGAGTGTCCTGCCGTGAGTTAATGGAAAACGCAGGCGGCGCTCTTACTATGCTTATCTATAAAATAGGGCAGGAAACTGACCTTTCGTCGGGTGTTGTATTTGTCTGCGGCAGCGGCAACAACGGCGGCGATGGCTTTGTTGCGGCACGTCTGCTTGCGGAAAGCGGCACGGCTGTTACGGTTGTCCTTGCCTGCGGCGACCCTTCAACGGAGCTTGCAGCCTACGAATACTGCGAGCTAAGCGGTGTGCAGGGCGTTGAGGTGCTGAACCTCAACGACAATATAGATAAGGTGTTTTCAAAGTTTGCTTCAGCAGCGGTAATCGTTGACTGCGTTTTCGGAACAGGCTTCCATGGCTTTCTCCCTCCTCAGATTAAGGCGTGTTTCTCCTTTGCACAGAGAAGTCCTGCAATCAAGATTGCGGCTGACGTTCCATCGGGTGCGGATTGTCTGAAGGGCACGGTTGCTGAGGGGACTCTCAAATGCAATTATACCGTAACCTTCGGCTTTAAGAAAATCGGTATGCTTTTCCAGCCCCTTGAAGAATACTGCGGCGAAATAATCATCGAGGGAATAGGCTTCCCTGCAAAGGCAACCGCAGGTGTTGAACTTCTCCCTACATTGTTTGAAGAAAATATGGCTATGGAGCTTTTCCCGAAACGTGCAAAAAATTCCCACAAGGGCAATTTCGGCAGAGTGCTGAACATTGCGGGAAGCGCAGGAATGAGCGGTGCGGCTGCCCTGTCAACAAAGGCGGCGCTTCGTTCGGGTGCGGGACTTGTAACCCTCGCTTCAACCGAAACGGTTATCAGCAGGATTGCGGCGGCTATGCCTGAGGCTATGTATCTTGTCACAGACAAGGCCGATGCTGATACCATTATAAAAGAATGTGAAAACAAGAACGTCGTGGCTTTAGGCTGTGGCCTTTCCGTTACAGCCGATACGAAGAAGCTTGTTGAAAAAATCATAAAAAATGTAACTTGTACAATAATTCTCGACGCAGACGGAATAAACTGCCTTGCAGACAGCATAGATATAATCAGAGACACAAAAGCTGAACTGATTATCACTCCTCACGCAGGTGAGCTTGCAAGACTTTGCGGCACAACTCCCGAGGAAGCGTCTGCTGACAGACTTACCCTTGCGGTAAACCTCTCAAGAGAGTATGGTGTAACAGTCGTTGCCAAGGGTACGCCTACAATTGCTGCAGGCAAGGGCAAAGCTTACGTTATCCCCGCAGGCAACCCCGGTCTCAGCAGGGGAGGAAGCGGTGACGTGCTGACGGGAATTATTGCGGCATTTGCAGCGCAGGGACTTGCTCCCGTTGACGCAGCAGCGGCAGGTGTATTCGTACACGGTGCAGCTGCGGATATCGCTGCGGAGAAGCTTTCCGAAATTGGTATGCTCCCTTCCGACGTGATTGAAAATCTGCCTTTTGTGTTCAGAAAATGGAACAGATAAGGCAAATCATTACATAGTTTATAAGCCCTCTGTTCTTTGGATGGAGGGCATTTTTATGGTCAGATTCAGAAAAACACTGTCAATTATTTTACCGTTTGTAATTATAATAACCATTTGTACGTCTTGTAATGCTAAAAATGGGAGCTTCCTTACTCATACACCCGATATGAACAGTCAGTATGAGGCTGAAATGAAAATCTGCTCGGGAGATTTGGAATTTTCGGGAACAGTCAAAAGATACGGTGCGGAGTTTTGGGAGATGAGCGTGGACTCCCCCGAAACACTGGCAGGGCTGACACTTTCGATGAATAGTGAGGGTGTCAAGGCAAACCTCGGCGAGCTTGTGCTGGATATTCCGATTAAAGACGTGAGGGACTCAGCTACCTTTGCACTGATTTTCAAGGCGCTGGACAATGCAGCGGTAAATAAACTGTCCTGCACCGATACAGAGGACGGCATGATTTATGAGGGCGAGTTTTCAGGGACAGTTTATCGCCTGACTTTCAATCCCGAAACGCTGGAGCCTGTCTTACTGGAAATTCCCGAAGCGGGTTTAAGTGCGGAATTTGCCGGCTTTGAAATTCTCGGTACAGAGGCAGAAATGGAAAATACTTCACAAACAACTGCTGAAACGGATTGACAATTTGTGCAAAAGCTTCATAATCAGTTACAGCGTAATTACAAATTGTTACGCAATCGTTAAATGTTATAAATAATGCTTGCATTTTTTGTTTACCATGCTATAATTAGTTTGACCTTGGGAAACCAAGTTCATTACAAATGA
>JAFTWI010000188.1 GCA_017465345.1 Oscillospiraceae bacterium
CAGATCAACGATTCGGGTGAGCTTCTCCAGCATCTTTCCGCTATTATGGAAAAGTTCGATGCCAAGGAACTTACTGAAGAAAAGAAAGGTCTTTTTGCTAACCTCAGAAAGCAGCTTGACAAGCTTCTTGCAAAGTATCACACTATGGGTGAGGATGTTGACAAGATTTACATCCAGCTTCGTGAATATGAAAAGGAAATCGAAGCTTCCAACGTTAAGCTTGAAACAATGTTCAACGCTAACATCAACTACTACAAGGAACTTCTCCTTTACATTATGGCCGGTGAACAGGCTTGCGTTGAGCTTGACCAGTATATTACCGATTACCGTGCAAAGCTTGAAGCTAACCCTGATTCAGGCGCTGTTGCTATGGACCTTCAGACTCTTGAACAGACAAGACAGGTATTCGAGCAGCGTGTAATGGACCTCAAGATTGCTGAAAACGTTGCTATGCAGACTGTTCCTATGCTCAAGGCTATGCAGTTCTCCAATCTTAACCTTATCAGAAAGATTAACTCTGCATTCATCATCACAATGCCTGTATTCAAGCAGGCTCTTGCTCAGGCTATCATGCTCAAGAGGCAGCGTGTTCAGGCTGAAGCTATGCAGGCTCTTGATGAAAAGACTAATGAGCTTCTTCTCAAGAATGCACAGAATACTGTTGCTCAGACTAAGCTTACAACTCAGATGGCTACAGGCAGCTCCATTCAGATTGAAACTCTTGAAAAAACATGGCAGACTATTGTTGATGGTATTGAGGAAACAAGACAGATTCAGGAAACTGCTAAGCAGAAGCGTAAGGATGATTCTGTTGTTCTTCAGCGTCTTAAGGATGATTACAAGAACAAGATGGGTGAAATTAAGTAATCAAATTTCATTAAGAGGTACTGAAATTCAGTGCCTCTTTTTTATTCCCTATTGACAAATCGGAATTGCTTTGATATAATAACAATTGTTATATAACAGTTGTTATTAAGGAGATTTATTATGCCACCAAATGCTAAAATTACAAAGGAAATGATTGTTGACGCTGCTTTTGAGATTGCTCGGAGTGATGGGGCTGAAAGCATAAATGCGCGGAGTATTGCGAAAAAACTGGGTTGCTCTACTCAACCTGTGATGTATCAGTTCAAGACGGTTGACGAAATCAAGGAAGAGGTTTATCGCAAGGCTGACGAATTTCATTCTCAGTACATCAGCGATATTCAGGGACGATATGATGACCCTATGACAGAAATCGGTATGCTGTATATCAAGTTTGCGGTTGAGGAACGGAACTTGTTCCGCTACTTGTTTCAATCGGACAGACTTGACCGAAACGGGCTTGACGAAATGATTGCGTCGGAAGAATTTGCTCCTGTGCTTGCAATCATTTCTGAAGCGGCAAACGTGGATTTTTCAGCGGCAAGGGATATTTTTGCCGCGGTTTTTCTGACGGTTCACGGCTTTGCAAGTATGCTTGCTAACAACTCTATGGAGTATGACGAGGAATACATCAAGAAAATTCTGACAATCGTATTTATGGGGGCAATTGGGGCAATGAAAGAGGGATTAATATGACAAAGTTAAGAGAAAAAAGTGAAATTTGGTTTGCGGTAATTTGGATTATTGCTTATGTGGTACTGTTAAGCGTAAGTGATGCGGTTTCTGAGGAAATCGGCTTGATTAAAAGCGTATCGCTGGTTGTTGTTGCAGTGATGTCGGTGATTATTTTTTTGTTTGTAAAGAAGAATGGTTTTATGGAATATTACGGCTTATGCAAGGGTAACTATGATGCTAAGAAGTGGCTGTATTTTATTCCTGTGATTGCAGTTTCATCGGTTAATTTCTGGTTTGGTTTACAACTGAATATGTCCGTACTTGAAAGTATTTTTTATGCGGCAAGTATGGTTTTTGTAGGCTTTCTTGAGGAAGTTATTTTCCGCGGTTTCCTTTTCAAGGCGATGAGCAAGGACAATATGAAGTCAGCGATTATTGTTTCTGCCCTTACTTTTGGTATGGGGCACATTGTAAATCTGCTGAATGGAAGTGCGTTTCTGCCGACAATGTTGCAGATTATCTATGCAACAGCAATCGGGTTTATGCTCATAATGATTTTCGTTAAATCTGGAAGTATTCTCCCATGCATTATTTTCCACGCTGTTGTTAACTCCACAAGTACATTTGCAACTGACAAGAATAATACAGCAGGTATCATTATTTGTATGATTATTACAGTGCTGAGTTTTGGATACGGACTTTATCTGATGAAGAAAATTCCTGATATGGTTGCTGAATAAATATTATTTTTTTATAAACTCAATTTGAATTTTCGGCATTCATCCAGATAACTGTTTGTAAATTTTGCACAGTAGTATTTATATTCGTTGAAAATTATTGACTAAATTGTCGAAAAATGTTATAATTTAAGCATAACATAAAAGGGGGCTTTTATATGAGCTATTTATCAGAATTTGTCGGCAGTTTAATTTTCCTTTTGGGTGGATACGCATATATGTGTAACATCAACCTTAAAAAGACGTTGGTTTCATCGCTGAACTACATAGAGCTTGTGGTTGCATGGAGCCTTGCTGTAGGCTTCGGTCTTGCAGTAGCTGCAATAATGGGTGGTCCTGCATACCTTAATCCTGGTGTTGTTCTTGGAAGTGTTATCTGGAATGGTCTGCCACTGGTCGAAGCTTTGATTTACATATTAATGGAATTCCTTGCAGCAGGTGCAGCAGTACTTATTTGTATGATTTTCTTCTGGGATTCATTCAAGGCATCAGGTGATTCACCAAAGAGAGGTATATTTGCAGCATATCCTGTAGAAAAAAATATGGTGCTTAACTTCTTCCAGGAAGTTATTGCAACATTTGTATTCCTGTTCCTCGTATTTATGTCAATTGCAGGTGTTACAGCAACAACTTCGGATAATCAGTCTCTTGTTATTGGAGCAGTAGGCTTCGGCGCTGTAGCTTTTATGGCACTTACTCTTAACAGCACAGGCTTTAGCATGAATGCAATGCGTTCGGTATTCAGCAGCATTTGGTTTGCAATTCTTCCAATACCGAACAAGGGCAAGGAAAAGGTTGACTGGACATACCAGCTGGTAGTAAATCTTGTTGGTTCTTCAATCGGTGGCATACTTGCAGTTATTGTTACAACTGTTCTTAAATCCAAAATGTGATTGAACTCAACTAAAATAATTTCTATAATTAATGAATAAACTGCTGTAAAATCAATTACAGCAGTTTATTTTTGACGCAAAATTTACAGAGATTTTTGCACAAAATTCACTTTAACGCTTGAAAGTTGCTATAAAATAGTGTACAATTAATATGTATGTTTCAAAATCAATATCTGGAAAGGATTTTTTATATGAACTGGACTGAGGTAAACATTTACACTACTACTGAAGGTATTGACCCTGTTTGCGGTTGCTTGCTGAGAATTGGTGTTACCGGATTTGTTATCAAGGACGCTAAAGATTTTGAAGAATTTCTCAATGATAAGACAAGCAACTGGGATTACATTGATGATGACCTTATGAATTTAAAGGACTGCGAAACCTGTGTTACGGTTTATCTGCCTGACAATTCTCAGGGTGTAGATATGCTTGCGGCTATCCGTTCGGAGATGATTGCACTTGGTGGACGTGACGAGGACAAGGCTTTTGGCAGACTTGCTGTTGAACTCGCTAATGTTCGTGAGGAAGACTGGGCTAACAACTGGAAGCAGTATTTCAAACCTCTTTCAGTTGGTGAAAAGCTTGTTATCAAACCTTCCTGGGAGGAATACACAAAAACTGATGACAGCATTATTCTTGAAATTGACCCTGCTTCAAGCTTCGGCACGGGACAGCACAACACTACTCAGCTTTGTCTTGAATTGATTGAGAAAAATCTCAACAAGGGTGACATGCTCCTTGACCTTGGCTGTGGAAGCGGTATTCTTTCGATTGC
>JAFTWI010000023.1 GCA_017465345.1 Oscillospiraceae bacterium
AAAAACAGTCTTGGCTACATAACCTCTGTCGCAACAAATACAATGGAAGCTCTTGCAGACGTTGCTACAAGAGTTGTAATGTTTGTTACACAAGGCATTTTGACGACGGCGTTTGTTGTAATGATGGTATGCTTTTTCGATATACGCATAGGACTTGTTTCAATAGCAGGCGTTATCCTTTATTTTATCGTAAACACATTTTTGCAGAAGCGTGGACAGATAATGGCTCCTATAAAGGACAACTCCGACAGCAAGCTTGTTTCAAAAATTCTTGAATATCTCCACGGAATTTCCGAGGTAAGAGCCTACAATCTGACAGGCGAAAAAAGCAAGGAGCTTAACGAGGCGATACATGAAAACAGCAAGGTCTGCACGGATATGGAATTCAAATTTATTCCGCTTATGTTCTTGCAGAATATCACAATCAAGCTTCTCGGTACGCTGATATCTTTTCTTTCGGTGTACTTTTACCTGAACAATACAATGGATCTTCTTAATGCAATTGTAATGGTTATTGCTTCGTTCATTCTTTTCTCCGCCCTTGAAACGGCAGGCAACTATTCAGCTTTGATTCGTAGTGTTGACCAGGCTGTAGCAAAGGCACAGGCTATCCTTGAACTGCCTGAAATGGATATTGACGGAAAGGACATTGCTCCGAAAAATTATGATATAACACTTGAAAATGTAGAGTTCTCCTACGAAAACAGAAAGATTATCGACAATGTTTCCTTGCGCATTCCCGAAAAGACAACCACAGCAATTGTAGGTCCGTCAGGCGGAGGAAAAACAACCCTTTGCCACCTTATTTCACGCTTCTGGGACGTTGACAGCGGTCGGGTGCTTTTCGGCGGCACTGATGTCAGGGAATACAGTATGGACAGCCTGATGAAAAATTTCAGCTTTGTGTTCCAAAATGTATACCTTTTCAGTGATACAATTGCAAACAACATCCGTTTCGGTCAACCCGAAGCGTCTATGGAAAAGGTTATTGAAGCTGCAAAAAAAGCTTGCTGTCACGATTTTATTATGAGTCTGCCGGACGGCTATGATACCGTAATCGGTGAGGGTGGTGCTTCCCTTTCAGGCGGTGAAAAGCAGAGAATTTCCATTGCAAGAGCCATAATGAAAAACGCTCCCGTTATCATTCTTGACGAGGCAACGGCAAACATTGACCCCGAAAACGAGCGAGAGCTTGTAACCGCTATTGAGGAGCTTACAAGGGAAAAGACAATTATTATGATTGCTCACCGTCTTAAAACCGTCCGCAACGCCGACAACATAATTGTTGTTGACAAGGGCAGAATTGCCGAGCAGGGCAATCACGAACAGCTTATGGAGCAAGACGGAATTTACAAGTCATTTGTACGGTCGAGAGAAAATGCTATCGGCTGGAAAATATAATTCAAGAAAGAGGCTATTTACAATGAAAAATGAAAACAAACTTAAGGGCAAGGATTTAATCAACATCGGTATCTATGCGGCGATTTACTGCGTGATTATGACGTGCATTGCAATGCTTGGCTACATTCCGATTATGATGCCGTTACTGGCAGTATTCTGCCCTCTCGTTGGCGGCATTCCTATGATGCTTTTCTACACCAAAACAAAGAAATTCGGTATGATTACGATTATGTCAGTTATTATCGGAATTTATCTCTGGGTAACAGGTATGGGCATTTGGCCTGCAATCTTCGGCGTTGTATTCGGCTTTCTTGCAGACCTTGTTGCAAAAAGCGGCGGATTTCAGAGTGCCGCAAAGACTGTTTTAAGCCACGGCGTACTCTGCGTTATGCTTTTCGGCAACTTTCTTCCTCTTTATATCGACAGAGAAGGTTATTTCGCCTCAAGACAGGAATTCGGTCAGGAATATATTGATACACTCGGCAACATTATGCAGCCTTGGACAGCACCTGTAATTATTATTGCTTCATTTGTATTCGGCGTTCTCGGTGCATTCCTCGGCAAAGCACTGCTTAAAAAGCACTTTGTCAAGGCAGGTATCGTTTAATGGGTCGCAGTATTTTACAGGCAAGCGTTACCGACAGAGGTCTTGTGCTTGACCCGAGAACAAAGCTGTTTATGCTTTTAAATATGGCAATATTTGTTCTCGGTTCAGCAGGGGGCGAGAGAGTTCAGGCTCTCACGCCCTTATTCTGCGCTATGCCTGCCGTGCTTTTGTTTTCGGCACGAAAATGGAAAACGGCAATTACTTTTGTTATTCTGTTTATTTTGTCCTACTCAATGTATACGATTTTCGGGCCTATGACAACAGGTGCTTTGCACTATATCCTTCTTGGCTGCAGCGGTATTCTTGCACGTTTTCTTCCAAGCATTATGATGGGCGGTTATCTTGTTTCCACAACAACCGTAAGTGAATTCACAGCGGCAATGCTCAAAATGAAGCTGAGTGAGAAAATCATCATTCCCCTTTCGGTAATGTTCCGCTTTTTCCCTACCGTTTTCGATGAAGCCGCTTCTATAAATGCGGCAATGCGTATGCGCGGAATACATCTCGGCGGCAGAAACGCAGGCGGAATACTGGAATACAGGATGGTGCCGCTTATGACCTGCTGTGTAAAAATCGGCGAGGAGCTTTCAGCGGCGGCTCTTACGAGAGGTCTTGGCGGAGAGGTGCGCCGCACGAATATATGCAATATCGGTTTTAAGGTACAGGACATTATTTTTATTATGATAAGTCTTGTGCCCTATGTGCTGTGGATTTTGGACATTGTAGGAATTTAAGGAGCGGTGCTATGATTGAAATTAAAAATGTAAGCTTTCGTCACGAAAATGCCGATGAAGGCTCAATTCACGATATATCCCTTACAATTCCCGACGGACAGTGCGTACTTCTCTGCGGAGAGTCAGGCAGCGGCAAGACAACAGTTACAAGACTTATAAACGGGCTTATTCCTCACTACTATGAGGGAGAAATACAGGGCGAGGTAATCGCAAACGGTCTGAATGTTACAAGCTCGGAACTGTACGAAACTGCTAAAATCGTGGGAAGCGTATTTCAAAATCCGAGAAGTCAGTTCTTCTGCGTTGATACAACCAGCGAGCTTGCTTTCGGCTGTGAAAATATGGGTATGCCCGAAGCTGAAATTCTTTCGAGAATTGACAGAGTTACCGAAGAAATGAACATTTCTCCCCTTATGGGGCGGAACATATTCGAGCTATCGGGCGGTGAAAAACAGAAGATTGCCTGCGGTTCTGTTTCGGCACTTCAGCCTGAAATTATGGTGCTTGACGAGCCGACCTCAAACCTTGATTTGAACGCTATCGAGGAACTGAAAGAAACTGTGCTGAAATGGAAAGCAAGCGGAAAAACAATTGTTATTGCCGAACATCGCCTTTACTGGCTCCGTGAAATCTGCGACAGAGTAATCTGCACACAAAACGGAAGAATTGCCTTTGATATGACAATGACGGACTTTGCGGCGCTTACCGAGGAAGAAAGAGCCGCTTACGGTTTAAGACCACTTTTCAATGAAAAGGGAGTGCGTCCTGTCGGTAATTTCAGCGGAACGAAAACAATGACGCTTAATAATTTCAACTTCTCCTACGACAAGGACGAGGCGTTGAATATTCCGAAGCTTGAAATTCCAATCGGCAGTATTGTTGCGGTTACGGGAAACAACGGTGCAGGAAAATCCACCTTTTCACGCTGTCTGTGCGGACTTGAAAAGAAATTCAAGGGTACGGTGACGATGAACGGCGAAACTCTGAAATCCAAGCAGTTGCTTAAAAAGTGTTATATGGTGATGCAGGACGTAAACCACCAGCTTTTCTGCGAAACCGTTGAGGAAGAGGTTCAGCTTGGAATGAATGATGAAAATGCAGGTGATGTGCAGAAAATCCTTGCCGAGCTTGATTTGGACGGTTTTGCAGAGCGTCACCCGATGAGCCTTTCGGGCGGTCAGAAGCAGAGAACGGCGATTGCTTCGGCGATGCTGGCAGATAAAGAAATCCTGCTGTTCGACGAGCCGACAAGCGGACTGGATTTTCGGCATATGGAGCAGACGGCAGAGCTGCTATCCTCACTTAAATCTAAGAAAACCGTCTTTGTTGTTACCCATGACCCTGAACTGATTTCAAGGTGTTGTACACATATTCTGAGGATTGAAAACGGCAGAGCGACGGAATTTTATTCGTAATTATCAGTAAAATGTAAGAATTAAAAGACAACAGGCGTATGCTAAAATTGCATACGCCTGTTGTTCGTTTCATTAGCCGCCATTTAGTCAATAACCATTAGTGTTTGAGAATACTTCTATATGGTCATCGCCATAAAACCGATACTCCTTTATATACTATTAAAACATTATATTATTTCTTATCTTTTTTATTACATCCACAGCCTGCTTTTTTCTTCGCACACTCTTTCGCATAGGGACAACCTATGCATTTCTGTCCGCTTTTTTTAGCACGGTAAAGATAGAAAATTATTCCGCCGACAATACCTATCAAGATAATGATAACAATAATATTTTCCATAATAAAATCCTTTAGTTTTTATGTGCGTATTCTTCTTTGAGTTTTTTATTTGTGTTTGCGATGATAACACCTATAATTCCCGCCATAA
>JAFTWI010000189.1 GCA_017465345.1 Oscillospiraceae bacterium
ATTGTGGTTAAGGGTGGTCATACGGAAAAATTTCATATCCTCGGGTATGTGAAACAGCAAATCGCCGCCCTTTCCTATACCCCAGTTTCCGCTTACAGCGGCTATTGCAGTAATCATAGGTTTCTCCTTTTTATCTACGGTTTACACACAAACACCGACATTTTTCGCAATGCGAAAAATTCGGATATAAACAACTGCCTCGCAGTTGTTTATATTGCTACTTCGAACTTTATATCTTCCTTGTGATACTCGTAATTTTCAAGTGTAAAGCTGTCAGCGGTGAATTTGTAGAAATCAGTAACCGACTTGTCCAGCGTGAATTTCGGAGCGTCAAAAGGCTTCTTTTCGATAATTTCCTTTATAATCGGAACGTGTCTGTCGTAAATGTGAGCGTCGGCAATAACGTGCACAAGCTCGCCTGCTTCAAGTCCGCTGACCTGTGCAATCATATGTACAAGTACTGCGTACTGACAGATATTCCAGTTATTTGCCGCAAGCATATCCTGTGAACGCTGGTTGAGAATAGCGTTCAGCTTTCCTCCGCTTACATTGAAGGTCATACTGTAAGCGCAGGGATACAAGCCCATTTCCGACAAATCATGGTGATTGTAGATATTGGTCATAATGCGGCGGCTTGCGGGGTTGTGCTTCAAATCGTACAGCACACGGTCAACCTGGTCCATATTCCCTTCAGGGTAGTGATGCTTCACGCCAAGCTGATAGCCGTAAGCCTTGCCGATTGAGCCATTTTCGTCCGCCCAGCTGTCCCAGATGTGAGCGTCAAGCTCGTTTATGTTGTTGGACTTTTTCTGCCAAATCCAGAGAAGCTCCTTTACAGCGGTTTTGAGGAATGTTCTGCGGAGAGTCATAATGGGGAATTCCTCCGCAAGGTTGTAGCGGTTTACAACGCCGAACTTCTTGATTGTATGGGCAGGTGTGCCGTCAGCCCACTTGGGGCGCACGTCCATATCAGCGTCTGAAACGCCGTTTTCGAGGATATCCCTCACAGTATCAATAAAAATTTCATCAGCGCGGCTCATAAACGGCTTACCTCCTGCATTTGGGCACACTTACCCCATAATAAAAATAATTATATATATTATATCACAAAATGTTTTAAAGTTCAACAGTTTTTGGGAGATTTGTTTTGGGGAATTTGTTTTGCAAATTATAATTTATGTGAAAATTGGGAGAAAATTTTCCAAAGGTATTGACAAATGGGAAAAGCGGTGTATAATATTAATTAGCACTCAGAAAGAAAGAGTGCTAACACATTCGGACATAAAGTGCTAAAATCTGCTGAAAAGTCCGAAATTACTTATGTTAATAAAGTTTCATATATCGAAAGGAGTTTTTAAAATGATTATCAAACCAACTGAAGACAGAGTTCTTATTAAAATGACAGAGGCTGAGGAAACTACTAAGAGCGGTATCATTCTTGCAGGCGCAGCTAAGGAAAAGCCGCAGATTGGTGAAATTATTGAAGTTGGCCCAGGCGGTCTGGTTGACGGCAAGGAAGTAAAAATGTATGTTCAGAAGGGACAGAAGGTTCTTATTTCCAAGTACAGCAGCAATGATGTTAAGATTGACGGTGTTGAATATTCATTCGTACGTCAGAGTGACATTCTCGCAATCGTTGAATAATCAGATTTGATATACTATATTAAAAGGAGTTTTTTACTATGGCTAAGGATATTATTTACGGCGAAGACGCAAGAAAGGCTCTTCAGGCAGGTATTGACAAGCTTGCAAACACAGTTAAAATCACACTCGGTCCTAAGGGCAGAAATGTTGTTCTCGACAAGAAGTTCGGTGCACCGCTCATCACTAATGACGGTGTAACAATTGCCAAGGAAATCGAACTTGAGGACGCTTTCGAAAATATGGGTGCACAGCTCGTTAAGGAAGTTGCTACAAAGACAAATGACGCAGCAGGTGACGGTACAACAACTGCTACACTTCTCGCTCAGGCTCTTATCCGTGAGGGTATGAAGAACGTTGCTGCTGGCGCTAACCCTATGATTGTAAGAAAGGGTATGGCTAAGGCTGTTGAGGCTGCTGTTGAGGCTATCAAGGCTAACTCCAAGGCTGTTGCAGGCTCTGAGGAAATCGCAAGCGTTGCTGCTAACTCTGCTGCTGACGAAAATGTTGGTAAGCTTATTGCTGAGGCTATGGAAAAGGTTTCCGCTGACGGCGTAATCACAATTGAGGAATCCAAGACTGCTGAAACATACTCCGAGGTTGTTGAGGGTATGCAGTTTGACCGCGGCTACATCACACCTTACATGGTTACTGATACAGACAAGATGGAAGCTGTTATTGACGACGCTTACATCCTTATCACAGACAAGAAGATTGGTTCTATTCAGGAAATTCTCCCACTTCTCGAACAGATTGTACAGAGCGGCAAGAAGCTTGTTATCATCGCTGAGGACATCGAGGGCGAGGCTCTCTCCACACTTATCGTAAACAAGCTCCGCGGCACATTCACCTGCGTTGCTGTCAAGGCTCCAGGCTTCGGCGACAGACGTAAGGAAATGCTCCAGGATATCGCTATC
>JAFTWI010000024.1 GCA_017465345.1 Oscillospiraceae bacterium
ATTTTCCGTTTCAAGGGCAAGGGTGTAAAGAAGCTTAACCGCTCCGAGCGTGGTAATCAGTACGTCAAGGTTACAATTGAAGTTCCGACAGGACTCTCCAAAAAGCAGAAAGACCTGCTCAAAGAATTTGAGGCAAGTCTTGATGAAAAGAACTATAAAAAGCGTAAATCCTTCTTCGACAAGCTCAAGCAGGCTTTCGACAAATGAAAATCGCTCATATCAAATAAAAAAGCACTTCAAGGGGAATAACCCTTTGAAGTGCTTGATTTTTATTGACTTCTGTCCTGTCCGAAAAGCGGATTTGCCCAGACAATTTCCTTCTTGATGTCAGGGTCGATATTCTGGACGATTTCGGGAGAAGGCTTACCTGTATAGTAACCCTGAATATAGTCAACGCCCAAATCGATAACCATTCTCAGTTCGTTTGAGGTTTCAATACCCTCGGCAAGAACCTTGATATCGTTCATCTTAGCAAACTCTACAGTTGTGCGGACGAACATCTGCTTGTTCTGGTCCTTATGGATATCGGTAACAAGGAAACGGTCGATTTTGATAATCTGCGGAGAATAACGCATAAGGTTTACAATATTTGAGTGACCTGAGCCGTAGTCATCGATAGCGACATTATTACCGCCGCAGAGTTTTCTGATAATATCAAGCTCCTCATCGGATACGGACTCCTGCTCAGTAATTTCAAAAATACAGTTGCTTGTGTATTCACCGTATTTCTCACGGAATATTTCCCTGTCCTTATTGTTGAGGAAGTGCCCGGGAATAGTGTTGATAAACACCTTTCTGTCGTGGAAATACTCTCTGCCGCGAACGTAGCACTCCATTACATTGAACATTGTAGCCTTTTCGATTTCGTAAAGGCGGTTATATTCCTTAGCCGCAGCAAGAACCTGCAGCGGATTCATACCGATACTCTTGTCGGTACGCATAAGTGCCTCGTAAGCAAAAACATCACCCGTTTTAGTGCTTACGATAGGCTGGAAATGATACATAAACAGGTTCTTTTCAATCAGAAGCTCAAATGCCTTATAATGTTCCTTCGGAGCAACTTCTTCTCTTGCACCGATACCTACACCGTATTTAAGGCGGTTCATATACATTTCACTGTTAGCGCACTTGATATAGCCTTCAAGATTTCCGTTCCAGTCAGGGTCGATAACCGTACAGCCTGCATTTGCTTCAACGTAGTATTCCTTGCCGCTTGTGCTGTTGTAGCCCTCAACAACGCTGAAAAATACACTTGTTGCGCTGTTGATGGTATCGCCGATAGTGTTTACATCGCTGTAATAGTTCACAACAACGAATTCGTCGTCGCTTATATGTGCAACGAAGCTGTTGGTAGGGTTAGCAATTTTCAGCGCCTCTGCAATAAATTTTACAGCCGCTTCAATATCAGCCATACCGTAGTTTTCCTGAATATATGTGTACTTAGGCAAAGCGTAAACCGAGAAGCTGAGTGCCTTTTTATGGTTTTCTGGAATAGATGTAAACTCATCAAACCAGCGTGAAAGCCCCTTGAAGTTAGGCATATTTGTAACAGGGTTTGTCATCTCCACCGTATCAAGGGAAAGACGCATCTGCACCTGTTTGAAGTGGTTTATAGCAACATTGAACGCAATTGTTATCGCCTTCAGCACACGCTTGATTTTCATAGCATGCTTGGTGATGATATCCGTCCTCACCGCATAGTAACCCATTACCTCGGAGCCTACGTGGATGGCAGTAAGATAATACGCACTCTTTTCTTCCAGCCAGCTTACGAGATTAGGAACCATATCAGTCATACTCATACTCGTAGTGATATCCGACTCTGAATAGGAATGTTTGGACGAAATAAGAATAAGCTCATCGCTGAACGTTGTAGGGTTGTTTGCGACGGCATCCAGCGTCATTGCAACAAAATTTTTATTTAAACATACATACGAATTTTCAAGAATTGTGTTTGCAATGCTGTCATAAAGGCTGTTCATATCGTTTATTTCAATCATCTGGTCAATGCACGCATAAATAAAGCCCTCGTGAATATCTCTCTCGTCGATGGTGTAATGCAGTTCAAGTGCTGTATCACGGAAACTTACGTCGGAAAGCTTTTTACAGCCGCAGGATTCCGAAACAACCTTTTTATAGCCGTAGGAAAGATTTTTCGGAACCGCCTTTTCATCGACAGCCTTGCAGATTGTATCAACTGTCATTTCCGCCAGCTGCTCAGTATCCTCGCTGCAGGTAGTAAGCTGCGGAGAGAAATATTCTGCCGCAGGAACGCCGTCAAAGCCTGTTACAATAACGTCCTCAGGTACGGAGTAGCCCCATTTTTTAAGTTCCTTGCAAGCCGCAAACGCCATATAGTCATTAGCACAGAAAATCGCTTGCGGAGGCTTTTTGCCGTCCTTCACGAGGCCTTCTATAATCTGTGCCACAGGACCTTCCCAGTACTTGCCATAGCCGATTCTGCTTTCATCAAAAGCAATTCCGTTTTCTTCAAGAACCTCTTTGTAATAGCGTATACGTGTTGCGGAGTCTTTATCAGCTTCAAAGTCATCATGACCTGCAATAAAGAACGTATCCTTAACGTCATGGTCTTTAATAACGTGATTAAGCATTTCCTTGAAGGCACTTTCGCAATCTGAACAGATTGACCAGCAGTCCTCAGCGGTATCCCCGATAAGAATTACAGGCTTGCCGCACTCTTTTGCCTTAGTGACAATATCCTTAACAATGTTTTTATTATGGAAGCTGTTACAAATCACAACAAGAATATCGACAATGTCATAATTGACAATGTCGTAAACAGATTTTGCACCGTCATCAAAAGCGTTGCCGTTATAAAAATCGACAAAGCTGTTGAACACGATTAATTTACAGCCCGCCTTTTCCCCGAGGGAATGGAGTCTGTTGATATAATCGGCACGGCATATATCATGAATTTTAGTGAGGCATACGCCTACTACCTTCTTATTTCCAATCATAAAAACCTTCCTTGTTGTGCAGCATTGATATACTTACTTAAATGATACCACAATCCATACCATATGTCAACAGAAATATCCATAAAAATGAGATTTCAAAGTGAAATTATTGTATAAAAAATTCAGACTTGAAATCAGAACAAAAATATGATATAATTCACATAGCAATTCAGCTCAGCATAATCAATATACAAATTATAATCAATACACAAAGTACGATATTTTTGCGTAGCAAAAACTCGTATCCGAATGCATCGCATTCGGATTTGCCACCGGGCAGCACTTACACACATCGTTAGGTCTTTGAAGATGTGTGCAGGTGCTTTTTTAGTTTGAAAGGAGAAATACAAAATGCTTCATAATCCCTTTGCAGGTCTGAAAAAACGGGAATGGTGCCTCTGGATAATTTCACTGCTTGTGGTTGCAGTATCGAATATACTTGCAGGCAAAACCGACCCTGTAACCATTTCCGCAACCCTTATCGGAGTTACAGCCCTTATTTTCGTGGCAAGAGGTGACGTATGGGGACAAATTCTTACGGTTGTTTTCAGCGTGCTTTATGCAATAACCTCCTACAGCTTCCGCTACTACGGGGAGATGATTACCTATATGGGAATGACTGCACCCATTGCGGTTTTCTCAATCATAACGTGGATTAAAAATCCCAGTGCCGAAGAAAAGAACACCGTCCGCATAAGCAGGCTGAGCCGTAAGACAGCTTTGATTATGGTTCTTTCCTGTGTCGCTGTTACAGCTGTTTTCGGGTATGTGCTGAAGCTGCTGGACACCCCCAACCTCGTTATCAGCACAATTTCCATCGTCACCAGCTACCTTGCTTCGTATCTTATGATGTACCGTATCTCATACTACGCCCTCGCCTACGCCGCAAATGATGTTGTACTCATCATTATGTGGGTGCTTGCGTCGCTGGACAACATCGCCTATCTGCCGATGATTGCCTGCTTTTTAATGTTCCTCGCCAACGACATTTACGGCTTTGTAAGCTGGAAAAAACGTGAGAGAAAGCAAACTATTGTGCAAAATCCCCATATTCAGCCGTAAAAGTTTGTGTCCGCTTGTGCAAATAAGGCAATAACCACCTTGACAAATGTAAGGAAAAGTAGTACAATATTTAAAATACACTTTGATTGACACTTTCGAAAGGACTTGGTTATATGAAACTTTCTAAAATAGGAAAATCCATACTTCTCGTTGTAAATCCCCTGCTGTTGGTGCTTGCACTGTCAATAACAGTTGCCTTCAGCATTCTGTTTACCCACATCGAGACAAAAAATCTGAAGGAAAACGCTCAGATTGCTACCAATGTGCTCCAGCATAACCTGCAGTTCATGGGCGAGGAATCAACAATGATTGCTAAAATCCTTGCGGACGACACAGGCTTTATCGAAGCAATCGACGCTAAGGACGAGGCTGAAATGCTTGAAACCTGGAACAGTATTGACAAGCCTGCAGGTATGTTCGGCGTGTTTATTAACAGCGGCGGTACTATTTCCATGAAAACCGAAAACTGTAACCTCTCCCCTGAGGGTATTATGAATGCAATGGGCGCAAGCAAGAACGGCGTCACTTACGACAGCGAGCTTTACCTCTACTACCGAAGCGTTGAAAAGGTAGGCAAGGTTTCCATTATCGTAGGCTACTCCTACAGCGACTTTGAAGCTGTTGATAATGTTAAGGAACAGACAGGAAGCCATGCTACAATTTTCTATGATGACCAGAGCGTTGCTACCCGTATTTCTTCTACTCTTATAGATGGCGCAGGTGAAAGAGTTGTTGGAACAACAATGCTTGGTGAAATCCGTGAAGTTGTTATTACAAACGGCGAAGTTTATCAGAAGGAAACTGAGCTTTTCGGCGAAGAATACATGGCTACATATACTCCTCTCGTTGACGAAAACGGCGTAATCAGAGGTGCTTACTTTACAGGTACTCCTACAGCAACAATGGTTCACAACCGTAATTCCGCTATCTCTCTCGGTATAATTGTTGCAGTTGTTTGTCTTGTAGCTTCGGCAGTTTTCGTTCTTATCTACGTTCAGAAAAACATCGCTGCTCCGATTGTAATGGTTAAGGATATGGCTGTTGAAATGGAACGCGGCAATCTCAGAAATAATCCTGGTATCACCCGCAAGGTCAAGAACGATGAAATCGGCGAGCTTGCTCATGCATTGGACATCGCTATTTCCGAGCTTAACAGCTATGTTGGAGATATCTCTGAGCGTATGGACGCTATGTCTCAGGGCGATTTCGGTTACGAATCAACAGTTGCTTACACCGGTGACTTCGTAAGAATCGGTGAGGCTGCTCAGGAGCTCCGTGAAAAGATGAGCGACCTTATCGAAAGCATCAATATCTCCGCTGACGAAGTTTACAGCGGCTCTGAACAGATTTCCAGCGGTGCAGAAACACTTGCTGAGGGTACAACCCGTCAGGCAGCCGCTTCCGAAGAGCTCTCCGCTTCCGTTGCGGAAATTACAGAGCAGATTGCTCTCAACGCACAGCACACCGAAAAGGCAAAGGAGCTTTCCGAAACCTCACTCAATATGGTCAACGACCAGAATGTTCAGATTGCCGAAATGATCCAGGCTATGAACAATATCGAAACAAGTGCTTCCGAAATCAACAATATTATCCAGACTATCGAGGATATCGCTTTCCAGACAAATATCCTTGCGCTCAATGCTGCTGTTGAAGCTGCCCGCGCAGGCGAAGCAGGCAAGGGCTTCGCAGTTGTTGCTGACGAGGTAAGAAGCCTTGCAACAATGTCCGCAGAGGCTGCTCAGACAACCTCCAACCTTATCTCCACTTGTATCGAGGCTGTAAACAACGGTGCAGAAATCGCTCATACAACAGCTGAAACAATGACTAAGGTTATCGACATCACAACCGAAACCAACGAGCTTATCGAAGGTATCGCTCAGCAGACAATCAGACAGTCTGAGGCTGTACAGCAGGTTAAGTCGGGTATTGATGAGATTTCCGAAGTTGTTCAGGAAAACAGCGCTACCGCTGAGGAAAGTGCTGCAAGCTGCGAAGAACTGAATTCTCAGGCAATGATTCTCCGCGACAAGATTTCCGTTCTCCACGCTTAATCTTATACATACTAAAATCCTAACAGGCACACGGTTGATTCTCGTGTGCCTGTTTTTATGTAACTTCAGTCGTGCTGAAAAACTGATAAAAACAGCATTTCACTTTACTTTGCATGTGCGGTGTGATATAATTATCGGAGAAATGTGTAATGCAGAAATTTTATAATAGCATAAGGGTGATATTATGAGCAAAACAAAAGAGCAGCGAATAAAAAAGCTTAAGAAAAACCGTATATGGCCTTCTATATTGGGACTTATTCTCATTCTTCTGATATCTGCTCTTGTTCTGGCACTTGTAATGGCAGCATCTGCTGTGGATATCGTGCAGAGAAAACTGATTGACAGCGTTATGACAAGTACAAAAATCGCAGACCTTTTTGAAGATTATGATTCGTCATCAAAAGAAAACATTGAACGTGAGATATTATCCCATATAGATATACTGGATGAAGTAATCGCAGTATCTGTAACTGATACAGAGAAAAAGCCTGTGTGGTCCAGTAACGGCGAGTATCCTACAGATGATAATGTAATAACCGAAGAATTGGTGCAGGAAGTTACAGACAAAGAAATCGGTATCATCATTGACAATGACGAAAATCAGATGTTTACCATTGATGACGAAGGAATACTCATCAATGAAAATATCTTTATAGATATTTGGGAATCAGAGGATTTTAGTGCCACCGTTCCTTTTACCAGTATGACGCTATGGCTTGTTGTCCCTGTAAATGATATGGAAGTCATGGTTCTCAACAATATTCCGTTATATCATCAGGACTTTTTGATGACGTTAGTCACCATTATACTTTGCGGAATGCTGATTGCTGTTTTTGTAATATATTATCTGATTTCTTTTGTCAGTATGGTACTGAGAGTTCGCAAGACTACAAAAATCATCTACACCGATATGGTAACAGGCGGTGACAACTGGCTGCTGTTTATCAAAAAAGGAACAGCCTTGTTGAAGAAAAATAAAAAAGCACAGCTGAACTACGCCATGCTTCATATGGAGATGCGTAAATACCGCAGCTTCTGCACCTGTTTCGGTGTAAATAAGGGTCAGGAACTGATTGAAAAGTTCTATACCGCTCTGAAGAAGGAAATTCAGCGCAAGGAAGTTATGGCGCATCAGGAAAATGCGGCATTCGGTCTGCTTCTGACTTATACGGAAAAGGCTGACCTTGAAGCACGAATTCAGAAAATAGAAGCTGCACTGAACACAGTTTTGCCGGGAATGAAAATGTATTTCGGCACAGGTATTTATCTTGTTCAGCAGGACGAGCGTGATGTTGAGCAGTTATACAACAACGCTATGATTGCCTGTGAAATGGCAGGAGAAGAATCAGAGAACAGTATCGCCTACTTTGACGTTGAAATGAACAATCAGAAGCTGTGGGAGCGTAAGGTAGAGGACGATATGGACCGTGCGCTGGCAAACAGGGAATTTCAGGTGTACCTGCAGCCTAAAATCAGTACCTCGGAAGAAACACTCGGCGGTGCGGAGGCTCTGGTCCGCTGGATTCACCCGACAGAAGGCTTTATTCCGCCGAACCGTTTTATCCCGATTTTTGAAAAGAACGGATTTATATTGAAGCTGGACGATTATATGCTGGAGGAAGTCGCAAGAGTGCAGTCTGAATGGCTTGCGGAAGGACGCAGACTGGTACCTATTTCAGTCAATGTATCAAGAGCGCATTTCACCCGCGAAGACCTCGCAGAGCATATCTGTTCCATTGTTGACAAATATCAGGTGCCTCATAGTGTAATCGAACTGGAGCTTACTGAAAGTGCATTCTTTGATGATAAAAATGTGCTGTTAAACACCGTACATAAGCTGCGTGAAGCAGGCTTTCAGGTTTCTATGGACGACTTTGGTGCAGGATATTCTTCCCTGAATTCTTTGAAGGAGCTGCAGCTTGACGTTTTAAAAATAGATGCGGATTTCTTCCGCGGCGCAGATGCAGAAGAACGAGGCTTGCTGATTGTATCTGAGGTTATTGACCTTGCAAAGAAGTTAAACATGAAAATTGTTGCAGAAGGTATCGAAAGCAAAGAACAGGTAGAATTTCTTACAGAGCAGGAATGTGACCTTATTCAGGGATATTTTTATGCTAAGCCAATGCCTGTGACAGAGTTCGCACAGAAATACAGTGTATAAATCTTTGTAAATAAATATGAAAAAACAGGGCGGCTGTAAAGGTGTCCCCTTTGCCAATCCGTAATAAACAAATCAAGGGTATCGAGTTTGTGACTCGGTACCCTTAATTACTTCTATACGGTCATTGCCCTGATTGCCACCCTGATTTTTCATTTGATGCTGTAATTTATATGTATAGCTCCCTGATAGAATTTATCTGATATATAGCTGCACTTGTCTTGGTTTGTTGCAGGTTAAGAAACTCTGAATCAGAAAAGGTGCAAAATAAAAAGTTTCACGATAAGATTTGCCAACTGTTTCAGCTGATAATTTTATTTTTTCCACGCTTAATTCTGGCTTTCTTTTCATCCTTTGGTTTCTCAATTGGGTCCATATCGGACGCTTCGGGACGGTCAGGCATAAGCTCTGCATTGTATTTTCTGAATACAACCAGAAAGCGCACCGCAAAAATCATTGTAAATGTGCCTGTTCCCATAAGAAGAAAAATGTAGCCTGCAATCGGGAAAATATAACAAAGATAGGATACCGCCACACAAGCTGCAAGAAGCAGAATACTGTTCCACCAGTTGCTTATCGCCATAAGGAAAGCGGTTTTCAGCGTCTTTTTCACGGGGTTTTCAAACACCGCCTGAACTGGGAAAACATACAGGTATGTAACAACAAACAGTGCGGCGATACCAATGCTGAGTGCATTCATTATGAAAGCCATATCCCCCTCCTGCTGTGACCAGAACCACAGGTCGACACCGATAAGTGCACCGATTGGCAGGAGTATAAGGAAAATAATTGTTGACTGTTTGAAATTACTTTTGAACGACCTGAAATAATCCTTGAACAAATTTGTATCACGGGCACGGATTATCTTGAACGCACAGTCATATGCAGCGGTTGTTGACGCACCGATTGTAAAAATCGGCAGACTTGTAATAAGCCACATAAATGACAGGATAAACATATCCCCTACTCTTGAAATAAATGCAAAGACGGGGTTTTCAATGCTGAAAATTTTCAAAGCTATACTTCCTTTCGGGATTAAACCTGCTCCCATATTGACTGAATAAGCTTTCTTGCTTCCTCTGCGTTTTCGGGAACGGTATTTTCGAGGGAAACGTGGATAAACGGCTTTTCCTTCTTGATGAACTTCATGATTTCGATGTAGTCCATTTCGCCGTGTCCCGCCGCAACTGAAACAAGTTCGTTATCCTTGACGACGAAATCCTTGATATGCACCACGGCGATGTCCTTGCCGAGAAGCTCCATAGCCTCGGCGAAGATTTCTTTTCTCTCGTTGTAATTATTATAGCACAGCAAATTCACGGGGTCAAATATAATCTGCAGATTTGGTGAGGTTATTTCGTCAAGGACTCGTCTTGCTCGTTTCGGGTTACAGACAATATGCTTCCACACAGGCTCGATTGCCACTATTACACCCATTTTTTCTGCGTACTCCACGACAGGACGGAGGTTGGCGATAAACGTGTTTAACGCCTCCTCGGTGTGGCAGGCAGGCTCATATTTGTACTCCTTGTTCGGAGCACCCGTTTCCGTACCAACAACACCACATCCCATAAGTGAAGCAAAGCGGATATTCGCCATATACTTTTCCTGATTTATACGGAGAGCGGATTCGTCGGGTGTTGCAAGGTTAAGGTAACAGCCAAGCACGGCAACGTCAAGCTCATTCTTTGCAAAAAGCTTTTTCAGATACATTGCAAAGCCGGGGGTCAGTGCTGAAACCGCTGTGCTGACCTCGGAAATTGACTTTGAAAGTGCGATATGACCGCAGGCAAAACCGCGGCTTCTCAAAATCGGCAGAAGCTGTTCAAGTGGAAGCTTTTCGCCGTCATGTACTCTTATTGCACAACCCGGTACGATAGGAATATTCTTTGATGTGCAGTAAGCCACAACCTTTGGGTTAAGTCCGGGGCTTACGATGAACTTTGCACCTGCGTTTACTGCTCTGTCAACCTGCTCTGTTGTGAGGACTGTTCCTGCACCAACAAGCATTTCAGGGAACTTTTCAGCCATAATTCTGATGCTGTCCTCAGCAGCTGCTGTTCTGAAAGTAACCTCTGCGCAAGGAAGTCCGCCTTCGCAAAGAGCCTTTGCAAGTGGTTCAGCGTCCTTTGCGTCGTCGAGAGCGATAACAGGCACTATACCAATTCTGGAAATTTCTTCGATAACAGGATTCATTATAATGTTACTCCTTTTTTGAAAATTGCCATATCACGATAGCCGTAAACCTCGCTCTTTACCTTACGTCCCGAAGCAACTTCGAGAACGTATGTAAGGAGAAGTCCCGCAAGGTCGTCAATGGTTTTATCTTCTGCAATAGGACCTGCATTGAAGTCAATCCAGTTGGATTTCTTGTCAGCAAGTGGCGTATTGCTTGAAATTTTGATTGTCGGAACAGGTGAAGCAAACGGTGTGCCTCTGCCTGTTGTGAACAGGATAATCTGTGCACCTGAAGCCGCGAGGGCTGTTGAAGCTACGAGGTCGTTGCCCGGTGCGGAAAG
>JAFTWI010000190.1 GCA_017465345.1 Oscillospiraceae bacterium
AAAAGTCAATATCCATACCGCTTTGCTGTGCAAGGATTTTCGCCTGTTCAATCTGATTTTCAGCGATATCCGTACCCGTAAACTTTGCACCGAAGCGGTACATATTCCGTGGGATAACACCTGTTCCCGTGCCTATGTCGAGAACATTCTGCCCCTCGGTGCAGATGCCGAGAGAGTGGATTTTGCGGTAAAATTCCTCAGGATAAATATCACGATATTTCGCATAATCGGCGGAAGTCCTGCCCCAGTCAAAGGCTTTTCCGTTGTCGATTTCCTTGTTTGTAATCATCATATCCACCCTTTCCATCAAAAAGAAAAGCCCCCTGACAAAGTCAGAGGGCGAATTATCGCGGTACCACCTCAGTTTGTCAAAAGGCAAGCTTTTGACCTTGAAACGCTTTAACGGGCGTACCCGTGCACCCCTACTATCCGCAGATTTGTTCAGGGAACAAGCTCCGTGATGTATTCGCCGCAGTTCGTCACCTTTTTGCACCGTCCAAAGGCTCTCTTTATCGGAATTGTGCGGGTACTTCTTCACTTCGTTGCATTTTAAGTATATATTGAATGATATCACATATTAAAGGGTTTGTCAAGCAAAAATGCAGGGAACTCACGCTCCCTGCATCAAAATTTTACGCAAACGGATTTTCAGTTTTGTAAAGCATACCCTGCGGCTGATTGAAGCCGATTTCCTCTACGCCGAGGTAGCGGAATACGTTGAACAGTGCCTTGCCATTGTGAGCAAAGGTTACTGCGCCGTGATGAGGATATCTGCCCTCTATAAGAACGTGACGATAGAAGCGTCCCATTTCCTTGATTGCGAAAACGCCGATGCCGCCGAAGCTCTTTGTTGCAACAGGAAGAACCTCGCCCTCTGCAACGTAAGCACGAAGCTTTGCGTCAGCTGTACTCTGGAGGCGGAAGAACGTAATCTTGGACGGTGCGATATCGCCCTCGAGAGTACCTCTTGTGATGTCAGGCTCCTTGTCTGGCTCAAGACCTCTGTGCATAATCAGCTGATACTTCATTGTGCGTGTGGAAAGCTTGCAAGCGGCTGTGTTACCACAGTGGAAGCCCATAAATGTATCGGTATGCTTGTAGTCAAACTTGCCCTTGATATCGTTGAGGTACATATCAGCAGGAACGCTGTTGTTGATATCGAGGAGTGTTACAACGTCGTCGGAAACGCACTGACCGATGAATTCGCTGAGTGCACCGTAGATATCAACCTCACACGCAACAGGGATACCCTTTGCGTTCATACGGCTGTTTACGTAGCAAGGAACGAAACCGAACTGTGTCTGGAATGCAGGCCAGCACTTATTTGCGAAAACAACATACTCACGGCTGCCCTTGTGCTCATCTGCCCAGTCGAGAAGTGTTGCTTCGTACTGTGCAAGCTTAGGAAGGATACCTGCCATCTTGTTGCCCTCACCAAGCTCAGCTTCCATATCTGCAATTATTGCAGGGATACGGCTGTCATTTGCGTGAGCATTATAAGCTGCGAAAA
Source organism: Oscillospiraceae bacterium (assembly GCA_017465345.1). Classification (GTDB taxonomy): domain Bacteria; phylum Bacillota; class Clostridia; order Oscillospirales; family Ruminococcaceae; genus RGIG8773. The sequence goes on from JAFTWI010000190.1 coordinate 1,511, forward strand.
GGTCAAGCTCAGAGTTTTCCTCGATTTCAACGCCGATGTTGTAAAGCTGTGCGATAGGAGCGTTACAAGCCAGGAAGTCCTGAGGACGTGGACCGAATGTGATAATTTTAAGGTTGGCAAGTCCGAGAAGTGTTCTTGCAATTGGCACGAATTCAGCAATCATATCAGCTGTTTCGGAAGCTGTGCCGACAGGATATTCAGGTATGTAAGCCTTAACGTTTCTCAGACCGAGATTGTAGCTTGCGTTGAGCATACCGCAGTAAGCATCGCCTCTGCCGTCGATAAGTGTATCGGAGGACTCCTCAGCAGCTGCCACAAACATTACAGGTGCACCAAACTGCTTTGCGAGAAGTGTTTCAGAAGTTTCAGGTCCGAAGTTGCCGAGGTACATAACAAGAGCGTTGACCCCAGCCTTTTTCATATCCTCGATAGCAGCAAGCATATGCTTTTCGTTTTCGACTGTTACGGGACATTCATAGATTTCGATATTCTTTTCCTTACAAGCCTTTACAACCTCTGCTCGGCGTCTTTCGGAAAGCTCCATAGGGAAGCAGTCACGGCTTACAGCGCAGATACCAAGCTTTACAACAGGCATATTGTTCATAGCGTTATTCTCCTTAAAAATATTATTCTTCTTCAGCAGCAGTTGTGCCGCCGATTTCGGTTTCAGTCTTTACAGCCTTTTCAATAATTTCAATAGCAAAATATGTACCGTAGTAACCGTCAACACCGTTTACAGTGTCATAAGTTTCAACCATTGTGAACACGATATTATAGGACGGACAATCGTACTTCTGAGTATATGTAAGCTCCATATCCATATCCTCAGTACCTGTCATTGCACCTACAGGTTCAGCACCGTGCTTCTTAGCAAGCTCAGCTGTCTTGCTTTCGAAATACTTTGTAGCAGTTTCACGGTCAAGTAGGCAGGTTACTTCAGACATATACCCATTAAGATAAATTTCTTCATCACCCTTTACTGTTTGGAAATTGTAAGTGATAATGGAATCATCAGCGTAGAAGTAAGCGTCCTCAGCAGGAATAAGGTCACGGACTTCCATAAGCTCAGTGTCAGTGTTCACGCTCCAGATTGTTACATCGTCCTCATAATAGAGTTCAACTCCGTCAGGTTGAAGGGATACAATCTTAGTCAGCGGCATGCCGAGCTTTACCTTGGTGAGGATACCTGCATAAGTGCTTTCGGAAACGACTTCTTCATCCTTTCCGCAGGCTGTAAAGCAGAACAGAGCCATTGCAAGAGTGAGTATGAGAGTAAGTAATTTTTTCATTGTTCATCATTCCTTTGTTACAAAAAGTTTCAAATATTTAGCAGTCATTTATATAATACTACAAATTTACCAAAAAGTCAACGTGATTAACAACGATTTCTATTGAATTTTTTTCGCATATATTGTATAATGTCTGTAACAAAAATAGCGAGAGGAGCTTTTTAATGACTGAATTTGAAAGAAACTCGGCAAAGGTTATTGCCGATTATGAAGCACTTGTAAATCGCCGCAATGTTAAGGCTGGACGCTACAACGGTATTTATGACTGCTGGAAATATCCTGTACTTACTGCGCTTCATGCACCTTACATCTGGAAATATGATATGAACCCTGAAACCAATCCGCACTTTATGGAAAGACTTGGCATCAATGCTGTGCTCAACTCAGGTGCAATCGAACTCGACGGCAAATTCTACCTCGTGGCAAGAGTTGAGGGAAATGACAGAAAGTCATTTTTTGCAGTTGCTGAAAGTGAAAGCCCAGTTGACGGCTTCCGTTTCTGGGATTTTCCTGTACAGCTTCCTGATACATGCCCCGAAGAAACCAACGTGTACGATATGCGTCTGACAAAGCATCAGGACGGCTGGATTTACGGTGTGTTCTGCTCCGAAAGCAAGGATACTTCCTCAAATGACCTTTCCGCAGCTGTTGCACAGGCCGGTATCGTCCGTACAAAGGATTTGAAGACCTGGGAAAGACTCCCTAACCTGAAATCCAAGTCCCCACAGCAGAGAAACGTCGTGCTCCACCCTGAATTCGTTGACGGCAAGTACGCTTTCTATACACGTCCTCAGGACGATTTCATTCAGACTGGCTCAGGCGGAGGTGTTTGTTTCGGACTTGTTGAGGATATCAACAACCCTGTTATCTGCACCGAGGAAGTAGTTATCTCCCCAAGAATTTATCACACAATTACAGAGGTAAAGAACGGCGCAGGTGCTGTTCCTATCAAGACCGAAAAGGGCTGGATACATATTGCCCACGGCGTAAGAAATACAGCCGCAGGTCTCAGATACGTTATCTACGTTTTCGCAACAGACCTTAATGACCCATCAAAGCTTATCGCTTCTCCATCTGGACTTTTCATCGCTCCTCACGGCTATGAGCGTGTGGGTGACGTTTCAAACGTTGCATTTACAAACGGTGCAATTGTACGCGACAACGGCGAGGTGTATATCTACTACGCATCCTCCGATACAAGACTTCACGTTGCTTCCACAACGCTTGAAAAGCTTGTTGATTATACCTTTAATACTCCATCTGACCCGCTTCGCTCTGTTGACTGCGTAAAGCAGAGATGCGAGCTGATTGCAAAAAATCTTGAATACATGAAAAAGTAATAAGTTATTTTACTAACAGGCAAAATAAAATCCGCTTCCGATTTTAATCAGAAGCGGATTTTTCAGTTTTTATTTGTTTTCAGTGTTTTTCAGCTGCTCCAGTACATCCAGCAGCTTCTTTGGAACAGGTACACCGATTCTTCCCGCGTTTTCGATAAGGCTTATACACTCGTTGGCAATGTAGAAAACCGTTGTAACCGTGCGGAGAACGTGCCCTTCGCCAATAACATTCATATCAACAATATTTGCTACCGCCACAATCAGAAGCATAAAAAGCTTCTTTGCAATGCCCCTTGCGCCAACAGCAGAGGAAAGCTTCTTTTCTACCGCTGCCGCAATTACTCCCGATATGTAGTCCAGCACAATGAGCGTAACCAGTGCAATCATCATTCCGTCCATATCACCGAATACAAACCCCAGCACCGTGCAGAAAAAAGCAATAAGCTGTTTGAAGAAATTTTCCATAATCATACCGCCTTTTTCTTTACAGCCGTCATTCCCAAAGCAGAAACATTTTTTGCAACGGCATCCGCTTCGGAGGAGGTGAGTCCGTCTTTGTATGCAGTAACGGAATACTTGTCACAGTAACCGTTCAGACCTGCACGCTTGATAATGGACGGATAATCACGGTAGGATATGTTCATATCAACAGCTGTTTCAATTCCGTTAACCTTGCCGCTGTCACTGTACTGCCAGAGACCACCGAACTCGCTGCCCCATTTCGGAGTCTTAACCCAGTGCGCAAGCCACTTATCATAGTCCTTGAGCCGTTCAAGCTCAAGCTTGTTCACAAACCAGTCAGGGTTGCTGTAAATGGAAACATAGTAACCGGCCTTTTCAATTTTTTCGCAGAAAGCAACCGTAATATCCGTCAGAATTTTTTTGCCGATTGCTTCCTGACCCTTGTCCTCAATGTCAAAGATGACGGGATATTCAAACTGTTTGCCCGAAATAAGCTCAAGCATAAAATCAGCTTCAAGGCGTGCGTCCTCAGCGGTTTTAGCATAGCTGTAATGATACACACCCACAGGCATACCGATACGCTTGCATTCGCTGTAATTACGCTCAAACTGTCTGTCAATCTGCTTAATGCTTTTGCGCCCGTAACCACAGCGTAAAATTGCAAATTCTATCCCGTCAGCCTTTACCTTGTCCCAGTCAATAATTCCATTGTGATGGGACACGTCAATTCCTTTGAATTTCATTCAATCGCTCCTTATTTTGTTGACCTGTACAGAGTTGTTCTTATAGTAACAGGATAAGAAATCTCAATATACGGATAGTATGTACTTGAAGAACTGTCGCTTGAATAAACTGTACGATTACCGCCTGCATTGATTACGTCACCTGCCGATACACTGAATGTAAACGGTGTTGCTCGGTTATGCTCGCCCAGCTGATAAGATTTGTTTATCTTAAGCCAACCGTTTACTATGTTTGATGTGGAAGATTCGTTTGAGGTTAAAACGATTATCTGATCAGTTGTAGTAGTACCTGATGAGTTTGTTGTAACGCTGTAATTGTATGCAGTACAAGTAACTGTGCAGTCATCCTCAATTGTAACTGGGAAGCCAGTTTTGTTTCTGTAGTTATCATAGTAGCAGACCTGCGTACCATTTGTTGTTTCAATGTAACTGAAAACAGCATACAGACTTGTTCCGCTTGAAGTGATAGTCTGATTTGCAGCATAGTCACCAGATGTTGAACCTGATGTTTTGGTCCAAGCAAAAAATGCATTATCTCCCGAGCTGACAGTGCAGGCAGGAAGTGTAAATGAAGCAGAGCTGCTCTGTGAACTGGAAGTCAAGGTCTGATACAGAGACCCGTATTTGTAAAGCTTGATGCTGTACTGGTAAATGATATACAGAGATGTTCCTGCCGACGAAATTGTTGAACCATTATTGTACGAAACCGTTGTTGACGATGATGATGAAGCATAGCCTATACCATTTGACGGTAACGTAAATGAGCCTGTGCTGCTTTGGGATTTGGAGGTGAGTGTCGTATATAGTGAACCAAAGCGATAAATTCTAACGTTGTATTGGAACACCGTATACAGTGTCATATCACCTGTCGGTGTAACAGCTGCACCATTACTGTAAGAAATGGCAGTAGAATTTGATGCAGTTGCATATCCAATGCCAAGCGACGGCAGTTTTACACTTTCGCCTTCTTCAACCGACAGAGTCTGATAAAGTGAACCGTAACGATAAATATTAACTTTGTAAGTGTTTTTGCCTGCGAAAACTTCTTTCCACTCTCCGTTCACCATGGTATGTTCCGCCGAAACAGCTTTCCATTCACCATTAACAGCAACATACGGCTGCTTAACAGTTTTATTGTCTATTGTAATCATATTTACACCTCATACTGATACCAGATTGTTCCCTCAGGAGCTGTTCCGCTTGGAGCTTCGGAGGAGATAATAACGTTTCTCACCTGAGCAACCGTATAGTCAGTGTTGTTCTGAGCAATAAGAGTACCTTCCATAGTTCCGCCCGAAACAGGTACATAATCTCCCTCCGCCGAAATCACACCGTTTTCATCAATCTTAACAGTTGTACCATCAACCTTTACGCCACCCAGTTCAGTTGCCGTAGCGGCAGGAAGTGTGTAAACCGTGTCCGTGAAAACTGCATTTTCGGGTACGTCAGTACCTACAGTTTTTCCGTTTACTGAATTAACCGTTACAGCACCGTTTTCATCAACGGAAATATCACCGCCAGACAGTACACCGCCCAGCGCTGTTTCAGTAGCTGGGTCAAGAATAAACGGAGTTACCGTGCCTGAAGCTCCTCCGTCACCGCTACCCGAAGTTCCACCTACAGCTGAAATAACACCGCTTTCGCTGATTGTAATAGTAGTGCCATCAACCCTTACGCCACCCTTGACAGTCCTTGAGGCGGTAGGAAGAGTGTAAACCGTGTCCGTGAAAACAGCATTTTCCGGTACGTCAGTACCAACAGCCTTTCCGTTTACCGAATTGACCGTTACAGCACCGTTTTCATCAACTGAAATATCACCGCCTGACAGTACACCACCAAGCTCAGTTTCTGTAGCAGGGTAAAGCGTAACCGTGCCGCCCCCCATCTCTTCAAGCATATCAAGAACCTTCTGTACCTCAAGCTGAACCTGATTGTAAGCCTGTTCAAGAACAGTGGCTGACTCCATAAAGTCAAGACGTGCGTCATCATTGATTACCACTGGCTGAGAAACAAATTTAATCTGAACAGTATTATCTGAGTTAACGCCTGCAAGAACAAGAGTAACCTCACCGCTTGAAACGGTAAAATCAGAAGTTATCTCCCAAAGAAGATGAATGTTGTCTTCATCAGCACTGTCCATTGTCAGCACCTGTTCGGCAATGCTCTCATTTGCCTTTGAAACAGCCGTCATTCTGAAGCTGAAAGACGAAAGGTCGTGTTCGCCGTACATTCTCGGAACAGTTATCCCCACAACGTCAGCGCCGTACTCACCTTCAGTAATATTCCCGTCAAGATTCTGAGTGATAAGACGCTTGCAAATTACCTTTAATTCCATAAAAAGTCCTCCATAAAAAATATTAGAACTTGCTCTCATAGGAATCAGCGTATGAATTTTCAAATACCCATACACTTCTCTATGAGGACAAGTTCTTTCGCACCTTTACGCTTTAACGGTGCGGAATAGTTCCCATAATTTCAGTATATCCGATTTTACAGCAATTGCAATGCTTTCACAGCAAGTTCAGATGCAGTCATAATAGTTGCACACAAGCGTGATGCAACTATTATTGATTATACAGGCAAAAAAATAACCCGAACCATAACGGTACGGGCTCCCGATATTCGGGATTGGAACAAACTTTGAAGAACATCTTCATTATAGCAGAAGAAAAAATGCAAGTCCAGCGTTTGGTGTACTGAAAAATGTACTTCTTTTTGCAAAAAAGCTTGAAAAGCCAAAATCGGTGTGCTATACTTGAAGAAAAATGAAAGGATTGAAGTGCTATGACAGAAAAGACCTCCGTGCAGAAGCTGAAAATGCTGTACCTGTACAATATCTTTATGAAGTATACCGACGAGGAGCATTACCTCACAATCGCTGAAATAATTGAAATGCTGAAAGAGTATGGCATTTCCGCCGAACGTAAAACCCTCTATAATGATATACAGCTGCTCAAGGAATTTGGACTTGACATCATAATGAACAACGGTAAACAATATTCATATTATCTCGCCAGCCGTGACTTTGAGCTGCCTGAATTGAAGCTCCTTGCCGATGCAGTAGCCTCATCGCGTTTCCTTACCGATAAAAAATCCCGTGAGCTGCTGAGAAAAATCGAAGGTCTCGCCAGCGTTCACGAAGGCAATCAGATTAACCGTCAGGTTTACGTCACAAACCGTGTAAAATCAATGAATGAGCGTATCTACCTTAATGTAGACATTATTCACCGTGCAATACAGGAAAAGAAGCAGATTTCATTTAAATACTTTGATTATGACCTTAACAAGAAAAAACGCTACCGTGACGGTCTGAGAATAGCTTCCCCCTTTGCACTTACTTGGGACGATGAACGCTATTACCTTGTAGCCTTTTACGAAAAGCGTCCTGAAAATTACACAAATTTCCGTGTTGACCGTATGGAAGAAATAGTAATTTTGGAAGATAAGGTAGCAAAGGTGCCGAAGAATTTCTCGTTGTCTGAATATATGAATTCAACTTTTTCAATGTTCAGCGGAGAAATATGTGATGTAAAGCTTCGTTTCCAGAACTCGCTGGTAAATGTTGTTATAGACCGCTTTGGAAAAAATGTAATAATTATTCCCGACGGTGACGAGCACTTCACTGTAAACGTTCAGGTAAGAACAGGTGCACCGTTTTATGGCTGGCTGTTCCAGTTCGGAACAAATGCTGAAATTATACGTCCTGCTGATATAAAACAGGAATATTTTAGTATGCTTGAAAGTGTGCTTAATAAAAAATAAGATGAGTAACCGTTTTCATTTTTTTACATTATTGACAATGGTTGACAGTTATGTTACAATGACCTTACAAAGCACTTTAGTGTGAAAAAGGGATTATTGAAAATTCAAAGTCTTTGCTTCCTCTCCGTCAGGTTGTGAAGAAAGGGGACGTGACGGAAAAAATTTTAGGAGGTATCTGAAAAATGGATACATTAAAGAACTTTCTTAATTCATTGCTGAACAGAGTGCCTGACGTAATTTTTGCAATTCTTCTGCTTATTGTTGCATTTGTGGTTGCAAAGATTGCACAGAAGCTCGTGACGAAACTTCTCGGTCTCATCAAGGGCGAAAAGCTCACTGAAAAGACAGGTATGAAGCAGGAATCAATCGACAGTGCAAAGGCATTTATTGCTAAGCTTGTTTATTTCGTTGTATTCCTTCTCTTCCTCCCGGGTGTTCTTGATAAGCTCGGTATGAACAGCGTTTCCGCACCAATCGAAAATCTTGCAAATACATTCCTCAACTTTATTCCTAAGCTCGTTGCTGCGAGCATTATCGTTGTTGTAGGCGTGTTTATCGCAAAGATTCTCAAGGATCTTCTCCTTCCGCTTGTTAAGGCTACAAAGGTTGACAAGCTTCAGGAAAAAACAGGGGTACAGGCTACAGAAAAGACAACCTTCTCCAACATTATCGTTAATGTTATCTATGGTCTCGTAATTCTTTTTGTTGTAACAGCTGCTCTCGAACAGCTCGGTATCGCAGCAATTTCCAACCCTGCAAGCCAGATCGTTTCCACAATCTTCGCAATCATTCCTAACGTTCTTGGTGCTATTGTAATTATCGCAGTAGGTGTGTTCATTGCAAACCTTGTTGCAGGTCTCCTCGAAAACCTCCTCGCAGGCGTTGGTGCAGATACTCTCGTTGAAAAGATTACAGGTACACCTTCCAAGAAGCTTGTTCTTTCCAAGGTTATCAGCCAGGCTGTTAAGTATGTCCTCGTTGTAATTTTCCTTGTTCAGGGCGTAAACGTGCTTGAACTTCCTGTACTTACAGAAATCGGTGCAATTGTACTCGGCTACGTTCCTGCTGTTGTAAGTGCAATCCTTATCATTGCAATCGGCATCTTCGCAGGCAATACAGCTGAATCCGCAATCGCTAAGAAGTTCCCTGAAGCAAAGGGCGGTGCTCTTATCGCTAAAATTGCAATTTACGTTGTAACAGGTTTCCTCTGCCTCAGCCAGCTCGGCGTTGCAACAGCTATCGTTGAAAGTACATTCATCTTTATCATCGCTGCAATCTGCATCGCATTTGCAATTGCTTTCGGTATCGGCGGCAGAACATTTGCTGCTAATACACTTGAAAAGGTTGAGAAGAAAATCAACGATAACGATAAGGAATCCAAGTAATTAGCTTAGTGTAAATTGCCGCAGGAGCGTGTCTCTTGCGGCAATTTCTGTAATATTTATGAAATAGTTACAATTTGATGTTGCGTATTATAATATTTTGTGGTACAATTTTCATAAGACGGAGCACCCGTCAAGTAATTATTGGGAGGAATTTGAAATGAACTCTATGAAAAAGTACATAGCTGAATTTATCGGCACAATGGTGCTGGTGATTCTTGGCTGCGGAACAGCAATGTTAGTCGGCTGTGACGCTGTAAACGGCGGAGGATATATCCTTACCGCATTTGCTTTTGGTCTTGTAATTGTGGGAATGGCTTATTGCGTGGGCAATATCTCAGGCTGCCACATTAACCCTGCTGTTTCCCTCGGCGTTCTTATGAGCGGTGGAATGACAAGCAAGGATTTCATCGGATACGTTGTTTCCCAGTGCCTCGGTGCACTTGCAGGTTCAGGTGTTCTCGCTGCAATCTTTTCACTCGGCGGTGTTGAAGATAAAACAGGCGGCTTCGGTTCAAACGGCCTTGCAGGCGTAAACGGAAGCGCTGTTGCAGGCCTTCTCGTTGAGATTGTCCTCACATTCATCTTTGTCCTTACAATCCTCGGTGTAACATCCAAGAAGGCTGGCCATGGCTCATTTGCAGGCGTTGTAATCGGCTTTACACTTACACTTGTACACATCCTCGGTATCGGTCTTACAGGTACATCTGTAAATCCTGCAAGAAGTATCGGCCCTGCAATTGTTGCAGCACTCACAGGCAACACAGGCGCAATTGCTTGCGTTTGGGTATTTATCGTTGGCCCACTCGTTGGCGCAGCACTCGCAGCTGTTGTATACAAGTATCTCGAAAGCGAAAAGGCATAATTGATTTTTACGCACCGTGAGAGCTTCGGCTTTCACGGTGTTTTTTCTTTGCCCTTGACAAATTCCGTCAGGAATGTTATAGTTAATACAATTGAATACGATACG
>JAFTWI010000025.1 GCA_017465345.1 Oscillospiraceae bacterium
AGAAAAAGCTGCTTTCGTCGTGTGTATATGTAGTTGTAACGTAAGCTCTGCCTGTCTTGTCAGCTGCAAGAGCCTTGATTTTGTGTGCAGCCTTGTGAAGGAAGCCATGGAGGTGATTCTTGAAGCGGTCCTCGTTCACAGGGAAGTTATACACCGCGTCAGATGTTTTCAGCACACCATTGTCAAGTCTGTTAGGAAGATAAAGAGTAGGAAGACCCCAGATTTCAGGGGAGTTCATAAACTCGCTGATTGTAAGGTCGTCGCTGTAGCGGAAAATTTCCATACCCTTTTCGTTGTCACGGAAACGGAGCACGTTGCTTCCGAGAGACGGTGCAACAATTGCGTAGTAGCCTTCAGCAGCAAGCTCCACAACCTCAATTCCCTTGTGCATAGTTTTTCTTGCATAAAATTCTTTTGCCATTTTTCTTCTCCTTAATATATAAGCTTATATAAATAATACATCAAACACTTTTAATCATAACATAACGCAGCTTAAAAATCAACATTTTCTCATGTAAAATTATTCATTCAGGTATTCCATTTTAAGAACAAATATGATATAATTGTCTGAGTATTATGTTACGGAAAGGATTTTTCAAATGACTGCTTTAAAAAATGTTACATTATTCCAAAGCATAAAAAAAGTTATATGCAGCATACCTGATAGTTTTTTTAATATTATATCTTTTGTTCTTTCTTTTGTTTTCATGATAAATCCTCTTTGCGTCCTTATCAACACAAGATATATTCCTTCTTTCCCGTATTTTTGGGATACAATCAACAGAACAACTCTTGTGGTTGGATTTGTGTCAATTGTGCTGTTTGTTTTACGCTATGCCCTTATCAATAATAAAATTGACGTAAAAGAATTCATAAAAAAACATGTTCCTATATCTTTTTTTCTTTATTTTGCAATTCTTATGGTTGTTACAACTATGCTTAACGGCTGGTTTTACATTATGATTCACGGCTTTGAATACCGTAAGGAAGGGCTTCTCGGATATCTCGGATACATAGTTTATTTTATCATAATTGCCATGAATAGCAGCGATAAGCAGAAAAAAATCTGGCTTTACGCATTCGTTGGAACGTCTGCTGTACTTGAATTGATAACAATATACGAACAATATGTGCTGAATACATATGATATGCTGTTTGTTTTCAGCCAGTTTAATCATTACGGATATTATATCCTAATGTCTCTTGCCGTAAGTGCAATGCTTATAATCACATCACCAAAGAAATGGCAAAAAGCACTTTTTTCGGTAACATTTTTTATTGCGACGCTTTCACTGGTAATCAATGATACCTTCGGCTGTCAGATTTCTGCCCTCGCAAGTCTGATTTTCGCATGTGTAATGTATTCAATTGCAAAATCCAAGCTCAAGCCTGTAACCCTTATTCCTATTGCACTGTTTATTCTGACCTTTGTTTTCGGAGGTGTGACTTCGGAAAGGCTGAGAACAAACATCTCCAGCAACTTTTTCCAAATTCAGAATGACACAAATGCGCTTGCAAACGGCGAGGAAAGCGCTGAATTATCAACAGGAGTAACAAGAATTATACTTTGGAAAAACGGACTGAGGTATATTGCCGAAGAACCGCTTAAGGGTCACGGCGCTGATGCTACACTCGGACGTATGTTCAATGATTCAAACGGTGATAACGAGCGCTGTCATTGCGAATATATGAACTATGCTATCTGTTTTGGCATTCCTGCCGCACTGGTGTATATTGCTGCGATTTTCACCGTGTACCTGAGGGGACTGAAATATCGCAAAAAGCTTACCGATACACAACTAATCGGCCTTGGTGCAGCAATGTTCTACCTGATTTCAGCAGTTATCGGAAACTCTATGTATTATACCACGCCATACCTGTTCATACTGCTTGGACTGGGATACTTCACGGAAACGAAGGCTGTTGAGGCAAACACTGCCGCAGAGCAGGAATAATAAATACATAATAAAATAAAGGTGCACAAAACCCGAAAGGTCTTGTGCACCTTTTTAACTGTCATAAGGGCGAACCCTGAGTTCAATCCCCAATGACATCGCCAGTGCCTTGCACTTGCTGATATCCTCAGGCGGGATAACGTCCACAACCGTGAACATCACCTTTGGCACAAACTTCTTGCAGTCCGCCGCAAATGAAATCATTGCGTCGAAGCCGTCCTCCCATTTTGGACGGGTTACGGCGTTGTATTTTTCCTTATCGCACTGGTTAAGGGAGATTGACACGATATCAACCGCTCCCTCCAGCATTTCAGCGGTGGGCTTGCCGTTTATCTTGTCGCCAAGTCCGTTGGTATTCAGACGTACGGGCAGACCGAGATTTTCCTTGACGTAGCGACCAATGAAGGCAACGTCCTCGGCACGCTCCATAGGCTCGCCGTAGCCGCAGAAAACCACCTCTGTGTACTTGCTGATGTCGTACTTGCCGAACTCGGCAATAACCTCATCAACTGTAGGCTCACGCTCCAGCCATAAGCTGTCCGAGCCGTAAGCGCCGTCACCATTCTGACGTATACAGAACGTACACGCGCAGGGACAGCGGTTTGTAAGGTTGACATAAATCTTGTTGCCAACCGTGTAAAGCATTGTAAGCATTTCAAAACCTCTATATACAATATAAATTTGTTTCCCAGGCGGGAATATAAAGCTGGTGACGGATGTAGAATTTCAGGTTCGGATTGATTTCCTTTATCAGCAGCGGCAAATCAAACATATCCTCGTTGCGGTGATACAGCGAGCAAAGGATTTTCGTGCCACCTGCGATATGGCGTCTTGCGCCGAGTATAGCCTCACGCTCAGCGCCCTCGACGTCAAGCTTCAGCACCGTAGCCTGCTCGGCAACCGCCTCGTCAATCGCATAGGTTGGTATCTCAACCTTTTTCCCTGCACCGTTTGCACGGGACATTCTTCCCTCGTTTGCGGAAAACTCAATAGTGCCGCACTTACTCCACGCCGCACCGTTGAAAAGAGTTATCCTCTCATCTTCGGGAAGGTTTTTCGTCATTTTGCGGAAGTTTTTCGGATTTGGCTCAAAGGCATAGACGTGACGGAAATCGCCTCCGCAGGCATCAACGAACTCCTGCGCCGTATCGCCGTTGTACGCGCCCAAATCCACGAAAACCTCGTCCTTGCTAAGCTTGATAATTTCGGAGTAAATCTCCTCCTTGGGTGTGGTGCAGTTGTTGAGGTAATCAATCTTGCCGCTGATTTTGAAATTCATAACATCGGCATAAACCTGCTTTGATTTTTCGTCCGCAAGCATATCGTATACTGCCTGAATTTTCTCGGCATTTTCCACGCAGTAGCTATATGTGAACAGTCCGTCTCCTGCAACGGGAACATCGGGCGCAAGAAGAATATGCTTCCCCGCAATCTCGTTAATTCTGTCGTACAGACTCTGATACCCTGCCGCAAAGGCAAGCACCACCACAAATTCATCAATCAGTGCTTCAATCTGGGACAGCGTGTGGACAAGGTGGCCCTCAAAGGTATGTCCGCGTACAAACTCGTCACTGGCAAAAAAACCTGCGAGGGGGATTTTGTACTGCTCAAAGACACGCATAATCTTCAGTGCGCCGTCACCCATACCATATATAAATATGGGTAGGTTGGTTTGCTTGAGGTAATCCCAGCAATCCTGTTTTTCCTTTATAAAATCCAGCATATTATTCGTGGTCACAGTCGCAGTCGTCGCCATCAAGGTCGGCACCAATCATATCTCTGCCTCTTGTACGGTACTTGTCACGCTGTTTGTCAACGTGCTCTTCAAGTGTATTCATAAAGCCGCGAGGGTTTTTAACGGAAACGACTTCCTTCACAGGAGTGTCAGTATCACGGCAGTTGATGTGGATTGTTCCACAGCCGAAAATTCTCTGACCGAAAGGCTGGATAAGCTTTTTATCTATAACACGATACAGCTCGATTTCGTCCTCTGTGATGGACAGCAGACCTTTTCGTGTGATGAGCTTTTTCTCAGTAAGAATGTAGCGTGTGAAGGAAATAGGCAAGCCGAACAGGGTGCGCTTTTTGTCAGTCCAAACATATGGGTAATCAATTTTAGCCATAGTATCAGTCCTTTCTGAAAATAAAAACTTTTAATCAGCATAATTATACTATACTTAGTGAAATAAATCAACAGTAAAATTCAAAGATGGCAAATTATAAATTGTCAAAAAAATAAATTTACCCCCTTGACAAATCGGAGAAGATGTAGTATAATATGTAAAGTGATTTCGCTTTACAATGATTTCGAAAAGGGGTAACGTGATGAATACTGAAAAGAATTTGCGTGTTTCCGTCCTGCTGGACTATTATTCCCCGATGCTTACAGATAAGCAGAAAGATGTTATTGACCTCTATTATAACGAGGATTTGTCTTTGTCCGAAATTGCCGAGCACGAAAATATCACCCGTCAGGGCGTGCGTGACAGCATAAAGCGCGGTGAACAGACTCTCTTTGAAATGGAAGAAAAGTTCGGGCTCGCTGAAAAAAGCGAGAAGTTTTATGCTATGATGAACGAAATTGCTGAGCTTGCAGGTCAGATTAAAAATGAGTGCGTTTACTGCGGCAACCCCAAGGCTATCGTGAAGCGCGCCGAATATCTGAAACAGCTTGCTGAGGATAATAAGGAATTATTCTGATACACTTAACATAAACGAGATTGCGAAAGGAAGGTTTTTATGGCGTTTGAAGGTCTTTCCGAAAAATTGAATGGCGTGTTCAAGCGTCTTAAAGGCAGAGGTAAGCTCACCGAGGCGGACGTTAAAGAGGCAATGCGCGAGGTGCGTATGGCTCTGCTTGAGGCGGACGTAAACTACAAGGTCGTTAAGGACTTTGTTGCAAAGGTTTCCGAGCGTGCTGTAGGTGAGGACGTGCTCACAAGCCTTACTCCGGGACAGCAGGTTATCAAAATCGTAAATGAAGAGCTGATTGCCCTTATGGGTGACAGCAATGCAAGAATAAACTTCCCTTCAAAACCGCCTTGCGTTATTATGATGTGCGGTCTTCAGGGTTCAGGTAAAACTACTCACGCTGCAAAGCTTGCAAAGTTCTTCAAGGAACAGGGCAAGCGCCCGCTGCTGGTTGCCTGCGACGTTTATCGTCCAGCTGCTATCAATCAGCTTCAGGTTGTGGGTAACAAGGCTGATGTAAAGGTCTTTGAAATGGGACAGATTAACCCTGTTACCATCGCAAAGGAAGCCGTAAAGCACGCAAAAGACCACGGCAATGACGTGGTGCTCCTCGATACCGCAGGCCGTCTGCATATCGACGAGGAGCTTATGGATGAGCTCAAGGCTATCAAGACTGAAACATCACCAAACGAAATTATGCTTGTAGTCGATGCTATGACAGGTCAGGACGCTGTAAATGTTGCAAAGTCCTTCGATGACGCTCTCGGAATTGACAGCGTGCTTATGTCAAAGCTCGATTCAGATACAAGAGGCGGTGCGGCACTGTCCGTTCTCGCTGTAACAGGTAAGCCAATCAAGTTTGTGGGTACGGGCGAAAAGCTCGGGGACTTTGAACAGTTTCACCCTGAAAGAATGGCTTCACGTATCCTCGGAATGGGCGATATGCTCACTCTCATTGAGCGTGCACAGTCCACATTTGACGAGGAAAACACCAAGAAGCTTGCAGGCAGACTCAAGGAAAACAACTTTGACCTTACAGACCTGCTTGACCAGATGAAGCAGATTAAGAAAATGGGCGCTTTGAAGGACATTTTCAAAATGCTCCCCGGTGTTGGCAACAAGATTGACGATATGGATATCGATGACAGACAGCTTAATCGTATCGAGGCAATGATTCTTTCAATGACTCCTGCGGAAAGAGCTAAGCCGTCAATTATCGACCCTAAGAGAAAGCGCAGAATTGCGGCAGGCAGCGGTAACACCGTTGCTGACGTAAACCGTTTGCTCAGACAGTTTGAGGAAATGCAGAAGATGATGAAGCAGATGGGCGTTATGGGAAAGAACGCAAAGGGCAAGAAAAACAAGCTTCGTCTTCCACCTGGCATGATGCCTCCTATGAGATAAAAAACACGGGTGTTTTACATGGATATCATTTATTTCGTGCTTTTCGCCGCTGTTGGCTTGTTCAACGTGCTGGCGGGGGTGCTGGATTTCAAGTGGTATGTTGATTATTGGGTGATGAGAAATCCTATGAAACAGCCTACGAAGAAACGGCGCAGAAAGTGGCGTGTGTTGCTGTGTATTGCAGGTGCGGCGCTGGTTGCTTTCGGTGTGGTATTCTACACGGGTTTAATTTAGTTCATTACGTTGAAAAACGTTTTGATATAAAGTCAATGAAATTTTAATTCGGAGGTGAATATAAATGGCAGTAAAAATCAGACTCAGAAGAATGGGTGCTAAGAAGGCTCCTTTCTACAGAATCGTTGTTGCAGATTCCAGATACCCAAGAGATGGTAGATTTATCGAAGAAATCGGCTACTATGATTCCACAACAGAACCTTCCACAGTTAAGATCGACGCTGAAAAGGCTAAGAAGTGGATGGCTAACGGTGCTCAGCCAACTGAAACAGTTAAGAAGCTGTTTGACCAGAACGGTGTTAAGTAAGATACAAAATGTGCACGTTTTGTATGGCATCTGCGTAGCAGGTGTTTAAAGCCGACGGGACGGACATCACGTTCGTTCCCGTTTAAAACGGCTATTTAACCCGCATATCAATCCCATGGGCAAAGCCGCCGATTTCGTTACTTCGCAAGGCTTTGCTTTTTTATTGTATAACGAAAACAGAAAGGTATTGGTGTTAATTATGAAAGATTTACTTATCAGCATTGTAAATGGTCTTGTTGAAGACAAGGAAGCTGTAAAGGTTGATATAGACGAGCCTGACGCAGAGGGCGTTATCGTTTATCATCTGCACGTTGCATCTGACGATATGGGCAGAGTAATCGGCAAGCAGGGCAGAATTGCCAAGGCTATCCGTACTGTAATGCGTGCAGGCGCAGGCAGACAGAACCAGAAAATTATGGTAGAAATAGACTAAAAATTCAAAAATGCGGTGCATTTTTGAACTCCAAGAATGTTGACTGCGTCAAAATTCTTTTAATAGGTTCAATAACAATCAGGGGAATACCCTATGCTTTGCATCGGATATTTCCCCATTTTTATGAAAGGAGACCATAATGAAGCGTTTTCTTGAAATAGGAAAAATCGTTGCCGTTCAGGGATTGAAGGGCGAGGTGCGTGTTGAAGCGTGGTGCGATGAGAAGGAATTCCTCTGCGAATTTGATGAACTCTACTTCGACAAGGGCGAAACACCTGTTGAAATCGTCCGTGCACACCCTCACAAGAACATCGTGTTGATGAAAATCAAGGGCGTGGACACCGTTGAACAGGCACAAAGTTTGAGAAATAAAATATTATATATGGACCGTGAAGATGTTGAGCTTGAGGAGAGTGCATACTTCGTGCAGGACTTAATCGGACTTGAGGTTATCGACAATGACAACGGCACAAGCTACGGCAAGCTTTGCGAGGTAAGCTTCACAGGTGCAAATGACGTATATCACATCAAGGGTGAGGACGGCAAAATCCGCCTTATTCCTGCTATTCCCGATGTTGTAATTGACACGGATATTGATGCAGGCGTAATGAAAATCCACGTTCTGGAGGGGCTTTTCGATGAGGATTGATATTGCTACCCTCTTTCCCGATATGTGCGAAACGGTGTTGAATGAGAGCATTGTGGGCAGGGCAAGAAAGGCTGAAAAAATCGAGCTTCACTGCCACCAGATAAGGGATTACTCCAACGACAAGCACCGTCGTGTTGACGATACGCCATACGGTGGTGGAATGGGTATGGTTATGCAGGCTGAACCGATTTATCGCTGTTATCTTGCGGTTACGGAGCAGATTGGCGCAAAACCTCACGTTATCTATATGTCCCCCAAGGGTGCAACTTTTACTCAGCAGCGTGCGGTTGAATTGTCAAAAATGGATAATATCCTCATTATCTGCGGACACTATGAGGGAGTCGACCAGCGTGTGATAGACAAAATAGTTGACGAAGAAATATCAATCGGTGATTATGTCCTGACAGGCGGTGAATTGCCTGCACTGGTTGTTACGGACGCTGTTGCAAGAATGTGCGACGGTGTGCTGTCCTCAGAGGAATGTTTTCAGGAGGAAAGTCATTTTTCGGGACTGCTGGAGTATCCGCACTATACCCGTCCCGAGGTGTGGGAGGGAGAAAGCGTGCCTCCTGTGCTTTTGACGGGACACCACAAGAATATTGCAGAATTCCGTCATAATGAAGCCGTTAAAATAACCAAAGAGCGACGTCCCGATATGTACGCAAAATATACAGAAAATGCCAATATGAACACGAAATGAACTTTACTCCGCTAAAATATTAAAAATTTTAGGGTAAATTCACTATAAAATCGTGTTGGAAATTGTTCATAGGTGATAAAATTCGTTATTGTTACCAAAATTGAGGGACGAGGTTATCCAATAATTAATTAAAAAGCAGAAATTTCGCTTAACAGGCATTTTCGTAACAATTTTGAATTGACTAACGGGAATTTGCAGGGTATAATATTAACATAAACACAGACTATACAGTATTTCAATATGTAATGAAATGAGTTAGGAGAGAGTAATTATGTTCGTTAAAGATGTAATGGTTCAGAATCAGGTTGGTCTTCACGCACGTCCTGCTACATTCTTCATCCAGAAGGCAAATGAATTCAAGTCTTCTATCTGGATTGAAAAGGAAGAACGCCGCGTAAACGCTAAGTCCCTTCTCGGCATCCTTTCCCTCGGTATCGTAGGCGGCACACAGATCAGAATTATCGCTGACGGTGCTGACGAAGAAGCTGCAGTAACAGGTCTTATTGAACTCGTTGAAAGCGGTTTTGCTGAAGAAACAAGATAAGGAACATGATTTTCGGCACATCGGAGCAATTCGGTGTGCTTTTTGTTTTTACTGTAAAATTAATGGGATACCAATTTGTTTGGTATCCCATTATCTTTTATATTACATTTTCCTTGATGAATTTTGTAAGCTCCTCAGCCATTTCATTGTGCTCGGAAAGTCTTGGGTGTCCTGGTGTTGCTGCACCATTTCTGCTGAACATATTGTGATATGCCTTGATACCCATTCCGTTCAGTTCGTCCTTGATTTCCTCAATCGCATTGTCCCAGTCAACATCATGCATAAGAATTGTGGTGGTAAGCACGAACTTTGTTCCGCCGTAATGCTTGTCAAGGTCACGCACCATCTTTATGTAAGCTGTTTTCCATTCATTTCTGTAAACAGGGTCGGAAATGTTACGGTCATTCTGGTCTGTTACAGCATTGTGCTGGTCATTCTGACCGATTGCAATGATTACAATGTCGGGAGTGTATCTGCTGAAATCCCAGTTTGTGATATCGCCGCCCTCAGGGAAGTAACAGGTCTTGTCATAGGTTGATTCAAGACCGATACAGTCAGGCATATGGAAGTAGCCAGTCTTGTCAAAAAGAGCAATACCGCCCTGACAGATGTTGTGAATCTGTGCGTCAATATTGCGTGCAGTCTGCATTACAAAGCTGTTCCATACATTGTCGAATTTGCTGTCGTGTCCCTCGGGGTCGCACTGTGCAACATAATCGTAAGCCTCGATAACCTCGCCTGCGCAGACGCTGTCGCCGTAAACCTCGATTTTTCTCTTAGGGAGAGCGTCAGGTGCAACAAATTCTCCATCGGTTTCAAATGACTTGATGAAAAGGCACTGATTTCCTGCGTGACGCTTGTAGATGATAACAGTGTGCTCGCCGTCAGAAAGATTTTCCGCAGCTGTTACAGTAATATATTTGCAGTTGTTATCGTGGGAAAGAGGAATACCCTTCATTTCGCCGTCAATCACAACACCGAGATTAAGGCTGCCCCATACGCAGAAACTGTTCAGCTCAACATCGAGCTTTGTGCCCTTGAATTTAACGATAGCCTGTGCACCTGCGTGGAAAAGCTTTGTTTCATTTTCAGTTATATCACGTCTGCCCATCCAGAGTACATTTTTATCATTATGCAGAATTTTCATATAAAACTTCCTTTCAAGTGTGATTTAGTGTAATTTTACCACATTTCTTCACAATTGGCAAGCAATAATTAATAAAACGTATAAAAAAGCTACTAAAAAGGTTATCACTTTTATTGGAAAAGTGTTGTATAATTAATATAGAAGAATTATACGAAAGGGGGAGCTTATCGGATTGAGCAGGAAAATTATGCTTAACCAAATCGGTTATATCAGCAATCAGACCAAAACTGCGGTTTATGCCGGTAGTGCTGACTCATTTCAGATTGTAAACGCCGGAAACGGTAAAATCATGTTTTCGGGACTTCTCCGCAGCACTGTTTATGACAAGGCCTCGGGGGACACCGTTTCGCTGATTGATTTTTCTACTTTCAATATGTGCGGAAAATACTACATAAAAATCGGACTGAAAAAATCCCTGCCCTTTGTTATCTCGGATAGCCCTTACAGTGAAGTAAAAAAAGGACTCCTCAAAGGTCTTTATTATAACAGATGCTCCGCCCTCGACAGACGTTTTGCGGGGGACTATGTCCATAAGGCATGTCATACTGACCTTGTGCCGCTTTTTGAAAATCCGTCCAAGCGCATTGACGTAAGCGGCGGCTGGCACGATTCGGGCAGTTACGGAAAATTCTCCGTCTGCACAAGCGTTACCCTCGGCCATCTGCTTTATGCTTATCAGCTTTTCCCTGACAGCTTTTCTGATGAAACAGGCATCCCTGAATCGGGCAATGGTATTCCCGATATTCTTAACGAGTGCCGTGTTGGACTCGAATGGCTGCTGAAGATGCAGACCCGTGACGGAGGTATTTATCATAAGGTAGTTTCTGCAAAGCCACCTGAATCGGTTATGCCCGAGGACGACTATACTGAGCAGTATGTTTTTTCAAAATCACATCAGGCATCAGCTTGTGCTTGTGCCGTGTTTTCTCTTGCTTCGAGAGTTTTTTCTGACATTGACAAGGCTTTTTCCGAAAGGCTTAACGAGGCTTCTATCAATGCGTGGATATGGCTTATGAACAACCCGAATTATGAGCCGTTTGAAACTCCTCCGACTATTTCTCTCAATGCCGCAGGTGACTTCTATGACGATAATTTCAATGACGAGCTTTTCTGGGCAGTGTGCGAACTTTACGAAACAACAGGCGATGAGCTTTTCCATGATAAAATCAAAGAGCTTTGCAGCAAGGTTGACGGAGCAGGTTTTGTAAACCGTGAGGTAAGCGGCTTCGGAACGATTTCATATCTTTTCGGCAGCCAGCCTCGTGATATGTATACTGAACAGAATCTTCACCTTCGTCTGCGTATCAAGGCGGATAACCTGTACGGACTCAGCCGTAAAAGCGGCTATGGCACTGCTAAATCCGTTGACGATTATGTGCGCGGAAGCAATATGTATGCAATGACCGATAGTATGGTTCTTATTCTTGCATACAGAATTTTCGGCTGTGAAGAATATCTTGCTACAGTGTGTGAGCAGATGAATTATATTCTCGGAAAGAACCCTATGGGTGTCTGCTATGTAACAGGCTTCGGAAGCCAGTCAGCTCAGCAGCCTCATCACCGTCCGTCAGAAGCTGATGACGTGGAAGAGCCTGTACCTGGACTGCTTGTGTGCGGTCCGAGCAAGCTTGTTCAGGACGACTTTACTCAGTGGAATATCCCAGAGGAAGCTTCACCGGCTAAGTGCTATTATGATATTTCGTATAGCTACACCACTAACGAGGCTACAATTTATACTAACTCCTCTGCTGTTTTTGTTGCAGGATATCTTGACTCTTTATCCGCTATGGAGTAAATATAATATTGAAAAGGATTGATAAATTTGACAAAGAAACACCTCTCCGCAATTGCTGCAATTGCACTCTGCGGTGCACTCCTTACAGCCTGCGGAGGTAATGATGCGGCTGAAACAGCAAATACAACCGCTGCACAGACAACAAGCGCTGATATCGTTACAACAGCTCCTGATTTGAATGCTGTTGACCCGAATGAGCCTGTAAATCTTGACAATGGCGTTACTGACAAGATGTACGGCAGAGCTATCCTTAACGAGGGTAATCTTGCTCGCCTTGCGGCTGCAATGAAAAAGGCTGAAAACGGTGAAAAGGTTACTGTGGGAGTAATCGGCGGCTCGATTACTCAGGGAAGCCTTGCTTCAAATCCCAATAACTGCTATGCATCACTGTTCAATAAGTGGTGGAACGAAAAGTTTCCTAATACTGAAATAGGTTTTGTAAATGCAGGTATCGGTGGCACAAACAGCTACCTCGGCGTGCACCGTGTTGACGAACAGCTTCTTGCGTATAATCCTGACGTTGTTATCGTTGAGTTTTCGGTTAACGATACCGACAAGACCATGAACAAGTATTCCTATGACAGTCTCGTAAGAAAAATCCTTTCCTACGAAACAAATCCTGCGGTAATGCTTCTGTTCACAACTCAGGAGGACGGCACAAGCCTTCAGGACGTTCATAAGGAAATCGGTGCGGCTTACGACTTGCCGATGATCAGCTACCGTGAGGTTGTTTACCCTGAGGTTGCAGCAGGCACTCTCGACTGGAAGGCAATTTCCCCGGACAATATTCACCCTAATGATGCAGGTCACGATATTATCGGCCAGCTCTTGGGACGCTATCTCGACGAGGTTTATGATAAACTTGACACAATCACCGAGGAACCTTCTGCATTTGCAGCTGACGGTTACACAAATGACTACTTCAAGAATGCAAAGATGCTGAGTGCAGCTGACATTACAGCAACAGCTTCCGAGGGCTTTGAGGTTGTGGATAAGGATTTCTATCATCAGTTCCCGAATAACTGGAAAACCACTTCGGGCGGCTCAATGACCTTTGATGTAGAGTGTCAGAATTTCGGCGTGTTCTTTATGTGTACAGTTGACGGAAAGAGCGGCACATACGAGGTTTACGTTGACGGCGAGCGTAAGGGCAAGCTTGAAGCAGACTTCACTGGCGGCTGGGGCAACTACGGCAACACCAAGCAGATTCTGCTTTCAAAGGAAACAGAAAAGCACACTATCGAAATCAAGCCTGCTGAAGGCAGCGAGGATAAGGGCATCACTATTCTCGGACTTATGGTTTCATAATTGATTTATCCCCGAAGAAGCTTTTCTTCGGGGATTTGCTTTATCTTGACGATTTTGTACAGCCGTGGTATAATTTAGTAAGTTTATTTACTGGAAAGGTGTGCAGGTATGAACGATATAAAATCCTGTCTTGATATAATTTTCGGGGACAGCCCCGCTAAGATAATTGTAAGCAAGCCGCCGAAAAATTCTGAGTACCGAAAAATTTGTCTGCTGAAAAAGGCATCAGGGTATCAGATTGAAAAATACACCGAGAAGCAGGTTTTCCACGAGAACATTTCCGTTGAAACTGCTTTTGAGAGATGCTCCGATTTTTTTAACAGCGGTTACGGTCAGCTGAATTCCTGGGGAGAAAGTTTTGAATGTGCGCTTTCCGTTTCAAAGAAGGGAAAGGTGCTGTTCAACAAAAAGAGAAAAGCAGACTCTGGCAAAAGTGAGGACAATTCCCACAACAGAAAAAAGAACTACATTATCCCTGAGGACAAGCCATTTCCTGCACTTGTGGATATGGGAGTTTTTACAAAGGACGGTAAGGTCGCAAAGCCAATGTATGACAAATTCCGTCAGATAAATCGCTTTACGGAGATTATCGATGACGCTGTCCGTGAAAGAGGACTGACAGAAAAGACACTGAAAATCGTGGATTTTGGCTGCGGTAAATCCTATCTGACCTTTGTGCTGTACCACTACTTCACCGAAATTCTCGGCAGAGAGGTTGATATGCTGGGACTTGACCTGAAGGCTGATGTTATCGAAAAGTGTAACGCCGCTGCTGAAAGGTACAGGTACAAAAATCTGCGGTTTGAAATGGGCGATATCAGCGGTGCTTCGGTGCAGGGCAAGGTTGATATGGTTGTTACGCTCCACGCCTGCGACACGGCTACCGACTACGCTTTGCACAACGCTATAATGCGTAACGCAGATATGATTTTTTCCGTGCCATGCTGTCAGCATGAGCTTAATTCGCAGATGAAGTCGGATAAGCTTTCCCTGCTTACACGCTATGGAATTATTAAGGAACGCACAGCGGCACTCTGCACCGACGCTATCCGTGCAAACCTGCTGGAATACTGCGGCTATAGAACGCAGCTGTTGGAGTTTGTCGGTTTTGAACATACACCGAAAAATATTCTTATCCGTGCCGTAAAACGAAGCGGTACACCGAGAGGCAGGGAGCAATATCTTGCCGAAGCGAAAAATCTTATGAATGAATTTTCCTTCGAGCCAACGCTGTATAAGCTGCTGAAAGAGAGCGGGAAAATCCCACAGTGAAGAATTGCACAAAATTGCACCGTAAAATCTGATATTTTTCTAACCCGATGTTCACGAAATAACACTTGACTAACGGGCGGTAAAGTGATATCCTAATAGAAATATATTTTTATAGATGTAAAATTTTTGGGGAGGTATTTTTATGCTGGAAACGAACTACACCAACAAATTCGTAAAGGAAGGTCTCACTTTTGATGACGTTCTCCTTATCCCTGCTGAGTCCAACTGTACACCTAATATGGTAAACCTCGGCACAAGACTTGCAGGCAACATCATGCTCAACACTCCAATTATTACTTCAGCTATGGATACTGTTACAGAAGCAAATATGGCTATCGCTATCGCTCGTGAAGGCGGTATCGGTGTCATTCACAAGAATATGCCTATCGAAAAGCAGGCAGAAGAGGTTGACAAGGTTAAGCGCTCCGAAAACGGCGTTATTGTAAACCCATTCTCTCTTACAGCTGACAGACTCGTTTCCGAGGCTGACGAGCTTATGGGCAAGTACAAGATTTCAGGTGTACCTGTTGTTGATGAAAACAAGAAGCTCATCGGTATCCTTACAAACCGTGACCTCCGCTTCCTCACAGATTTCAACATTCCTATCGGCGACGTTATGACAAAGGAAAACCTTGTTACAGCTCCTGTAGGAACTGACCTTGCAGCTGCTCAGAAAATTCTTATGCACCATAAGATTGAAAAGCTTCCTATCGTTGATGAAAACGGTATTCTCAAGGGTCTTATTACTATCAAGGATATTGAAAAGGCTATCGAATATCCGAACTCTGCACGTGACAAGTCAGGCAGACTCCTCTGCGGCGCTGCAATCGGCGTTGCACCAAATATGATGGAGCGTGCAAAGGCTCTCGTTGACGCTCAGGTTGACGTTCTCGTTCTCGACTCTGCTCACGGCCACAACATCAACATCGTAAACGCTGTTCGTGAAGTTAAGAAGGCTTTCCCTGAAATTCCTGTTATCGCAGGTAATATCGCTACAGCAGCTGCTGCCGAAGCTCTTATCGAAGCTGGCGCTGACTGCCTCAAGGTTGGTATCGGCCCAGGCTCCATCTGTACAACACGTGTCGTTGCAGGTATCGGCGTGCCACAGATTACAGCTGTTTATGACGTAGCTTGCGTTGCAGCTAAGCACGATATTCCTGTTATCGCTGACGGCGGTATCAAGTATTCAGGCGACATCGTTAAGGCTCTTGCAGCAGGTGCAAATGTTGTAATGCTCGGCTCACTTCTTGCAGGCTGTGACGAAGCTCCTGGTGAAGAGGAAATCTATCAGGGCAGACGCTTCAAGGTTTACCGTGGTATGGGTTCTCTCGGCGCAATGGCTTGCGGCTCCAAGGACAGATACTTCCAGGGCAGCTCCGACAACAAGAAGCTTGTTCCTGAGGGAGTTGAAGGACGTGTTCCATACAAGGGACAGGTTTCCGATACAATCTTCCAGCTTATCGGCGGTATTCGTTCTGGTATGGGTTACTGCGGCTGTGCAACAATCCCAGAGCTCCATGAAAAGGCTCAGTTTGTTAAGATTACAGGCGCAGGTCTTAAGGAGTCCCACCCACACGATATCTACATCACAAAGGAAGCACCTAACTATTCTGCTCAGATATAACAAATTACCGTCCCGAAAATCATCGGGACGGTTTCTTTTTTGGATATGAAAACGGCACTCTGAACAGGAGTGCCGTTATGTATTATTTATTGTCACTGGACATATTCTTTCTGAATACCACAATTGCAAGTACTGTTACAACAGCCATATAAGCCGCAACAATCAGTATGCTTGTTACGCCATCGCCAGCGTTTCCGTCAACAGCACATCTTGCCGCATTAACAGCGTGGTAGAAGGGGAGCACCTTGCATATAGTTTCGATTGCACCGCCGATTGCATCAACGTCCATCCAGATTCCGCCGAGTATTGATGCCGCGGAAATAATTGCGGAGCAAAGTCCGGGTGCAGCATTCTGACTGAACAATCCGCCGAAGAAAAGTCCGAAGCCGATAAACATTATTATCGACGGGATAAGAGTTACAATTGCAAGAAGAATGTTTCCAACGTTAAGGCTTACACCTTCGATTGCTGCAATTATAAAGGACGCGCCAAATGTAATTACGCACTGTATAATAGCAAGTATAATCAACGGTATGTAGTAGCCAGCAATGAAATCAACCGCCGTCATAGGTGAAGCGTAAAGACGCATAAGAAATGAAGAAGTCCTGTCCTTTGAAGTGAGAAGCGCCGCAAAAAGCATAAGGAATGTCAGACCGAACACGGTTATACCTGCACAGAGATTGTCGATGCGGAACACGGTCATATTAGCCTGCGGAGGAATACTCTTGTTGATAATTGTCATAAGAATGAGCATTACAACGGGAAATCCCAGACAGAAAAGGTAGCTCAGCGGGTCACGGAGAAGCTCCTTGATATTTCTTTCAGCGAAAGCCTTGATTCTCATATTAGTTGCCGCTCCTTTCTGCAATTTCTACGAATGCGTCCTCAAAATTGTCCTTGCCAGCAAGCTGTTTAAGCTCCTCAGCTGTACCAACAGCACGAAGTTTGCCATGGGTCATAATTGCAATTCTGTCGCAGAGTGCCTCTGCCTCTTCAAGATAGTGCGTGGTAAGGATAATGGTCATCTTTGATTTGAGCTGCTCAATAACTCTCCACAGTTCACGTCTTGCAAGAACGTCAAGGCCCAGAGTAGGCTCGTCAAGGAAAAGCACCTGCGGAGAGGTGATAAGCGCCATTGCAATGCTTACCTTTCTCTGCCAGCCGCCCGAAAGAGTTTTAGTGCGTGCGTTTTCCTTTTCCTGCAAGGAAAATTCCTCGATAACCTTGTCTGCGGCAGCTTTCGGGTTGTCAATACTGTAAACCTTTGCAATGAATTCAAGATTTTCACGAACAGTAAGATTTGGTGCAACAGCTGTTTCTTGAGTGGAAATGCTGATAACCTTCTTTACCTCGTCAGGCTTTTCTCCAATGTCAAATCCCATAACCTCAGCCTTGCCGCTTGTTGGCTTGGAGAGGCAAGACAGCATTTTAATAGTAGTGGTCTTGCCCGCACCGTTTACACCCAGCAGTCCGAAAAGCTCACCCTTTCCAATGCTGAGGTCAAGTGCGTCAACAGCTGTGAAATCCTTGTATTTTTTCGTCAGCGCTTTAATTGATATCGCTTCCATTTTCGTAACCCCCATTAAAATAATTTGCCAACCTTAAAAAGTGCCATACCTTTTTTCTTGTCACCGAGGAACATCAGCGCATCGCCCTCATCAAGCTTGAAAACCTCTTTTGCCTTGTCGGGAACAATGACTTTTCCGTCCTGCATTTTTACCACACCGAAGCAGTATTTCCCTTTTTCCTCATCGTCTTCATATTGTAGTTCCTCAACAGTAGCATTTACCAAATCATCAAGTGTAACCTTGTAAAGCTTTGCAAGCTTCACGCATTTATCAATATCGGGCAGGGTTTCTCCGCTTTCCCATTTTGCAACAGACTGCCTTGACACGCCGATTATTTCCGCAATATCCTCCATTGAGTAGCGTTCCCTTGCACGGAGTACGCGGAGATTATCACATATTTTTACTGACATTTTGCAGTTCTCCTTTAAAGTAACTTTAGTTTTATTGTCTAAATTATAACACACTGAAAATCAAAATGCAATCAACCGTTCGATACCAATTCTGTTAAGTTCAGTTGCACGCCGAAGCTGAAAAAATGAATTTTTTATTTGCTATTTATAAGCATAATGGCAACATTTTGTTAAATTTACAAATAAGTATTATTTTATACATATTTTATTCATTTATTATATTGCATACTTTGTTATAATTAATGTATCTAAATATATTTTCTAATAGAATTCTCTGTTGTCTCATGCTAACGTATTTTGTCGGCGGTACAAAATCTCTGTATTACGCTGTACCAAGGTGTACACACCGGCATTGAAACGGAATTCTGAAAGGATGGGTTAATATGTCACTCGGAAAAGTATTAGTAGTTGACGACGATAATAATATCTGCGAGCTCCTTAAGCTCTATCTTGAAAAAGAAGGCTGGAGTGTTATAATTTCTCATGACGGCGATGAGGCTGTTGTAAAGTTCAACGCTCTCAAGCCTGATGTTGTTCTTCTTGATATCATGCTTCCTGAGCTTGACGGCTGGCAGGTTTGCCGTGAAATCAGAAAGAAGTCCAATGTTCCGATTATTATGATTACTGCAAAGAGCGAAACTTTTGATAAGGTTCTTGGTCTTGAGCTGGGCGCTGACGACTATATCGTTAAGCCTTTCGATACAAAGGAAGTTATTGCAAGAATCAAGGCTGTTTCCCGCCGTATCGGTCAGTCCAATTCCGAATCTGAGGTTAAGGAAGTTCGTTACGATAAGCTCATCGTCAATATGACAAGATATGAGCTTCGCGTTGACGGCAAGGTTATGGATACTCCTCCTAAGGAGCTTGAACTCCTGTTCTACCTCGCTTCCAACCCTAACAGAGTTTATACTCGTGACCAGCTTCTTGATGAAGTATGGGGCTTTGAATACTATGGTGATTCCAGAACTATTGACGTGCACATCAAGCGTCTCCGTGAAAAGCTTGAAGGTGTATCCGAAAAGTGGGCGCTCAAGACTGTATGGGGCGTAGGCTATAAGTTCGAAGCTGAAGAGGACGCTAATGCGTAAAAGCGTTTTTTCCGAATTTTTTTGTCTTTGTGCAGCTGTTTTGTCTGCAGCGGTTATTTGCGTAAGTGCGGTTTTGATTGTTGTATCGGGTGAGCAATATAAAGCTGACCGTATCGACTATATGAAGGTAAGGGCGGCTGATATGATTGATGCTACCGTTTCCGCCAAAACCGACACAGGTGAAATTGACGTGCAGGAATTAAAAAAAATCTACGATGATATGTCGGTGTACATGGGCGTGGATTTAACACTTACTGATTCTGACGGCGTTGCTTTGGTTTGTTCTGAAGCATCGCCGTGTTCGCATACTGACAAAATTATTGCAAAAAGTGCTCGTGACCGCATCACGGAGGACGGAATTTACGAGCTTAGCACATTGGACGGAGTGTATGAGGAGGACAGCTGCATTTTCGGGCAGAAGCTGTATATCAATGACGAAATATACTACTTTATTTCAAGGCTCGGATATAATATGCTGACTGAATATACGGTGCAGATGGTTGTTACTCTTATTGTTACGGCTGCGCTTGTACTTGCAGGAACACTTACTATTATGTATACGTCAACAAAGCGTCTGCTTACACCTATCAAGGAAATGACTCTTGCGGCAAGACGATTTGGTGAGAGTGATTTTTCTCAGAAACTCCATATTTCCGATGAAAATGAACTGGGATATCTTGCTAATTCGCTGAATGAAATGGCAAGCTCCCTTGAAGAGATTGAGGAAACAAGAAAAACTTTTATTTCTAATGTTTCCCACGAGCTTAAAACACCGATGACAACTATCGGCGGCTTCGTTGACGGAATTCTTGACGGAACAATTCCAAAGGAGCAGCATACCCATTATCTCAGAATTGTTTCCAAGGAGGTAAACCGTCTGGCAAGACTGGTGCGCTCAATGCTGAATATTTCAAAGTATGAGTCGGGCGAGCTTAAGCTTTCTACGGAAGATTTTGATGTACTGCCTGTTATTCTTCAGACACTGCTTAACTTTGAAAAGCGTATAGAGGAAAAGAATATTGATATTCAAGGGCTTGACACGGACGCTTTCCGTCTTAATGCTGACCCTGACCTTACTCAGCAGGTCGTTTATAATCTCGTTGAAAACGCTGTTAAATTTGTTGACAACGGCGGATATATCCGCTTTGAGTTTAGCGAGGAAGACGATATGCGCAGAATTTCTATAAGAAACAGCGGCGAAGGTCTGAAGGAAAAGGAAATCTCCAAGGTTTTTGAGCGTTTTTATAAAACCGACGAATCGAGAGGTATTGACCCCGGCGGAGTCGGTCTCGGTCTTTCTATTGTAAGCTCAATTATCAAGCTGCACGGGGGAACTATCCGTGTAAGCAGCGAGCCTGACAAATTCACCGAATTTTCTTTCAGTCTGAAAAAAGCTGTAAATGAACGCAGATAGGGCGCATAGCTTCTGCTGACCCGTAATAAACATTGTAAAGTAAGTTCGGTAATTAAAAATACTGCTCTTAACGGAGGAATTAATGGACAATAACTTTGATGAAAATAAGATAAACAGCGGTGAGCAGGGCGGTGCTTCTGACGAGGCGGCACGCTATACTCTGCCGCAGAATTACGATATGCCTCAGCAGGACTCGGAAGTCCCTGCGAAAGAGCCTGAGAAAAAGCGCATTTCAATGGGTTGCTTCTGGGGTCTCATTTCTGTAATAGCTGTTCTGATAACAATTGTTGTTCTGCTGGTTGTGCTGATTGCAAAAATGTCCGAAAAGGCTTCTGAAGCCCCATCTATTTTTGAAAGCATTGCTTCTCAGAAAGCGGAGCACGTTGTAATCGAACTTCCGACAGTTGAAAAGCCTGTTCTTGAAGAGGAATTTTACGAGAACAAGGAAACAGGTTTGCTTACTCCTGTAGGCGTGGCTAAAATCATTCTTCCTTCTCAGGTGCAGATAAAAACCTTTGACGAAGTGCCCTATACACATGTTTCCTCAGGCTCAGGCGTAATTGTTACAGCTGACGGATATATCGTTACAAATGCACATGTTGTTGATGGGAAAACAGATTTCGCTGTTGAGTTTTACGACGGAACAGAAGCAGAAGCTGTTATCGTTGGTATGGACAAGAAAAGCGACCTTGCGGTAATCAAGGTTGACAGAACAGACCTTACTCCTGCGCAGTTCGGTACATCTTCAAACCTTGTAATAGGTGAGGCAGTTGCAGTTGCAGGTGCAGGCGGCGGCTTTGAGAATACCGTTACCTATGGCTATGTTACAGGTCTCGGACGTGAAATCAATACAGATTATATCAACAGCTCCACAATTCTCTGTATACAGTCCGATGCAGCACTTAACCCGGGAAACTCGGGCGGTGCGATGGTTAATATGTACGGTCAGGTTGTGGGAATTGCTGTTGCGCTTATGAACCATGAAACCTACGAAAACATCGGATTCAGCATTGCAATTGACGATGCCGTTCCGATTATTGAAGACCTTATTGCTTATGGATATGTTTCTTCAAGAACTAAGGTAGGCATATCATACGTGGAAATCGGTGACGCTTTGGCAAGCAGTTACGAAATCAAATCGGGTCTCTGCGTAATGGAAATCGACCCGACCTGCAGCGTTGCAAATGCTGGGCTTATTCCTTATGACGTTATTACAGAAATGGACGGAGTAAGAGTTTACGGCGCGGAAGAGGTTACCGAAGTTCTCGCAGGGAAGCTCCCAGGGGACACACTGACGCTGACAATATTCAGAAAGCCCGTGGCAGGGGAAGGTTACGAATTCAATGTGGATATTACCCTTGAAGCGGACACAACCTCTTTTTCGGGCTATGCTGCTCCGACAGATGAAGATAACAACGAGGAAGCTAAAGACCCGTTTGTAGTTGAATAAAAACAAAAAGCTGTTGCATCAAGCAACAGCTTTTTTTATCAGTACTTACTGTATTCAATCTTCATAACAACATCTTCATCGCGATTTACAGTTATCTGCAGATATCCCTTTTTTCCTGAAAAGTCACCATAGCTGATATAATCGTGAACTCCGTCTGTCAGTGCCCACATTTCTTTGTCATCGGAAAGTGCCGAGCCTTTTTCGCCGAAATACGCTTCAGCTTTTGCCTCAGCGTCAGCAATTTTGTCGCCTGCACGAATTCCAAAAACAGTGTATTCAGAAGGGATAATTGTCAAATCCTCAAAGGTGATTGAAGAAAGCGAAACGCCGCATACCTTGTTGCCGCCGAAGGTTATCTCAATCAGGTCATAATCCAATTCGGAGCCGCTGTGAGCAAAGCTGTAGGAGTAAAAATCCGTTCCTGTTGCAGCCATAGCCTGCTGCATCATTTCGTTGTCAACATCATCAACTCCAGCCTTGACCTCCATATCATCAAAAACTTCCTTTTTCACGCCCATTGCTTCGGTAAGCTCATACTGTGAAAAAGTATAGCTTTTCCCGCAGGCTGTCAGAAGCAAAGCAACAAGCAATGCGGCAGTTAATGTGAAAATTTTTCTCAGCATAGTGTTACCCCTTTTTAAAGTGAGAGTGCATAGTTTTATTTATTACTTTGCACTCTTGATTTTATAAATTATTCCTCTTCCTTCTTTTCTTCCACAGTAACAGCAATACCGAGAATATCAAGGCTGTCCTTGTCAACAGTAGCAGGGCAAGCAGACATAAGCTCGGAAGCGTTCTGTACCTTAGGAAATGCGGTTACATCACGGAGGCTGTCAGCGCCGCACATAATCATTGCAAGACGGTCAAGACCGATGCCCATACCGCCGTGTGGAGCTGCACCGTACTTGTAAGCGTCAACAAGGAAGCCGAACTTAGCTTCGATTTCCTCGTCTGTAAGACCGAGAGCCTTGAACATTCTCTGCTGGAGCTCGTAGTCTGTGATACGGATTGAACCGCTGGAAAGCTCTGTGCCGTTGAGAACAAGGTCGTAAGCCTTAGCGTAAACCTTGCCAGGATCGCTGTCGAGGTACTGGATACACTCGTCCATAGGCATTGTGAATGGATGGTGCATAGCGAGCCACTCGCCGCTTTCCTCGTCCTTTTCAAAGAATGGGAATTCAGTAATCCAGAGGAAGTTGTACTTGCCCTCAGGAATCATATCAAGCTGCTTTGCAACCTTGAGACGGAGTGCGCCGAGAGTGGAGAGGGTTGTGCTGTTCTTGTCAGCAACGATGAGAACAACGTCGCCCTTTTCTGCACCGATTTTCGCAAGAATTGCGTCAACCTCGCCCTCACCCATGAACTTGGCAAAGGAGCAGTTTGGTGCATCATCAACCCAACGAACGTAAGCAAGACCCTTTGCACCGATACCGCGAACGTATTCTGTGAGCTTGTCGATTTCCTTTCTTGTGAGCACGGAAGCGCCATTCTTTGCTACGATTGCACGAACAGAGCCGCCTGCTTCAATTGCAGAAGTGAACACGCCGAAGCCGCAGGACTTGACCATATCGGAGATGTCCTGAATTTCCATACCGAAGCGTGTGTCAGGCTTGTCAGAGCCGTAACGGTTCATAGCGTCTGTGTAAGTGAGTCTTGGCAGCGGAGTAGGAATTTCAATATCCATAACCTCGTTGAAAAGACGTTTGATAAGTCCCTCACCCATTTCCATAATATCGTCAACGTCAACGAATGACATTTCAAGGTCAATCTGTGTGAACTCAGGCTGTCTGTCAGCACGAAGGTCCTCGTCACGGAAGCAGCGTGCAAGCTGAATGTAACGGTCGAAGCCTGAAATCATAAGGAGCTGCTTGTAAATCTGTGGGGACTGTGGGAGAGCGTAGAACTTGCCAGGGTGAACTCTTGAAGGAACAAGATAGTCACGTGCACCCTCAGGTGTGGACTTGATCATCATCGGTGTTTCGATTTCGATAAATCCGTTCTCGTAGAAGTAGTCACGAGCAACCTTTGCAATCTTGCTTCTCTTGATGATATTTTCCTGAAGCGGACGGCGACGGAGGTCGAGGTAAAGGTACTTCAGACGGAGCTCCTCGTTTGTGTTTGTTTCGTCAAGAATTTCAAATGGAGGAGTCTGAGCCTTTGCAAGGATACGGAAATCGTCAACAAAAATTTCGATGTGTCCTGTTGGAATCTTGTCATTGATGCTTTCACGTGTGCGAGCCTCGCCCTTAGCCATAATAACGTATTCAGCGTGGCAGGAAGCTGCCTTTTCAAAGATTGCAGGGTCGGTTGTTTCGTTGAAGGTGAGCTGAACAATACCTGTTCTGTCACGAATTACCATAAAGATAATACCGCCCTTGTTTCTTACTGTGTCAACGTAACCGCCGACTGTAACTGTTTCACCTGCGGTAAGAACCTCGCCGCAGTAATGGGTTCTTTTAAGACCTTTCATATTGTCTGCCATTTTTATTACTTCCTTTCGATATATCAATTAAAATTAGTTTCCGAAATTCTCCATAACCCCGTCAAACATCTCGCTTACAACAGCGTTGGAAAATGCGTCGATGAAGCCGTCGCCGAGAGTAATGTCTGTCTGCTCGCCTGTTGCCATATTCTTCAGCTTTGCAGAGCTTGTTTCCAGCTCGTTGTCACCGAGAACAATCGTAAATGTAGCACCGATTTTGTTTGCGTACTTCATCTGCGGTTTCAGACCTCTGTTCATTGTGTCGAACTCAACAAAGTAACCTTCGTCACGAAGCTGCTTTGCAAGAACGATAGCCTTGTTCTGTGCAGCCTCGCCCATTGAAGCGATGTAAAGGTCGCATTTCTTTGCAGGAGCAAACTCTGCGCCCTTGCTTTCCATTGTCATAATAAGTCTTTCAAGACCCATTGCGAAACCAAGAGCAGGAGTTGGATTGCCGCCAAGCTGTTCAATCAGACCGTCGTAACGTCCGCCGCCGCATACAGTACCCTGTGCACCGATATCATTTGTAATAAACTCGAATACAGTCTTTGTGTAGTAATCAAGACCACGAACGATTTTCGGGTTGATATTGAATTTGATATCCATTGCTGTAAGGTACTTTTTTAGCTTTTCAAAGTGGTCGGAGCATTCCTCACAGAGAAAATCAAGAATTACAGGGGCGTCAGCTGCGATACCCTGACAAATAGGGCTCTTGCAGTCGAGAATACGCATAGGGTTGCGGTCAAGTCTGTCAAGGCAAGTCGGGCAAAGGTCAGCCTTCTTGCTCTCAAAATAAGCCTTCAGCGCCTTGTGGTACTCAGCACGGCAGGTGGGACAGCCGATAGAGTTGATGAACAGGTCAACGTTGTCAAGGCCAAGACGTTCAAGGAGAGCCTTAGCCATTGCGATAACCTCAGCATCAGCGCTTGCATCCTTGCTTCCATACATTTCCGCACCGAACTGGTGGAACTCACGGAGTCTGCCTGCCTGTGGCTTTTCGTGACGGAAACAGGAAATAATATAGTAAACCTTCTGTGGAAGTGCCTCGTTAAGCAGGCCGTTTTCGATTGCCGCACGAGCCGCACCTGCTGTACCCTCAGGACGGAGTGTGAAATCGTCGGGGTCCTTGCCGTTTGCAGGACTCTTAGCAGTTACACCGTACATTTCCTTCTGAACAACGTCAGTGGTGTCACCAACGCTTCTCTTGAAAAGTGCAGTGTTTTCAAAAGTAGGGAAGCGGATTTCCTTGAAGCCGTAGCACTCTGCTGTATCAGCCGCACACTTTTCAACTGTCTGCCACTTGTACGCTTCGTTAGGAACAACGTCCTGCGTACCCTTTGGTCTGTTTGTGATAATTGCCATAGTAACTCTCCTTCTTATTTTTCTGCAACAAAAAATCCCTTTGGAAACTTCCAAAGGGACGATAATACTTGAAAAGTATTTTTTACCGTGGTGCCACCCAGATTCATTCCTGCAAAGCAGAAACCTCATTACCCTTTAACGCAGGGGTACGTCCGTCCTTAATCAGACGGCGGCTCAGAAGGTGTCCTTCACGCAGCTCCCTCACAGACTTTTTCAGCCAACCAAACATGGTTCAGTCCTCTCTTTTGATTGGAAGAAGCGTTACTCTCCTCATCGCAGCCTTTAAGCTATGAAATAATAATACCCTAAAAAAAGCAGTTTGTCAAGAGTCCAAAAATAAAAAGTGCGCAAGAATTTCTCACGCACTATGTTTTCATTATTATGTACCCCTGAAGTTGCTACCTTATTAAGCAGGATTAACAATCTGACGCCAGTCGAGGTCACCACGTTCAAGAGCGTGGATAAGTGCCTCGGCAGTAGCAATATTAGTTGCCACAGGGATATTGTGTACGTCACAAAGACGGAGCATTGTAGCCTCGTTAGGTTCGTGTGCTTTTGGAGTAAGCGGATCACGGAAGAAGAGGAGCAGGTCAATTTCGTTGCAGGAAATTCTTGCACTGATCTGCTGGTCGCCGCCCTGGGAGCCGCTGAGGTAACGCTGAATATTCAGACCTGTTGCCTGAGATACCATTTTACCTGTAGTACCTGTAGCGCAGAGGTTGTGTCTGGACAGGATACCGCAGTAAGCGATGCAGAACTGAACCAAAAGTTCTTTTTTGGAGTCATGTGCAATCAATGCTATGTTCATTATTATCATTCCTCTCTATTTTTTCGTTTATGAAGAAGCGGTTTTCAGCAATTCAAACCGCAGGTTAATCTCTTACTGGAGAAGCACCTTAAAGCTAAGCGGAACATCTTCACCCTTAATTCTCTTGGAAATGGCGTCAAATGCTCTGAATGCGAGAGAGTTGGAAGGAAGCGGAATACCCTTACCTGTAGAGATAACAACCTCGTTATCGCTTGGGATAACACCGATAAGCTGAACACCTACAGTATCAATGATATTGTCAAGGTCAGGAATAATATCAGCCTTGAAGATATCAGGGTCAACCTTGTTGATGATAAGACGCTGCTTCTTGTTGCCTCTCTTGTAGAACTCGTCAGACATAAGTCTTGCGTCACGAACGCAGATCGGGTCAGGAGTTGTATTTACAAGAATAAGGTCAGACTGTTCAACAACATCGAATACGCTTTCATTTGTACCTGCAGAGGTATCAACGATTATGTATTCATAATACTTACGCATTTCGTTACAGATATTAGAAATTGTTTCAGCATCAACCTTTGCAAACGGATCCTCAGGAGCACATACGATGCTCAGGTTACTTGCAAGCTTTACAGGGGTTGTAGCCTTGTAAATATCACATTCGCCCTTGAGAACATTGCCGAGGTCATAAGTGATATTATCCTTAACGCCAAGCATAATATCAAGGCATCTCAGACCGAAGTCAAGTTCAATGATAAGTGTACGGTGACCCTGCTTAGCAAGAGCGAAGCCGAGTTCGGAACATATAGTAGATTTGCCTGTGCCTCCCTTACCGGAGGTGATTGCAATAATTTTAGACATAAGGAACTCCTTTCGAGGGATATACCGCAGCCGATAAAAAACACTTACGGCATAAGATTTTCAGCTAATTTATATTATACCACAAATTGCAGATTTGTCAAAGCGTTTTTGACTAATCTGCACATTTTTGGCGTCTTGTTGCTAAACGATTTGTTGTTTTTGTCTATTTTATACAACAGCTTTTTACAAAATTTATTCCTGTGCAGTTGTCGCTGTATTATTGCTTGAAGTCCCTGACAATATCTCCTCAGGTGTGAGTGCAAGAGGGTTTACAGCAGGCTTTGCAGGCTCGTAATTTTCATCATAATAAGCTTCAATAATCTGTCTTATCATGAACTTTGAGTATTCACCATGCTCAACAAAGCCTGAAAAAGCAATAACAGGGTCATCGGCAGGATAGAAGCCGACAAATGCCGAGCCTGTATCTTCTGCGGTAGTCATCTGAGGAGTACCTGTCTTGATTGCTGCCTGCTCAGGAAGTTCGGAAAGCAGATAAGGCGTGTAATAATCCGAAACCTTGGGGTAGCTGTAAGGCATAAAGTCAGCAGCCTGCTCCATACCCTGAATAATAAGGTCAAAGGTCTGTCCCGTTTTGTCGGGAATAGTACCAACGATTTCGGGCTGAGTCTTTTTAACAAGGGACTCCATGTTGTATGTGTGCACACTGTCTACAAGATAAGGCTTGTAGCGAACACCTCTGTTGGCAAGCGTGTTAGCCTGAACAGCCATCTGAAGGGGAGTAACACCTGTTTCGGATTGACCGATTGCAACCTGAACAATAAGACCTGCCTGCCATTCCTGACCAAGTTCAAATATTGTGTCAGGATTAGCGATACGCCCGGTGTAGCCGCCTGTTTCAAGACCGAGGTCTACACCAAGGCCGTACATATTTGCATATTCAGTAAGCATATCAGGCCCCATAAGTCTGCCAAGCTCATAGAAGAAGATGTTGCAGGATTTCTCTATAGCAGTAATAACATTTATACGTCCGTGCCATCCTGTACACTTCGGCTTGTAGTCGTCCCAGTATGTGTAGACGTTGTTGCAGACAATGCAGGTTTCTCCACCGTTAAGGAAACCCTCGTTCAGAGCAGCTGTAGCAGTAATTGTCTTGAAGGTTGAGCCCGGACGGTAGATACCGTGTGTAGCACGGTTTGTCAGCGGCCCGTTTTCGCCGTTTACAACAGAAGCGTAGTCCGTAAGATAATCATTTATATCATAAGTTGGGGAGGTAGCCGCCGCAAGAAGTGCACCTGTCTTTGCGTCAAGAACAACAATTGCCCCAGCGTCAGCCTCGTAACCCTTTTTATCCTTATGAGTCTGATTGTTGAGCCAGAGAATATGGTTTTCCAGAATTTCCTGTACATCACGCTGATATTCAGCATCAAGAGTAAGCTGAACCGTGTTTCCCGGGACAGCCTCCTGAGTAACAATATCGGAAACCACAACGCCGCTCATCAGTTCAAGAGTTCGAGTACCCTTGTCGCCTCGGAGTTCGTCCTCCATTGCTTTTTCAATGCCAGCTTTTCCGATTATATCATTGAGAGCATAACCTTCAGCACGCTTTTCTTCATATTCTTCCGCATTGATTGCGCCGATTGTGCCGATAAGATGAGGTGCAACATCACCCGCCGCATAGATACGGATAGCTTCTTCAACAATATCCATACCTTCAAGAGTATATGCCGCCTCTTTCAGTTTTACAACCGTATCCATCGGAATATCCTCAGCGTAGGTGTAGCGGTTTGAAAGGGAAAAGCTTCGGATAACCATTTCGTATCGTACACCTGCAATAATGCGCTTTTGTTCCTCGGTGTAGCTGTTGTCAATTTCGTACTGCTTATACATCTCTGTCAGACAGTCCTCAGCGGTAGCGTAGTGCTGGAGACCGATATTTTTTCTCAGTTTTACAATATCACTTTCACGTGCTTCAAGATATTCATATGGTTTTTCCATCGTAATCGGGAGAGTGTCAATCCACTCCACGCCGTCCTCAGCGAGAATTTCAGCAATCCCGCAGATAATGCGGTTCATCTCAGCCTTGTTGCTTGGGAAGAAAGCCTTTTCAATAACAACGTTGAAGCCTGTCTTGTTGCTTACAATTTCGTTTCCGTTTATGTCCACGATTTCGCCTCTCGGAGATGAGATAACCTGACTTGCCTGACTTGTTGTCTTGGATTTTTCAAGATATTCAGCACCGTCAACAATCTGAATTTTCATCAAGTCGATTGCACACAGCGAAAACATTGCAAGTATTACAATAAAAAAGAAAACTGCTCTGAGTCGCTCGAAAAACTTATGCATGGTTATCCCTCCCTCTTTGTAAATTATGAATTAGGAATGCGGAATTCGGAATTTTTATTCAACATACAAACTACGGTGTTTTGCGAAGCAAAACCTGTAGCTGAAAAATGCACAGCATTTTTCAGGTTATTCTCTGACTATGTCGTCGGATTTTTCTTCGATGTAGTTTTCCACTATTATGCCGAATTTCTTCACAAGAAATCTTATAATAAAATAAAACGGCAGAACAGCCATTGCCGTGTAAATCATAACAGGCAGAAACCTGTCAATGAAAATCTGCCCGCTGCTGTCATACTCCCATATTGCAAAGAACAGGAAGTAATGAACTATACCCTGAATAAAAGCCGCAGCAGCGTTAAGCAGAATAATATTTACAATATGCCGTCTCATAAAGAAATGAAACAGCAGTGACGTGCCAAGACAGCACCACAGCATAACAATCCCGCTTACACCGATAAGAGTATCCTGTGCCGTGTCAAGAAGAAGTCCCGCAACACAGCCGATAATTGCCGAGTCGAAAGGTTCTTCATACATTGCAATGCACATAACAATCGGAATAACGAAAAGCGGCGTTCTGAGAGTCAGCGGCGCCGTTGTCATATATATATAGGAAACCGTCAGCAGCAGGGCATATATGCACCATCTTATGACGGTATTCCTTTTTTCCTTCTTTCGTTTTAAATCAATATTCATCGGACAACACCATTTATTCCGCTTCCGTTTCAGTTCCGCCCTGACCGTTGAAGCTTGTAATAACAAAAACAGTTGAAACATCGTCAGGATTTATTGCAGGCTTTATAACAGCGTACTGAGAAAGACCGCTGTCCTCCATGCCGAACTCCTCAATTGTGCCGAGAAGCTGATTTGCAGGGAAGGTTTCACTTCCCGAGGTAACAACAATGTCACCGACCTTAAGGTCAGCGGTTTTGCTGATGTAATTCATACGGCAGAAGCCGTCCTCGGTGAGTTCGTAGTCACCCTCAATAATACCCGTAGCCTTTGAACGCACAACCGTTGCGCCAACCGCTGTTTTGGGGGAATAAAGTGTACGCACCTTGCTTGTGCTTCGTGACACGTCATAGCAGATGCCTACAAGACCTGATGAGGTTATAACAGGGTCGTAAGGCTCAATGCCGTCCTTGCTGCCCTTGTCGATTGTGAAGGAATGGTACGGGTCATTCGTGGTACGCGCAATAACCGTGCAGGGAGGGGAGAACTGATAATCATTGTACTCCTCCTTAAGTCCCAGCAGGACGCGGAGCTGTTCATTCTCACGTGTAACCTGGTCGTAGTCGATAATATCGTTGTAGACCTCATTCAGCTTTTCTCTCAGCTCGATGTTTTCCTTGTAGTATTTTTCAGCGTTGAACATCATATCAAGGGTAGATGTAACCTTATCGGAAATATTGGTGGAGAGCTTCTGGAACGGCTCAAAAATGATGCTGAACACGGAAGAACTGTCAGAAGCGTAGCCGCCCGTTGTAACGGAATAAATCATAACACCCAGCACCAGTGCCATAACAGCAACAAGCACCTTGAATTTGGTTGTACTGAAAAAGTCCTTCATAAAGCTCTCTCCTTTCCTTTAAAATAATTACGCCCAGATTATAAACATTTCAATCGGAATACACATTACGCAAGCGATTTATGCTACAGTAGTCAAAAACCTCGGACTTGAAAGCTTGCTTTCAAGTTGAAAAGGGCGAACAGCCATAGTTCGCCCGTAAATGTTGAAAATTATGATTAATAATACTTGGAGTCGTCGTTGAGAACCTCGCGGAGCTTCTCAATTTCTTCAAGTACCTTACCTGTACCGTCAGCAACACAGTCAAGAGGTGAGTCAGCAACGTATACAGGCATACCTGTTTCCTTGTTGATAAGCTTGTCAAGACCTCTGATGTTTGCGCCGCCGCCTGCAAGTGTGATACCCTGATCGATGATATCAGCAGCAAGCTCAGGTGGAGTCTTTTCAAGAGTAACCTTGATAGCTTCGATTACATTGGAAAGAGGCTCAGCAAGCGCTTCGCGGATTTCTGTAGATGTTACGAGAATATTTTCAGGCAGACCGTTGAGGAGGTTTCTACCCTTGATTTCCATTTCAGTTTCCTGTTCCATAGGGAAAGCAGAACCGATTGCAATCTTTACATTTTCAGCAGTACGTTCACCGATGAGCAGGTTGTACTTCTTCTTGATGTAGTTGATGATTGCAGCATCAAATGCGTCACCTGCACAGCGAACAGAACGTGAAGTTACAATACCGCCGAGGGAAATAACAGCGACTTCTGAAGTACCGCCGCCGATGTCTACAATCATAGAGCCCTGCGGTTCAGAAACAGGAAGTCCCGCACCGATTGCAGCAGCCATTGGTTCTTCAATGACATTTACTCTCTTAGCACCTGCATTTTCAGCAGCTTCCTTTACAGCACGTCTTTCAACAGCTGTTACGCCTGATGGAATACAGATTACAACGTGAGCCTTGGAGAAAAGAGAGCCCTTGAGAGCCTTCTTGATGAATTCCTGAAGCATGGTTG